>JAJFUQ010000070.1 GCA_021372355.1 Nocardiaceae bacterium | reverse complement strand
GTTCCGATTTCAGCGATCTCGCCATCGGCGACGAGTACGTCGACCGGGTCACCTTCGCCGTATAAGCGAACTCCCTTAACGACGACGCTCAGCGCCGATGGTTCGCTCCGTCGCACGGTCCGCTCCTCGCTGCTTTCCTCGCTTCGCTGCGGTACTCGCTGCGATGCTCCCGCGCTCCTCCCGCTCACGCGACCTCCTCTTCGGTCCCGACCAGCAACTGGAACAGAACTGCCATCCGCACATGCACACCATTGCTGACCTGCTGCAGGATGGCGGTTTGCGGAGAATCGGCAGCCGGGTAGGCGATCTCCATGCCGCGAAGCATCGGACCCGGGTGCAGGACGATTGCATCGTCGGACAGCATCGCCATGCGACGCTCGGACAGCCCGTACTGCACTGAATACTCCCGCGCCGACGGGAAGAACCCGCCGTTCATGCGCTCGGCCTGAACCCGCAGCATCATGACCGCGTCCGCAGCCGGCAGTTCCGCATCGATCGAGTGCGACACGTTGACCGGCCACTCCTGCACTCCGGCCGGCAGCAGCGTCTTCGGTGCGACGAGCGTGACATCGGCGCCCAGCATGGACAGCAGGAGCGCGTTCGAGCGAGCGACGCGACTGTGCAGAATGTCGCCGACGATCGCGACGCGTTTGCCCTCGATCGACCCGAGTCGCTGGCGGATCGTCAGGGCATCGAGCAGCGCCTGAGTGGGATGCTCGTGCATGCCGTCACCGGCGTTGACGACCTTGGTGCCGTCTTCTTCGGTCCACTGTGCGATCTGCTGTGCCGCGCCCGACGCCGGGTGACGAACGATCAGCATGTCGGCACCGGCGGCGCGCAGGGTCATGACCGTGTCGCGAAGGGACTCGCCCTTCGCGACCGATGACCCACTCGCGCTGACATTGATGACGTCCGCACTCATCCACTTGCCTGCGACCTCGAACGAGACCCGCGTACGGGTCGAGTTCTCGTAGAACACCGTCATGATCGTGCGACCGCGCAGGGTCGGGAGCTTCTTGACCTCGCGGCCCAGAAGAAGTTGTTCGAAACGCTCGGCGTCGTCGAGCAGTGAGGTCGCCGTTTCGCGGGTCAGATCATTGATCGACAGCAGGTGCTTCACCGCGAACCTCCGTGCAGCATCACGGCGTCGCGGCCGTCGAGTTCGTCGAGCAGCACCGAGATGTCCTCCGAGCGTGCCGTCGGCAGGTTCTTGCCGACGTAATCCGCACGAATCGGCAGTTCGCGATGACCTCGGTCGACCAGGACGGCGAGCTGGACCGCGCGCGGGCGGCCCATGTCGCTCAAGGCGTCGAGCGCTGAGCGGACCGAACGGCCGGACATCAGAACGTCGTCGACGAGGATCACGAGTGCCTGCTCCACCCCACCAGGCGGCTCGACCGTCTCGCCGAGCGCACGATGCGGCTTCTTGCGCAGGTCGTCGCGGTAGAGGGTGATGTCGAGAGCGCCGACCGCAGGACGAACACCGGAGAACTCGGCGATCTTTTCCACAAGGCGTTCGGCGAGTGTGAACCCACGGGTCGGGATTCCAACGAGGACAACGCGATTCGGTGCATCTTCGGCATCCAGAGCGGTCTTCTCGATGATCTGGTGCGCCATGCGGGCGATAGTCCGGCTCACATCAGCCGCGGACATCAGCTCTCGGGCATGGGCTTCCCACTCAGCAGTGTGGCGTTGCACGACTGAGATGGACCTCCTTCTCCGCCTCACGGGACGGCTCGTTAAAGGACGTCGGTCGATAGAGGAGCCTATCAGCGGATAGGACAGCCCGGGTAATCAGCGTCGCGCAAACTTCGGCGCATGCTCCGGCAGAACACCACGTGCCACGAGGAACGGCGGCAGGCTGCGCAACACCGGAATCTTCCGTACAACTCGCAAAGCCAGTGGAAGCTCGTCGCGGCCGGCTATGTTGAGCTTGCCCTCGAGTGCCGGGCGAAGACCCCGCTCGTGCAGTGTCCGTTGCATTCCTTGCGTCACCGCCGTGGGCACGATCCGGCGGCGTTGCACTTTGGCGAGGTCCGCATCAGTGACCGACTTCTCCAGCAGCGGTTTGTGCAGAATCCGAGCTGTCGCGACCGCGTCCTGGATAGCGAGATTGATACCGACGCCTCCCACCGGCGACATGGCATGCGCAGCGTCCCCAATGCACAGAAATCCGGGGATGTGCCACTTCTTCAACCGGTCCAGGCGGACGTGAAGCAACTTGATGTCATCCCAATTGTCCAGCGCATCAACGCGATCCGAGAGCCACGGCACGAGCTCCGCGATCGGCTTGAGAATGTCGACGACCTGCCCCTGCCGAGCCTGCGCATCCGTGCCCTTCGCGATCAGAGTCGCGATCTGCCAGTAGGTACCCCGATCCAGCATGACGACGAATCGCTTGTCGCCCAGGACGCCGACCCCGCCCGCCGGGTCGGATTCATGCCGAGGAAGCCGGAACCACCAGGCATCGATCGGGACGGGCCACTCGATGGTCTGCAGTCCCGAAACCGCACGAAGCGTCGAGTCCCGGCCGTCGCACGCCACCACCAGGTCAGCGCGGATCTCACCCATACCGGCGTCACTGCGATATGTCACCCCGACGACGCGACCGTTCTCCTGAACCAGACCAGTTGCCGCGGTTCGCATCCGAAGCGTGAAGGTCGGTTCTTCCGACGCTGCTTTGGCCAACAGATTGAGCAGGTCCCACTGCGGCACCATGGCGATGTACTTGTATTTGCCGGGCAGATTCTTGAGCGTCGCGACCTGCATGTTGCGG
The DNA here is from genome assembly GCA_021372355.1 of Nocardiaceae bacterium. Lineage (GTDB taxonomy): Bacteria > Actinomycetota > Actinomycetes > Mycobacteriales > Mycobacteriaceae > Smaragdicoccus. The sequence goes on along the minus strand of JAJFUQ010000070.1, from coordinate 74,389 downwards.
CCGCGGATCGGCAGATTGACGGAGTCGAGGTGGGTCGCCGGCAGCTTTTCGAACTCCTCGGCCAGACCGAGTTCGTCGAGCAGATCCAGGGTGGTCGGATGGACGGTGTCGCCCCGGAAGTCGCGCAGGAAATCTGCGTGCTTCTCCAAGACCGTGACTTCGACGCCGCCCCGCGCCAGCATCAGTCCGAGCATGATGCCCGCGGGGCCGCCGCCTGCGATGAGGCACGTGGTTTGCTCCACGAATCGAGCCTAGTTCAGGGAGCTACGTTCGAGATAGGTCCGAAGGAGCAGACTGCTATCCCTCTTCCCCGCCCGAGTCCTGGTCCTCGCCGCCCTCTTCCCCGGCGGACTGGTCCTGGTCCTCGCCACCCTCTTCCCCGGCGGACTGGTCCTGGTCCTCGCCACCCTCTTCCCCGGCAGACTGATCCTGGTCCTCGCCACCTTCCTCGCCGCCCTCGTCACCGGTGGACTCCTCGTCCGATGCATTGGAGCCGTCGAAAGTCACTGCGGACTCCGAACCCCCATCAGATCCGTCATCGAACGCTTCTGCTGAAGCGATCCCGATGCCTCCGGCGAGGAGAGCGGCGAGCGCCGGAACCACGAAGACCTTGCTGAGCATTGATTTCATCTGCACTGGATTGTCCTTTTCGAGAAGGGGTGTCGTCAGTCCGACGGGCACAGATAAATCGTCGGTGAGATCGGCGTCGCCAACTAGCACCCCCAGGGGTGCTAACCAGCACCCCTTCTTCTGCATCGGTCCCACAAACAACTGCGCCCCCGCAGTTCTGTACGAACCACGGGGGCGAGAAGTAACGAGGAACCTAGTCCTCGGATGCTGCCGATGCTGCGCGGACCTGCGGGGCGACCTGCACGATCCGTCCCAGGATGCCGTTTACGAAGCCCGGCGAATCGTCCGTCGACAGCTTCTTCGCCAACTCGACGGCTTCATCGACCGCGACAACGGGCGGAACGTCGAGAGCAAAGAAAAGCTCCCACACGGCAACTCGCAGGATTGCACGGTCGACCGCAGGAAGACGGTCGAGGGTCCACTCTTCGAGATAGTCCCGGATGGTCCCGTCGATCTGCTGGCGCTCGGCCATGACACCGTCGACGAGCTTGACCGTGTACGGGTTGATCGGGTTCACCGAATCGGTCTTCCCGACCATTCCGAGTCGATCTGCCAGCAGCTCACCGGCGCTCATACCGCGCGCCTCGGCCTCGAAGAGCAGGTCGACGGCCCGGTTACGCGCCTTGTGGCGCGTACCGAGCTTCTTCTCCGGACGTGAATCGTCCGTCATCAGGAGTTGACGCGCGAGATGTAGCTGGCGTCGCGAGTGTCGACGCGAAGCTTGTCACCGGTGTTGATGAACAGCGGAACCTGAATTTCGGCACCGGTCTCCAGCGTCGCGGGCTTGGTGCCACCGGTCGAACGGTCACCCTGCAGACCCGGGTCGGTGTGCTGAACGATGAGGTCCACGGCCACCGGAAGCTCGACGAACAGCACGGCACCCTCGTGGGTGGCGACCTGGACGGTCATGTTCTCGAGCAGGAAGCGCTCACCGCCACCGAGGGTCTCTTCGCTGATCTCGACCTGCTCGAACGTCTCGCCGTCCATGAAGACGTACGACGAACCGTCGTGGTACAGGTAGGTCATGTCGCGGCGGTCGACCGTAGCGGTCTCGACCTTCACACCCGCATTCCAGGTCTTGTCGACTACCTTGCCCGACATCACGTTCTTGAGCTTGGTACGCACGAACGCCGGTCCCTTACCGGGCTTGACGTGCTGGAACTCGGTGATGGACCACAGCACTCCATCGATGTTCAGAACCAGCCCATTCTTGAAGTCGGCGGTGCTTGCCACGGGTCTCCTCGATTTTCAAACGACACAAGTATTTCAGCTACACGATTGTCAGGTCTTTGCTGGTGAGTGTGAGCAGCTCGGCACCCGAGTCCCGGACGACGAGGGTGTCTTCGATCCGAACCCCACCTCGGCCCGGAAAGTAGACACCTGGCTCCACGGTCACCACCGCGCCGGACAGCAGTTTACCTTCTCCGGTTTTGGTGATTGCCGGTGCTTCATGGATGCGCAGTCCCACGCCGTGCCCCAGCCCATGCGTGAACTGTCTGCCCATGCCCGCGGCTTCGATGACATCACGCGATGCGGCGTCGAGTTCGCCATCGGTGACTCCCGACCGGACCGCCCCACAGCCCGCCAGCTGTGACGCCAGAACGACGTCGTAAACCGTGCGCTGCCATTCGGACGCTGCACCCAGAACGAACGTTCGCGTCATGTCCGAGTGGTAGCCGTCGACCAACGCGCCGAAGTCGAGTTTGACGAAGTCACCGTGCGTGAGCTCCGCATCGGTGGGCCGGTGATGCGGGATGGCCGAATTCGCGCCGGTCGCGACGATCGTCTCGAAGGCGACTCCATCGGCGCCGGCCTCGAACATGCGCCATTCGAGGTCGCGGGCCACTTCCCGCTCGGACCTGCCGGGACGCAATCCCCCGGCTTCCAGCAGTGCGGCCAGAGCTGCGTCGGCGGCGGCGCAAGCCTGCCGGATCAGCTCGATCTCACCGTCGTCCTTGACCTCGCGGAGTTGCTCGACAAGACCCGAAACCGGTCGCAGCTCAATGCCTTTGGTGGTTCCGGAGAGCATCGCATGATCGTCCACCGTGACGACATGGCCCTCGAACGCAAGACACTTGTACTCCGCTTCGTTCGCGAACTCTGCGAGCCGGCGCCCACACGCCCGGGCGATCTCCACCCGCAGGTCGGGCGCCTCTGCCACCGACTGCTCGGAATACCGACTGTCGGTGCACAGCAGCGTGTGCTGGTCACCGTGGACGTGCACGAGCAGTGCGGCATTCGATCCCGTGAACCCGGTCAAGTACCTGATGTTGACGAGATCGGTGACCAGCATCGCCGTCGCGTCCGCCTCTCGCACGAGGCGCCGAAGCGCTTCCCGCCGAGCCGCGTGATTGGGTCGCATCTTCCGAGCCTATGGCGAGCAGAGCGACGGGGCTATGTCTTCCGCCGTCAACTACGTCAGAGCAGGCTTGATGTTCGCGTTGAGGTGGAAGACGTTGCCAGGGTCGTACGTGGCCTTGACGGCAGCGAGGCGGTCGTACTTGTCCGGGCCGTACGACGTGCGCACCCGGTCCGCATCCGCCTCGGCCATGAAGTTCACATAGCCACCGACATTGGAGGCGTACGGGGACAGTGCATCGAATACCGAGCGAACCCATGCCCGGTCGGTCTCGAAAATCTCGCGATCGTGCGACGCCCCCTCAATGTTGACCGTGTAGTGCGGCGACCTCGAACCTCCGAACGCGGTGTCGTCCTCGGAAATCTCGGTGAATCTTCCCGCCAACGAGAAGATCGGCAGAAACGACATCGGCGACGTGCCCCCACCGCCAAGGTCGGCCAGAACGTCGATCACCTCGTCCGAGAGATCATCGATGTCGAGCGACTTTTCATAGCCCAGAACACCCCACGGAGCGTCCTCGTCGAACAGTTGCTGCAGAGCCGTGAAGGGCATCGGCGTCAAGAACTCGAACAACGGAGGCACCTGCTCGCGGAGCGGCGAGACCATTTCCGCATGATCATCGGGAGGTCCGTAACCCACCACCAGGAGCGCGTGGCCCTTCCGGCCGTGAAATTCTTCGGGCACGAAAGGTGCTGGTGGAGCAGACAATCCGACACCTATGAGCACTGCCGAATTAGGCGGGAGCGTGGGGATGTAGTCCCGAGCGAGACGCAGCACCTCGCGGCCCGACTCGAGACCCCAGAAGAACATCCCGAAACTGATCATCGGTCCGATCTCGTACAATCGGAATTCGAACTCGGTGACGACACCGAAGTTTCCACCGCCGCCCCGGAGTCCCCAGAACAGATCCGGGTGACTCTCAGCCGACGCCCGCACGACTTCGCCGTTGGCCAACACGACTTCGGCGGAAAGCAGATTGTCGATCGACAATCCGGCCAAACGCGTCAGCCAGCCCATGCCGCCGCCAAGGGTCAGCCCGGCCACTCCGGTATGACTGATGACTCCAGCTGGCGCGGCGAGTCCGTGCTCCTGCGTGGCCGCATCGAGGGTCGCAAGCGTCGTACCCCCGCCGACTCGCGCGGTCTTCGCCTCGACGTCGACGACCACCGTATTCAGCGCACTGAGGTCGATCATGACCCCGCCGTCGGTGACCGCCGTGCCGCGATAGCTGTGCGCGCCCCCACGGACCGACACCTCGAGCCCCTTGGACGCGGCGTAGTCCAACGCCAACGCAACGTCGCCGGGCGATGAGCACCGAGCGATCAACACTGGGCGATGATCGATGTCGCCGTTCCAGGGTGAGCGCGCTTCGTCGTAGCCGTCGTCGCCGGGTTCGAAGATCGTTCCTCCGAAGGCCGACCGGAATTCTTCGGGATTCGATGAAGCGGCCATGGCCATCTTCTTTCAAGCGCGGATGCAGGATGCGCTTAGCGTATGCCCGTTCCGATCTCGGCTCTAGACGCGACTTTTCAGTCGCGCGCGACCGCCGAATACGCAGCGGCGAGCAACGACGGATCGGGTGCGGCAAGGCGTCCTGGCTTCGCTAATCCGTCGAGCACCACGAACCGCATCACGCCCTGCTTGTTCTTCTTATCGCCCTGCATGGCTTCCATGAGCTGCGGTAACGCGTCAGCGTCGTAGCTGGTCGGAAGGCCGAGGAGCTCAAGAACTGCACGATGGCGGTCGGCGGTGGCGTCGTCGAGGCGACCAGCCAGACGGGCCAACTCGGCGGCGAACACCAGGCCCACCGAGATCGCCGCGCCGTGACGCCACTTGTAGCGCTCCCGACGCTCGATCGCGTGTCCGAGCGTGTGACCGTAATTGAGGATCTCGCGCAGGTCCGACTCGCGCAGATCCGCAGCGACCACATCGGCTTTGACCTGAATCGAACGCGTGATGAGCTCGGCGATCACCGGCCCGGTCGGGTCGATCGCGACCTCGGGGTCCTTCTCGATGAGCTCGAGAATCACCGGGTCGGCAATGAAACCGGTCTTCACGACCTCGGCCATACCGGCGACGAGTTCGTTCCGCGGCAGCGTCTCGAGGGTAGCGAGGTCGACGAACACCGCCGAGGGCTCGTGGAAGCAGCCGACGAGGTTCTTCCCCGCGTCGGTGTTGATTCCGGTCTTGCCGCCGACGGCCGCGTCGACCATGGCGAGCAACGTGGTCGGAATGTGCATGACGCGAACGCCACGCATCCACGTGGCGGCGACGAATCCAGCGAAGTCGGTGACGGCGCCACCGCCCAGGCTTACCACTACGTCGCTGCGGGTCATCCCGATGCGGCCGAGCACCTCCCAGGCATAGCCGGCAACCGCGAGGTCCTTACCGGCTTCGGCATCGGGAACCTCCACACGGTGGGCCTCGATACCAATTGCTGCGAGCTCACCACGCAGTTCTTCCGCCGAGACGGCGAGCGTCGGCTGGTGGAAGATCGCGACCAGACGCGTGCCCTTGAGCGCGGTGAGGATGTCGTCGAGAAGGCCACGACCGACGATCACCGGGTAGGGCTGTGCGGTCCGTACATCGATCCGTACCGGCTCCGTCTCGCTCACTTCTGCTCCTCTGTCTTACGCTGCAGCTCAGGCAATTTCTTGACACCCAGTTTTCCCAGGATCTGCGCAACCACGCGTCCCGGGCTACGCCGATCGGTCCGGATGCGGATTGTGGCGACCTCCCGATATAGCGGTCGCCGCCGGCGCATTAGTTCCCGATACTTCGCCTTCGGGTCCGCTCCGGCAAGCAGGGGCCGCGCGTTGCTCGCGCCGGTGCGGAGCACCCCCTCAGCTTCGCTGATTTCGAGATAGATCACGGTATGGCCGCGCAACAGTTGGCGCGTGTTCTTCGACAGCACCGAACCACCGCCGAGCGACACGATTCCGCGCTGATGAATGACGGCTTCCCGAACGACCCGTTCTTCGATCTCGCGGAAATGCTCTTCACCGTCTGTAGCGAAGATGTCCGAAATCGTGCGTCCGGTTTCGCGTTCGATCGCCGCGTCGGTGTCGAAGAGCTCGACTCCCAGCGCATTCGCGAGCCGACGCCCGATGGTCGATTTACCTGCACCGGGCGGTCCGACCAGAATCGCCCGCGGTTTCATGGGGCCAGGCGTCGGCCCGCGCCCGAACATCAGCGGCGCATCCGCTTCGCGATCCTCGCGAGGTAGTTGTCGATGTTGGACTTGGTCTCGACGATCGAGTCGCCGCCGAACTTCTCCAGCGCAGCCTGCGCGACGACGAGCGCGACCATCGCCTCGGCGACGACACCGGCCGCCGGGACCGCACACACGTCAGAACGCTGGTGAATGGCGACGGCCTCTTCACCGGTCGACATGTCGACGGTGGCGAGTGCACGCGGAACGGTCGAGATCGGCTTCATGGCGGCACGCACGCGCAGTGGCTCACCGTTGGTCATTCCACCTTCCAGGCCTCCGGCACGGTTGGTCGAACGAAGTACGCCATCGGGGCCCGGGCGCATCTCGTCGTGAGCCTGGCTGCCGCGCCGGCGCGCCGTCTCGAAACCGTCGCCGACCTCGACACCCTTGATCGCCTGGATGCCCATCAGGGCGCCGGCCAGACGCGAGTCCAAACGGTTCTCACCGCTGATGAACGAACCCAAGCCGATCGGCAGGTTGGAAACCACGACCTCGACGACACCACCGAGGGTGTCACCGTCGCGCTTTGCAGCCTCGATCTCGGCGATCATGAGAGCTTCGCCGTCCTTGCTGAAAGCACGCACCGGGCTCGCGTCGATCGCCGCGAGGTCCGAAGGCAGAGGAACCGTGGGGTCCGGCGTGGCCGCGCCCCCGATGGAGACGACGTGCGAGATCACCTCGGCGCCGAAAGCCTGGCGCAGGAACGACTTTGCGATCGCGCCGAGCGCGACGCGGGACGCGGTCTCGCGCGCACTGGCGCGTTCGAGAACCGGTCGTGCGTCCTCGAAGCCGTACTTGAGCATGCCGGCGAAGTCGGCGTGCCCCGGGCGTGGACGAGTCAGCGGGGCATTGCGAGCCAGGTCGGCGAGCAGTGCCTCGTCGACCGGGTCCGGCGCCATGACCTCTACCCACTTGGGCCACTCCGAGTTGCCGATCATGATCGAGATCGGACCACCGAGCGACTTGCCGTGACGGACACCGCCGAGGATCGTCACCTCGTCGGCTTCGAACTTCATGCGCGCACCGCGGCCATAGCCGAGACGGCGCCGAGCGAGATCGTTTCCAATCTCTGCCGACGTGACGTCGACACCCGCAACCATGCCCTCGAGCAGCGCAATAAGCGCGCGACCGTGCGATTCACCTGAAGTTACCCAACGCAACACGGTGTCCATCTTTTCATGCGCCGACAAATCGCCGAATCACCGGTTGGCACTAGTGCAATCGCCGTGCGGCCCGAACCACTGGCGATTCCACGATCCACCCCACGTTCGGGGTCCGATCCGGCCGAATCGCCAGTCTTCCGGGCCCCGCCGTCACGAACACCAGAGAATCGCGAACACCGTCGCCGCACACATCGACGGTCCATGCGGCACCGGCCGCCGGCGAAGGAAAAGTACTCCGACCACTGCGGTGATCAACGGCGCGAGGACAGCTGCGACCACCCAGGCGTGCGGCCCCGCCAATGCAGCAGCTCCCCCGAGTCCGAGCGCGACCTTCACATCACCGGCCCCCAGAGAACTCGGACTCACGAGATGGGCCAGAAGGTAGATCGCGAACAAGAGCCCCGCGCCCACGAGCACCGCTCGCAACTGACTCGACCACGCACCGAAGCAGACGATCATCAGACCGCCCGGCAGCGTCAGCCGATTCGGCAACCGCAATTGACGCAGGTCGATCACCGACAATGCCAGGCACCACACAGCGAAAAGGGTGAAAGCCACCCTCGAACGATGCGGGAGCGGACCGTCCGGAACCGATTTCCGGATCCCGCTTAGCGAATCGCGGCTGCCATGGCCTCTCGTGGCGCGGGTCTGCCGGTGAACTGCTCGACCTGCGAATAGGCCTGGTTCAGAAGCATTTCCAGGCCGCTGACAACCGTTCCACCAGCACGGGATACCGCATCAGCGAGCGGCGTCGGCCACGGGTTGTAGATGGCGTCGAGGAGGAACGGACACTGCGCCACGGAGGCGGCAACGTCTGCCGCAGCCGACGCCGGAATGGTGCTGACGACGACCTGCGCCCCCGAGCACGTGTAGGCGAGGTCTTCGGGCTCGAGGTCCTGCCACGCGACTGCCATCGCGAGGCGCTCACCCAGTTCGATCGTCTCCGCGGCGCGACCGCGATCCCGCGAAACGATGGTCACCGCTTCCACGCCCAGGTCGCTGAGCGCGAGCAGCGCCGGTCGTGCCGTACCGCCAGCCCCGAGAACCACCGCGTGCGCACCTTCGAGGTCGCCGACACCGCCCTCGATGAGAGCTCCGGCCACACCGTCGATGTCGGTGCAGTCCGCACGCCACCCACCGTCGATCCGCACCAGCGTGTTCGCCGACCCGACCAGTTCGGCACGCTCGGTCCGCTCGGTGGCGAACTCCAGTGCGGCGACCTTGCCCGGCATCGTCACCGACAGGCCGACCCACTCGGGTCCCAGACCCGAGACCAACCCCGGGAGCTGTTCGCCCGTGCATTCGATGCGTTCGTAGGTCCAATCCAGACCCAGCGCGCGGTAGGCCGCAAGGTGCAGTTCTGGCGAGCGCGAGTGCGAAATCGGGCTCCCCAGAACTGCTGCTTTACGCGTCATCGACCCTGGTCGAGAATGCCGCTGTCCTTGGCCTTCTGGACGTTCTTCTCGTGTTCTTCGAGATTGTCGGTGAACACCGTCGTGCCCTTCGCGTCGACCGTGACGAAGTAGAGCCACGGGCCCTTCTCCGGGTCTTCGACGGCCTTGAGCGCGTCGAGGCTCGGCGACGCGATCGGGGTGGCCGGGAGGCCGTCCATGGCGTAGGTGTTCCACGGCGTCACCCGTGCCCGGTCCGCATCCGTCGTCGCGAGTTCGACAGTGTCGAGGCCGTAGTTGACGGTCGAGTCGAACTGCAGCTGCATCGGCTTGGCGAGGCGGTTGAGAATGACGCGTGCGACCTTTCCGAAGTCCTTCGGGTGCGACTCACGTTCCACCAGGGAGGCCATCACCAGCTTCTGGTACGGCGTGTAGCCCTTCGGTCCGTTCTTGAGGATGCCCGAGTCCTCGTACCGCTGCGCGCTCTCGCTGACCAGCTGGTTCAGGATCTGCGTCGGCGACGCAGACGGGTCGAAGTCGACGCTTCCGCTGATGATCAGGCCCTCGAGCTGAGTCTCCTTGCGCGGGGCCTTGGCGACATCGTCACGAAGCCACTCGGGAACGCCGAGCGCGGCAAGGTCGTCGCTGGCCGCGGCCTCTTTAATGTCCTCGTAGCTGACGCAGCGCTCCTTGCCGTTCGGCTTGTAGCAACTGGCCTTAGCGATCTTGCGGAAGATGCCCTCACGGGTCGAGCCAGTGTCGAGATCGCTGTTGTCGAGCAGCTGACGGCCCTCGGAGAGAACCATGTTGCCCACGCGGGACTTCGGGTCGACGAGCTTCTCGACCGCTTCGGCACCCGGAATGTGGGACGGGACGAGGTAGTAGCCCGGCTGCAGGCTGCCCATCGCGTCGTTCGACACGGCCGCATCGAAGAACGCCGAAGCGCTCTTCGTGACGCCCTTCTTGAGCATCTCCTGCGAGATATCGTCGGCGGTCTCCCCCGACTTCACGCCCACGACAACGTCCGGTCCGGCGGTGCCGGCAGCGAAGTCCGGTGGCGGAACGTACGGGTGCGAAGACTTCCACCAGTAGGCCAGACCTGCACCAACGAGGAGGAGCACGGCAACGGCAATCGCGAGGACTGCGGTTCCTCGCTTGTTTCCTCGCGCGGCTGCGACGGCGTTGCCGACGCGCTGCGGAAGCTGCCGCGGCTCTTTCGGAGATCCCATACTCAGCTGTCCTGCCCCAAACTCCTCGTACGCCCGTCAAGCCAGTTCTGGAGAATGGCGACGGCCGCAGCCTGGTCGATCACCTGCCGTTGTTTGCGCGCTCGGACGCCGCTGTCGCGGAGCGCACGTGTTGCAAAAACCGTCGTCAAGCGCTCATCAGACATGTGGATCGGAACGTCCAATTTCGAACGCAACCGAGCCGCAAATTCCTCCGCTGCCTCGGCCGCATTTCCATGTCGTCCTTGCAGAGTGGTTGGCAGTCCAACGATCACCTCAACGGCCTCATACTCTGCCACGATCTCGCAGATGCGCCGGATATCTGCCGATTCCGGCGAGCCGTCCGAAACGAACTGAACGGTCTCAACGGGCGTGGCCAGGATGCCGTCCGGGTCGCTGACCGCGACGCCGATGCGCACTGCGCCAACGTCGATGCCGAGTCTTCTGCCCCGCTGGAAGGTCACAGCCCCGACAACGCAGCCGTGACATCGGAGATCGCCGCGGGGATTCCCGCTGCGTCCGTTCCCGCACCCTGTGCCGAGTCCGCCTTACCGCCTCCGCGGCCACCGATCTTCGGGGCGAAGGACTTGACGAGGTCGCCCGCACGAGCACCCGCGTCCTGACCGGCCACATTGACGACCACGAGGAACGGAACCTTGTCATCGACATCGCCGAAGAGCGCGACCACAGCGGGCTCGGACCCGAGACGACCCTTGATGTCACCCGCGAGGGTCCGCAGATCGTTCGCCGAGACACCGGGCACCTTCGCCGCGACAACACGGAACCGGCCCGCGGTCGTGGCACCGTTCGCCAGCGAGCCCGCCGACGACAGCACGGCCTGTGCCTTGAGTCGCTCGACTTCCTTCTCCGCCGCCTTCAGGCGCGTGACGATCTGCTCGACACGGCCCGGGACCTCGTTCGACGGAACCCGCAGCGACGATGCAATACCCGCGAGAAGCGCACGTTCCTTGGCGAGGTGCTTGTAGGAGTCGAGTCCCACGTACGCCTCCACACGACGAACACCGGAGCCGACGGCCGACTCACCAAGCAGGGTGATGGGGCCGATCTGCGCCGAACTTTCGACGTGCGTGCCACCGCACAGCTCCATCGAGAACGGTCCGCCGATCTCGACGACGCGGACCACGTCACCGTAGTTCTCGCCGAAGAGGGCCATCGCGCCCATCTTCTTCGCACTCGGCAGGTCGGTGACGAACGTGTTGACCGCGAAGTCTTCGCCGACGGCCTCGTTCGACACGCGCTCGATCTCATCGCGCTGCGTCTCGGAAAGCCCGCCCTGCCAGTTGAAGTCGAAGCGCAGGTATCCCGGCTTGTTCATCGAACCGGCCTGGACTGCGTTCGGTCCGAGCACCTGACGCAGCGCGGCGTGCACCATGTGCGTGCCGGAGTGACCCTGCGTCGCGCCCTTGCGCCACGCGGGGTCGACGTGTGCGGTGACGGTGTCGCCTTCGAGGAGCTGTCCCTGTTCGATGGTCACCTTGTGGACCCAGAGCTTCTTGGCGATCTTCTGGACGTCGTTGACCTTGGCCTTCAGTCCGTTTCCGGTGATGGCGCCGCGATCGGCGATCTGTCCACCGGATTCGGCGTAGAGCGGACTGCGGTCGAGAATGACCTCGACGTCGGTGCCGGCCTCGGCGACCGGTTGGCGCACGCCACCCGAGATGATCGCGAGAACCTTTGCCTCGGTGTCGAGTTCGTCGAAACCGGTGAACTCGGTGGGACCGCGGTCGACGAGTTCCTTGTAGACGGACAGGTCGGCGTGGGCATGCTTGCGCGCCTGCGCGTCTTCTTTGGCGCGCTTGCGCTGCTCGGCCATGAGCTCGCGGAAGCCCGCTTCGTCGACGGTCAGTCCAGCCTCTTCAGCCATCTCGAGCGTCAGGTCGATCGGGAAGCCGTACGTGTCGTGAAGGGTGAATGCCTCGGACCCTGGGATCACCGACTTGCCCGACGCCTTCACCTCGTCGGCGGCCTCTTCGAATAGCTTCGAACCCGACGTCAGGGTCTTGAGGAATGCAGTTTCCTCACCCACCGCCACGGTCTGAATGCGGTCGAAGTCAGTGGCGAGCTCCGGGTACGACGGCGACATCTCATCGCGCACAACCGACATGAACTCGCCGACGACCGGCTTGTTCGCGCCGAGCAGTCGAGCGGATCGAACGATGCGGCGGAGCAGGCGGCGCAGGATGTAGCCGCGGCCCTCGTTGCCGGGGTTCACACCGTCACCGATGAGCATCGCCGCGGTGCGAGCGTGGTCGGCGATGACGCGGAACCGGACATCGTCCTCGTGCTTCGACCCGTAAGCGCGGCCCGTGAGCTCCTCGGCCTTGGTGATGACCGGGCGCACGAGGTCGGTCTCATAGACGTTGTCGACGCCCTGCAGCAGGAAGGCAACCCGCTCGACACCCATGCCGGTGTCGATGTTCTGCTTCGGCAGCGGGCCGAGGATTTCGAAGTCGTCCTTACCGCGGCCGAGACCCCGCTCGTTCTGCATGAACACGAGGTTCCAGATCTCGAGGTAGCGATCCTCGTCAGCCTCTGGGCCGCCGTCCCTGCCGTACTCCCGACCGCGGTCGAAGTAGATCTCCGAGCACGGACCACACGGTCCGGGAATGCCCATCGACCAGTAGTTGTCGGCCATGCCGCGACGCTGGATGCGCTCGTCGGGCAGCCCGGCGACGTCCTTCCAGATCTGGATGGCTTCGTCGTCGTCGAGGTACACCGTGACCCACAGACGCTCGGGGTCGAAGCCGTATCCGCCGTCGTCGATCGAGTTCGTCAGCAGCGACCAGGCGAGTTCGATCGCCCCGCGCTTGAAGTAGTCACCGAACGAGAAATTGCCCGCCATCTGGAAGAACGTGTTGTGGCGGGTCGTGTGACCGACGTTCTCGATGTCGAGGGTGCGGACGCACTTCTGAACGCTCGTGGCCGTCGCGAACGGTGGCGTCTGCTGTCCCAGGAAATAGGGGACGAACTGGACCATGCCGGCATTGACGAACAACAGGTTGGGGTCGTGCAGGATCAACGACGCACTGGCGACTTCAGTGTGTCCAGCCTTGATGAAGTGGTCGAGGAAACGACGTCGAATTTCGTGGGTCTGCACAACAGTCAAGATTACCGGCAGCGCCATACGTGCTGCACCGAGGCGGCGAACCCACCCCTAGGGTGCGAAAACATCACCCTCGGTGGGCCTACCCACCACCCCCGGATGCGTAGTTCCGCTGCCGATTTCGACGGATATTTCTCGTACCACAAAGATTTCGAGCGGAACGGAGTTCGTGGTGGCAAGCCATATCGGGAAGCGTTTCGAGGCCGAGCGCGCGAAGGCCGGTCTTGAGGACTGGCTCCAACATCGGAACGCCAAGACCTTCCCCTTCAACGAAGTGATGAACGAGTACCACTCCGTCGGAAAGCATTTCGTCGACGCCGACGTTCTCGCCCGCCTCGCTGAGGTTCGTTCGCACATCGCGACCGTGCCGGGACCGTGGCAAGACGTCCAAACCCTCGCGTCCTTTCTCGACACCGCACTCGACAAGCACGACGACCGCTACGACTACCCCACCTACCTCGCGCTCAACGTTCTGCAGCTCCCGGCTCACGATGACCCGGTCGAGCACGCCCCCTTCGCCCGCGCCCGTTTCGACCGACTCCGCGCCCAACTGGTGTGCGATCTGCTCGACTATGAGCTCACCGTCCTCGACGGTCTGACCACCTCGCTTCCGCAGCTCCGGCCATCCGATGACGTCGTCGAAAAGCGCATCCACCTAGCCGTTCGCCTGATGCGCCCCTTCTTCACCCGCCTTGGCCTCGACGGTTCCCTGACCGCAACGGACACCCTCGAAGTCGCTCGGCAGATGGTCGAGACGGTTCGTGACGACATGTCGGACAGCGAGAAGCGCACGCTCGACCTCAGCATCCTGCCCGTCTACACCGCTCACGACGAGTACCTGTTCCTGCGCGTGCTGCAGTCGTTCGAAACCACGTTCGCACTGATCGCCCTGCAGCTCCGCGGCACTCTGAACGCCTTGGCCCACCGCGACGCCGGCCAGGCCGCGCACTACCTTTCCGATTCTGCAGCGGCACTTCGCGAAGCCGGCCTTCTGTTCTCGATGCTCGCCACGATGCAGGTCGAGTCCTTCCGTGTCTTCCGCAACTACACCGAAGGCGCCAGCGCGATCCAGTCCCGCAACTACAAGATCCTCGAGTCGCTGTGCCGCACTCCCGACGCCGACCGCATCGACTCTCTCGCGTACTACTCGGTCCCCGAGGTTCGGGAGCGCATTCTCGCCGGTAACCACACGCTCGACGACGCCTTCGTCGATGCCTGCTCGTCTGGCCAGCTGGACGCGGACGAGATCGGCGCCGTGCACGCTGGAATGGGCGCGATGTCCGACGCACTCCTTCGCTGGCGCAAGACGCATCTGAGCCTCGCGATCCGCATGCTCGGAGAGCAGACTGGAACAGGTAGCACCGAAGGCACTCCGTACCTGGCGCACGTGCGCGACATTCCCGTCTTCGAGACGGCGGAACAGGCCGTTCCGCGCACTTGCCCGTTCGCGAAGAAGACTGCAGTGCAACATAATTCACCGATTGCCATGTCGGCCTGAGGTACGAGGAGAACACCGTGAAATCCGCAATCCGACTGTTTCTCGTCAGTGCGCCCGCCACCGCGTTCGCCCTCGTTCCGGCGACCGCCGCGGCCCATCCGAACAACGACACGGACGTCACCGTGAGCGCGTACTCGAGCACGGTTCAGGTGTCGATCTACAACTACCACGACTTCCCAATCGACTGTCAGACGCAGGTCGACGGTGGTGACTCGCTGTACACGACGGTCGGCGCGAAGGCGACGAACTCGACGTGGCATGGCGGCACCCCAGACGGCTCGCACACAGTGACCTGGTCATGCACCGGTCACGGCGGTGGCTCGAAGACCGCAACCCTCGAGGGGTCCTCGTCGGGTTCTTCCGGCGGCGGTTCGAACAGCCCGAACGTGTGCGATATCGACGTCTTCGGTGGACTCACAACCTTGGGTATCTGCCCCAAGAAGTGACGATCGCCGCCGCCTTCATCGTTGAACAGTTTCGGCGTGGAGTGACCGCCAAATCGATCTGCGCAACGCATTGTTGGTAAGTGGCAAGTCTTCTCGGACTGGAATTCGTGGTGGCGTTGGGCGTCACGGTTCTGATCTGCACTCTGGTGAGCAGTCGGTACCGTGTTGCCCCGCCGATCCTGCTGTTGGCGTGTGGGGCGCTGTGGTGGTTCATTCCGTCGTTGCGCGCGGTGCACCTCGCCCCCGAAGCCGTCTTGCTGCTGTTCCTCCCGGCGCTGTTGTATTGGGAAAGCTTCACCACTCCCCTGCGCGGAATTCGGCGCGACGTCGTCGGAATTGCACTGACCTCGACCGTTCTCATCATCGTCACCGCCGGTGCGGTCGCGGCGACCGCGCATTGGCTCGGACTGCCGTGGGGACCGGCCTGGGTGCTCGGCGCGGCGGTTGCACCCACGGATGCGACCGCAGTCGGAGCGCTCGCCCGGGTCCTACCCAATCGAGAGGTGACCCTCCTGCGTGCGGAAAGCCTCGTCAACGACGGCACCGCACTCGTGGTCTACGCGATCGCGGTCGGAATCACCGTGGGCAACGAGCACTTCAGCGTGCCGTGGATTTCGTGGCTGTTCGTCGTCGCCTACCTGGGTGGCGCGGTGGCGGGTGCCCTCGTCGCGTGGCTCGCGGTACTGGCGCGGCGCCGTCTCGACAACCCACTCCTCATCAACGTCGCTGTCATTCTGACGCCGTTCACCGCATTTCTGCTCGCGGAGACGGTCGGCGCATCCGGGGTCATCGCCGCGGTTCTCGCGGGACTCATCATGAGTCAGGCGAGCCCCCGCATGGGACGGCCCGATGCCCGGCGCCAGACCGAGAACTTCTGGGTGCTCGCCACGTTCCTCCTCAACGGCAGCCTGTTCGTGCTGGTCGGCCTCGAATCGCAGTCGGCCGTCCGCAATCTGACGAGCATCACGATCCCCCGCGCGCTGCTTTTGGTGGCAGCCGTCGTGGCGGTCCTCGTCGTCGTCCGGATGGTCTTCCTGTTCGGGTCGAGCTACGTGACGAGATGGGTCGCGAACGGGGACCGCCCACACGGCGAACGGAGTCGCGTGCGGGGAACCGTCGTCATGGGCATCGCTGGATTCCGCGGTGCGGTGTCGTTGGCGGCCGCGCTCGCGATCCCGGAGGTTCTCGCGAGCGGCGCATCGTTCCCGGATCGGGACGCGATCATCTTCGTCACCGCAGGGGTCATCGCGGTGACCGTCGTCGTGCAGGGACTGCTGCTCCCGTCGGTCGTCCGATGGGCTCGCTTCCCCCACGACACCACCACCGCCGAAGAACGCCGTTATGCCGAGATCAAGGCCACCGAAGCGGCCTACGCCGAACTGCCCAAGCTCGCGGAACGGCTCGGAATCGACCCCGAGGTCGCCGAGCGTCTCGACGGCGAATACGCCCAGCAGCTGCGAACGTTGCAGGCTGAGGGCGACGACCAGGTGCTGCAGCAAGACGAGCAGTACGCCGAGCTTCGGCGCGCACTCATCGCACGCAAGCGTGAGGTCATCATCGATCTTCGAGACAAGCGCCGGATCGACGACACCGTGCTTCGGCAGATCCAGGCGGGGCTCGACCTCGAAGAGGTCCGACTCGCCCTGCGAATGCAGCGCCGGTGACGGCGGTGCTGGTGCAGCTACGTCAGCTGCTGAGCCTCGCACCGTCGGACCGGGACCACATCCATGCGGCGCGCGTCGCCATCGGTTTGGTGGTTCCGGGCCTCGCGATTCTCGCGGCCGGCCGGCCTGACCTTCTCATCTATGCCGTCTTCGGGTCGTTCGTCGGGATGTACGGACGCGCGGAGTCTCCAGCGCGCCGGATACGTCACCAGGCCCAGGCCGCGCTGATTCTCGGCGCTGCGGCGTGTATCGGAGTCGAACTGTCGAACCACGGCGTCACCGTCCCGGCGCTCGTCATCACGGAGACACTGTTCGCTGTCGTCGCATCACTGGCGGCGGATTCGTGGGGGCTACGACCCGAAGGACCGTTCTTCGGGATCTTCGCGCTCGCCACCGATCGCGACTCTGCCGAGCGGACGGATCTCACCGTGGGGAGCCGCCGCGATCGGTGGCGCGACCGCACTGTTCTGCATCGTCGTAAGCATCGTGATCGCCATCCGCACCGGGGATCTGAGGACACTCCGCGGGCTGCGGGTCACATCGGCATTCCGTCATGTCCGGCAGCACACCCCAGCGGCGACATTGACTCACGCGGTGCGCTACGCACTCGCGATCTCGATCGCAGGTAGCTGCGGACTGCTCCTCGGCGTCGACCATGCCAACTGGGCGATGGCCGCCGCGGCGGTACCGCTCGCCGCCGCCGACGCGCGCGGCCAGGACTCGTCGATCCGGGGAGTCATCGAGCGCGGAACCCATCGCGTTCTCGGCACGTTCGTGGGTCTGTTCATCACGGGCGCCCTACTCGCACCCCAATTCGGTCCGGTTTTCCTGGCCGTCGTGGTCATCGTGTTGCTGTTCCCGACCGAACTGTTCATGATCCGGCACTACGGACTCGCTCTCGGGTTCTTCACACCACTGATCCTGCTGATGACCGAACTCACCGCGCCTACCGATTCGCTGACCTTGGTGCGTGATCGAGCCGTCGACACAGTGATCGGTGTGGTGGTCGGCATCAGCGTCGCCGTCGCCTCGCGGCGGTGGGGCCGCCCCCGAACCTCCGGGCACGAGGCTGGTTGACTCACCCGCTGATTCGCGCCAGAAACTCTTTCCGATCGACCACGGCACGCGAAATCTGGCCGCTCGCGATGAGAGTTCCGTTCTCGTGCGCGGAGACGTCGAACGTCAGGTTCGAGCCCTCGACGGCAACGAGTTCAGCGGTCACCGAGATGGTCGACCCCGGGAGAGTCGCCTTTCGGTGCCGGATCGCGACGTCGGTGCCGACGGTCGTGCTACCCATCGGAAGATCGAGCGCGACCGCCATGACCGTCGCGCGTTCGGTCAGCGCAACGAGTCGCGGCGTACCGAGAACTTCGACATCACCGCTGCCGAGCTCCAGCGCGGTGTCCTCCGGCGCGATCACGACATCGAATCGGGCCGACAGGCCGGGGTTGAGTGCCATGAAGTTATGGTTCCCACGGCATCGGCCGTCTCAAACGAAACGCGCGGGATAGCTCGCGCGGGTTATGTCAGCGTGTCGACCGTGCCCGCTTGACCTCGTACATCAGTCCGTCCGCGAGAGCCATCAGCCGGTCCAGCGAGCGTGTGTCGTTGTCTGCGGACTCGGCGATCCCGATACTCGCCGATAACCGGTACGGCCGGTTCGATCCCGCGTTGAACTGAGCGATGGCGGCATCGATCCGAGCTCGCACCGCGTCGGCGTGGTCGGTGTCGACGAGAAAGGCACAGAATTCGTCGCCGCCGAGTCGCGCGACCACGTCGGCGTCCCGCAGGGTGGACTCCAGGACCCGCGCCATGTCGACGATCAACTGGTCACCCATCTCGTGGCCCAGCTTGTCGTTGACCGGCTTGAGGCCATCGACGTCGATGAAGACGAGCGCGCTTGCGGCGTTCCGTCGTCGCGACGCGGCAAGTGAGGCCTCAGCAGCGTGGAAGAAGCCCCGGCGGTTGTTGAGTTTGGTCAGCTCATCGGTCAGCGACAGGCGCTCGATCTCGGCATTGGCCTCGACAAGCTGTGCCGTCCGGTCGAGGACGCGCTGTTCGAGCTCGGCGTACACCGCGACGTTTTCCATCGCGATCGATGTCGAATCCGCAAGCCCCTGCAACAACGCGACTTCGAGCGACGTGGGCTCACGCTGTTCGGCCCAGTAGTTGCCGATCGCGCCGATCGGATCGGCGGTCCGAATCGGAACCATCACCATGCTCTTGACGAACGTCGGGCGATACGCCTCGTGCGGAACTCGAGTGTCGGTGTAGATGTCGGGGATGAGTGCCGGCTTGCGATGCAGCATCGACCACCCGGACACACACGCCTCCATCGGGAAGCGCATGCCCTTCCACAGGGGCTCGATCGCATCCTCGTCGAGGTAGTAGCACTTACCGTTGTCACGAAGTACGAACGAGGCGCCGTCGCAGTGGGTGAGTTCACGCGCGGCCGTGCGGACGATGACCTGCACTTCTTGGAGACTTCTGGCCAGGGAAAGGTCCTGGACTGCGCGCAGTAGGCGGGCCATACCCTCTGCCTCGGTAATGCCCGACGGACGTGCGACGTCAACGTTCACAGGGAAAATTATCGCGCGTCCGGCCGCATTTTAACAATCAGGCACTTTCGCTACCAATTATGTTGCAGCAGAGCGCAACTCGCGCCCATCTGCACGCTCCTACGCATTTCATCATTTCGAAAATTTGACACTTGAATCAATACGCGGTGAATTTACTGAATTTGAAATTAATTCTGGCGTCGGGCTATTCACGAAAGCGAAGGCCGCATCAGCACCGAAATTAGTAGGTCGGGAGCTAGCCCTGCCGTCGCACGATCCGGCGCAGCTTGGCCAACGTGGACTTGACCTCGCGCTCGTGGCCGTGCTCGGTGGGATGGTAGTAGTCCACGCCGACCAACTCGTCCGGCGGATACTGCTGCGGCAACACCCCGCCCGGCGTGTCATGCGGGTACTGATAGCCCTGGGCATTGCCGAGTTTCGCGGCGCCCGCATAGTGACCATCGCGGAGATGCGGTGGAACGAGTCCGGCTTTGCCGGCGTTGATGTCGGACATCGCCGCCCCGATCGCCGCGATGACCGCTGGCGACTTGGGTGCGGTAGCCAAGTGAATCGTGGCCTGCGCCAGGGCGAGCCGAGCCTCCGGCATCCCGATGAGCTGGACCGCCTGAGCAGCCGCGGTCGCCACGAGCAGCGCCTGCGGATCGGCCATCCCGATATCTTCACTCGCGTGCACGACGAGACGCCGAGCGATGAATCGAGGGTCCTCACCGGCACTGATCATCCGCGCGAGATAGTGCAGCGCGGCATCGACGTCGGAACCGCGAATGGATTTGATGAAGGCGCTGGTGACGTCGTAGTGCTGATCGCCGGCGCGGTCGTACCGGGCAGCCGCCCGATCGAGCGCACCTTCGACCACCTCGAGGGTTATCGCACCGTCCACGGCCGCCTCCGCGGCAGCTTCGAGAGCGGTCAGCGCGCGACGGGCATCTCCCCCGGCAACCCGGATGAGATGCGCCCGTGCGTCGTCGAGGAGCTTGACCTCCCCAGCCAGGCCACGCTCGTCGGCCACCGCGCGATCGAGCAGTCCACCGATGGATTCCTCGGTGTGTGAACGCAGTTGGATGACCAGCGACCGGGACAGCAGCGGCCCGACGACGGAGAAGGACGGGTTCTCGGTCGTCGCGCCGACGAGCAGAACGATGCGGTTTTCGACCGCATCGAGAAGCGCATCCTGCTGGACCTTCGAAAAGCGATGAACCTCGTCGATGAACAGCACCGTCTGCTCGCCATTGATGAGGCGTCGACGTGCCGAGTCGATGACCGCCCGCACTTCCTTGACGCCCGCGGACAATGCCGACAGCGCTTCGAACCGACGCCCGGTCGCCAGGGAGATGAGCAAGGCAAGCGTCGTTTTACCGGTTCCGGGCGGGCCGTAGAGAATGACCGACGCGGCACCGGCGCCCTGGATCAGTCGGCGCAGTGGAGCCTTCGGCCCGAGCACGTGGTCTTGACCGACGACTTCATCGAGAGTGCGGGGACGCATCCGCACCGCAAGGGGCGCCAATTCACCGGCCACGACCGCAGGACCCGTTTCTTCCGGGTCATCCGAGAACAGCGAATCCACGGGTGGAACCTACCCGCTCTAGCTAGCCCGTCACCAGCGCGTCGGCTACTGCCTCACCGAACTGGGCAAGATCGGGCCGCCCGGCACGCACCGCGGTCGCCGCGACGAGTCGCCACCGCTGCGGGAGAACCGCTTTGCGTGACTGGTACAAACCGTGGTCGTAGACCGCGGCGACCCGCTCGTTCTCCGTGTCCGGTAGGAACCACGCGGTCGAAATCCAGACCCACAGCAATTGCGCTTCGAGGAGGCGACGCCGCATCAAGCGATCGTCGCGGACCTGCGGCCACACATCGATGACCTCGGCACGCCAGGCATCGATCATCATCTCGGCCTGCCGCTCGGACACGTCGAGGGCACACAGGCAGCCCGGGAACATCGTCAGCGGATACGCGAGATCGAGCATGGCGTCCCGGAAGCCGCCCCACTCGTAGTCCACGAATCGCACGCCGTCCGAGCCCATGACCATGTTGTCGGGGCACATGCCCGACGGGCTGAACGCCGAGAATCGGCCGCCACGGAACAGCGACACGGAGTTTCGTACCTCGTCGACGATGTCCGACGCGACGTCGATACCGAGGAAGTCCTCGAGCGCATCCGGCAGGTCATCCACGGCACTCGCAGCCCGACTACGCATGGCGTCGGTCTGATGTGCGACCTCAGCCCGGCGAAGCAGTGCGGCAAAGTCGTCCTCGCGGCCGACGGTACCTGCGTGCATCCGACCGAGAGCCTGCGCGACCGCACTGAGCGCGTTCGACACCCGCGACGGATCCGACAGCAGCCGGGAAAGCCGAGGACCGTTGCCGAGGTCGCTCAAGATCATCAATCGCTGCACGGGATCGCAGCAGATCATGTCGGCACCTGGGCGACGCGGCCGCGGCAGCGTGTTCGCAAACTGGTAGCAGGCCATCTCCCGCAGAAACGCCGAATCCGAGCTCTCGACGCCCGGCTCGACCCGACCGATGCGATTCATCGCCTTGACGACAAGCGTGCGCGGGAGGCCAACGTCCTCGTTGGCCACCACGCGCACACGGAGAACGACGGAGCCCCCGCTTCCGCCGAGTCCTACTGGGTCGACCAACCGGATCGCGCGACCGATGCGGCGCGCGAGCACGTTCTGTGCCGCTACCACAACATCGGCTACTGGCCGGGTCAACATTGCCGTCATCGACACCAATGTAGCGCGCGTCACACAATGCGTGTCGCGGCGCGCGGAATACACGACACGCCGATTGTCAGAACGTGTTTACTTCCGTGTCGGCGAGCCGAAAAGTGCCGCTACGCGATCTTGGAAATACGGAGGACTATGCCTTCTTCTTCGGTCCATCGATGCCGGACTCCGCCCGCTGCTGCGGAGTGATCGGCGCGGGGGCCGACGTCAGCGGGTCGACCCCGCCACCGGACTTCGGGAAGGCAATGACGTCGCGGATCGACTCGGTGCCGGCGAGAAGTGCGGTGATGCGGTCCCACCCGAACGCGATCCCGCCGTGCGGCGGTGCGCCGAAGGCGAAGGCGTCGAGCA
Organism: Nocardiaceae bacterium; assembly: GCA_021372355.1. Taxonomy (GTDB): domain Bacteria; phylum Actinomycetota; class Actinomycetes; order Mycobacteriales; family Mycobacteriaceae; genus Smaragdicoccus. The sequence goes on along the minus strand of JAJFUQ010000070.1, from coordinate 52,012 downwards.
GGAAGCCGAACTTCTCCTGAGCTTCCTCATGGCTGATGCCCATGACCGCGAACACGCGTTCCTGCACATCCTTGCGGTGGATACGAATCGAGCCACCGCCGATCTCGTTGCCGTTGCACACGATGTCGTAGGCGTAGGCCAGCGCCGAACCCGGATCCGTGTCGAACGTGTCGACCGACTCCGGCTTCGGCGAGGTGAACGCATGGTGCACGGCCGTCCAGGCGCTGTAGCCGAGTGCCACATCACCCGATGCGGTCGCGTCGGCAGCCGGCTCGAAGAGCGGCGCGTCGACAACCCACAGGAACGACCACTTGTTCGGGTCGATGAGACCGAGGCGCTTGGCGATCTCGCCGCGAGCCGCACCGAGGAGTGCGCGCGACGGCCTGGTGGCACCCGCGGCGAAAAAGACGCAGTCGCCCGGCTTCGCGCCGACGTGAGCGGCGAGGCCCGCGCGCTCGTCATCGGAGAGGTTCTTGGCGACCGGACCGGCAAGTTCGCCGTCCTCGCCGATCAAGACGTACGCGAGGCCCTTGGCGCCGCGCTGCTTCGCCCATTCCTGCCACGCGTCGAGCGTGCGGCGCGGCTGCGAAGCGCCGCCCGCCATCACGACGGCACCGACGTACTCGGACTGGAAGACGCGGAACGGCGTGTTCGTGAAGTACTCGGCGCACTCGACGATCTCGATGTCGAAGCGCAGGTCCGGCTTGTCCGAACCGAAGCGACGCATCGCCTCGGCGTAGGTCATCCGGTCGATCGAGGTCGGAATGTCGACCCCGATCGTCTTCCAGACGTTGGCCAGGACCTCTTCGGCGAGCGCGATGACGTCGTCCTGGTCGACGAAGCTCATCTCGATGTCGAGCTGCGTGAACTCCGGCTGGCGGTCGGCGCGGAAGTCTTCGTCGCGGTAGCAACGCGCGATCTGGTAGTAGCGCTCCATGCCCGCGACCATGAGCAACTGCTTGAACAGCTGCGGGCTCTGCGGGAGGGCATAGAAGCTGCCCGGCTGCAAACGAGCCGGGACGAGGAAGTCACGTGCACCTTCCGGCGTCGACTTCGTGAGCGTCGGGGTCTCGATCTCGACGAAGTCGTGGCGCGCAAGCACCTCACGCGCCGCGGCGTTGACCTTCGACCGCAAACGCAGCGCCGCACCCGGTCCCTCGCGACGCAGGTCGAGGTAGCGGTGACGCAGACGCGCCTCTTCGCCGGGCTGCTCGTCGAGCTGGAATGGCAGCGGAGCACTCTCGTTGAGGACCTCGAGGGCCGTCACGTTGATCTCGACCGCACCCGTCGGGATCTCGGTGTTCTCGTTGCCCTCGGGACGGATTTCGACCTTGCCGGTCACCTTCACGCAGAACTCCGAGCGCAGCTTGTGCGCCTGAGCAGCGGGTTCGCCCTCGCGGAACACGACCTGGCACACGCCGGACGCGTCACGAAGATCGACAAACGTCACGCCTCCGTGGTCGCGACGTCGCGCGACCCAGCCTGCGAGAGTGACGATATGACCAGCGTCGCTGCTTCGCAGCGCGCCTGCTTCGTGGGTGCGTAGCACAGCCGACCTTTCGTGAAATCGCTATACGGTTGTCGATCCTACGGAGGGTCGGTTGCGCTGGGAAATCTGCTGCCGCTCCATCCGTGTCGTGAAAAGCTGACTGTGGCCAGTGAGCAATGAGGGAGCGCAGAAATGACCTTCAACGAGGGCATGCAGTTCGACCCGGACCGAGCCAGCACCGGCGGCGGTGGCGGACGTGGCCGAGGCATCGCCATCGGCGGCGGCGCGGGCGGACTCATCATCGTCGTCATCGCCATGTTGATGGGTGTCGACCCCAGCGCGATCCTCGGCGGAAGCAGCACCGGCGGTGGCGACGGGGGCGCCGGTCCGGATGTTTCGCAATGCACCACCGGCCAAGCTGCGAACACGGACCCGAACTGTCGCGTCATTGCCACTGCGTACAGCCTGGACGACGTCTGGGGCACAGAACTCCCCAAGCAGACCGGTGTCGACTACATCAAGCCGGGTCTCAAGCTTTTCTCCGGCGACGTCCAAACCGGCTGTGGACCCGCGAACACCGACGTCGGCCCGTTCTACTGCCCGGCCGACAATGTCGCGTACTTCGACACGACGTTCTTCAAAACCCTCGAGGAGCAGTTCGGTTCGAGCAGCGGCGCGCTGGCACAGGAGTACGTCGTCGCCCATGAGTTCGGCCACCACATTCAGACCCAACTCGGCGACATCAACAAGTCGCAGCAGGACCCGCAAGGCGCCAACTCCGGCGCCGTCCGCACCGAACTACAGGCTGATTGCTACGGCGGTATCTGGGCCTACTACGCCGACAAGGACCCGGCACCTGGACAAACTCAGCCGTACCTCAAGCCGCTCACGCAGAAGGACATCGCGGACGCGCTGTCGGCTGCGGCGTCCGTCGGCGACGACCACATCCAGGAATCGATGACCGGCCGCACCAACCCGGAGAAGTACACGCACGGCACCTCCGCGCAGCGGCAGGCGTGGTTCAGCGCCGGCTACCAGACCGGTCAGATCAGCGCCTGCGACACCTATTCGGCCCGCGACCTGAACAACCCGCCGGCACTGCGCTGAACGCTCCCCTGACTCAGCCCATGTTGACGAGCGCGGCAACCTGTTCGTCGGTCAGCGTCACGGAAATCGTCTTCGACGCCGCAGCCTGCATCGTCGCCCGGTAGAGCGGTCGATCATTCGGCGACGCGTCGCGCGCCATGGCGCGCAACTGGTTCACCAGGACCGTGGAGGCGGCGAGCGCGGCCGCGATGTGACTGCCGGCCAATCCATCCGCGAGCCCGCGGATCGCGACGATCTCCAGTTCCCGCCCGGCGCCGTCGCTGTACAGCGCGAGCGGGACGGTGACGGCCGACTTCCCGTCCGAGACATACAGATTGATCATGCTGATGCGGCCCGGTCGGACGACGAGCTCGACGGTCGACGCGTTCGCCAGATCGACCTTCTTCGAGAAGACGCCGCGAACCGCATGCACCGTCGTGCCGCTCAACGTGATCGACCGCCGAAGGGCCGATAGTGCGGACAGGATCGTCGGGCCGCTGACCAGCGCACCGACGATCAACGCGACCCACCAGTTCACCGCCCAGAAGACCAGACCCATCGCGATGACGGTCAGGATCCCGACGGTGATGACGACCTTCCGGACCGCCTTCCCATACATCTGCGACGGGATGAGGTCGAGCGAAACCGTGCTGGGCAGCTGGTTCGGTTCAGACACTGACGATGCTCCCGAGATAGTCGACGACGTTGCTGAGTTCGACCGGCGTCTGTTCGGCGGTACGGAGGTTCTTCACCACTACCGTGCCCGCCTCCAATTCGCGATCGCCGAGGATGAGCGCGAAGGCCGCACCGGATCGGTCCGCGGCCTTCATCGATCCTTTGAGCCCGCGGCCACCATAAGCCAGGTCGACTCGAATTCCCCGCTGCCGCAGCTGTGCCGCGATAACAACTAATTTGCTTTTCGCGGACTCCCCCATCGGCACCCCGAATACGTCGACGCGAGTACCGCTACCTGCGGTCTTGCCTTCGGCAGCCAACGCGAGCAGCGTGCGGTCGACACCGAGTCCGAAGCCGATGCCGGACAGTGGCTGACCGCCGAGCTCCGACATCAGTCCGTCGTAACGACCGCCGCCACCGATCCCCGATTGCGCACCCAAACCGTCGTGCACGAATTCGAACGTCGTCTTCGTGTAGTAGTCCAGGCCGCGAACCATGCGGGGGTTGATCACATACGGCACGCCAATGGCGTCGAGGTGCGTCAACACCTCTTCGAAGTGCGCTTTCGCCGAATCCGACAAGTTGTCGAGCATGAGCGGCGCGTCAGCGGTCATCGCCTTCACGTCAGGTCGCTTGTCATCGAGAACGCGCAGTGGGTTGATGTTCGCGCGGGTGCGGGTGGCCTCGTCGAGCGGCAACTTCAGGAGGAACTCCTGCAGCTTCTCCCGGTACTGCGGACGGCACGTGTCGTCACCCAGAGAGGTGATCTCGAGCCGGAAGCCATCGAGGCCAAGAGAACGGAATCCCGCGTCGGCGACAGCGATGACCTCTGCATCCAGCGCCGGGTCATCGACGCCGATCGCTTCCACGCCCACCTGCTGCAGCTGCCGGTACCGGCCGGCCTGCGGTCGCTCGTACCGGAAGAACGGACCCGCGTAGCAGAGCTTGACGGGCAACACGCCGCGGTCGAGTCCGTGCTCGATAACCGCGCGCATGACGCCCGCCGTCCCCTCGGGCCGCAGCGTGACGCTGCGCTCTCCGCGGTCGGCGAACGTGTACATCTCCTTGGTGACGACATCGGTCGACTCCCCGACGCCACGGGCGAACAAGGCGGTGTCCTCGAAGATCGGCAATTCGATGTGCTCGTACCCGGCCAGAGTCGCCGCCCGGATCAGGCCAGAACGAACGGCCACGAATTCATCCGACTGCGGCGGAACGTAGTCCGGGACGCCCTTAGGGGCGCTGAAGGGGCCCTTGGCATTGGTCGACGAGGCGGATGCAGTCACAATCCGCTACTTTACTGCGCCCGATTTGAGTCAACTTGTGTCGCCTGACGTCGTTCTCAGGTGTGTGACCTAGTCTGAGTGCGCCTGAGCTGTTCATACACGCGGAGGAACCGAGACTTGCCCACCAATCAGCAGCGCCGTGCGGCCGCCAAAAGGAAGCTTCAGCGTCAGCTCGAGCGACGTGCTGAGCGCGCCCGTCTGCGCCGACGGAACACTGTCATCGGTGCCATCGTCGGCGTCGTGGTGATCGCCGCAGCAGTCGGCGGCGTCCTGGTGTTCAAGAACAGTTCCGACGACAAGTCGACCCAAGCTGCTTCGACAACGTCCGCAGCGCCGTCGCAGCCGGCCGATCCGATGCCGGCGCGCCGTGCGACGCCTTTCCCGGATCTCGTGGACTGCAAGTACGACCCGACCCCGGCGCCGGCCGCCAAGCCGGTCAACCCGCCGGCGGCCACCGGCATCGCGACGGTGGGCGATGCGAACGGAATCATGCCTCAGCCGATGAAGATCGAGACCGCACAGGGTCCGATCACCATGTGGATGCGAATCGCGGATTCGCCGTGCACGGTCAACAACTTCATCAGCCTCGCTCGCCAGGGGTACTTCAACGGCACCACGTGCCACCGCATGACCTCCAGCGCCGAACTCAAGGTTCTGCAGTGTGGCGACCCAACCGGTAGCGGTACCGGCGGCCCGGGTTACCAGTTCGCGGACGAGTTCCCGGTCGACCAGCCGGACAAGAAGCCACTGCTCACCTACGGTCGCGGCATGATCGCCATGGCGAACGCGGGACCGGGCACCAACGGCAGCCAGTTCTTCCTCGTGTACGGCGACTCGAAGTTGCCGCCGTCGTACACCGTCTTCGGTTGGGTCGATCAGAACGACCTGGCGACCCTCGACAAGATCGCCCAGCAGGGCATCGTCGGCGGTGGCGAAGATGGTCAGCCCGTCGCCAAGGTGGAGATCACCGCCGTCACCGGCTAGTTCTCGACGAAAAAGCGCCCGCCTACCCGGCGGGCGCTTTTTCGTTGCGCTGGAATCAGGCCGCGGACGTCACGCGATAGACGTCGTAGACGCCTTCGACGTTGCGCACCTGGTTGAGGACGTGGCCGAGGTGCTTGGGGTCGCCCATCTCGAAGGTGAAGCGACTGACCGCAACCCGGTCCCCCGACGTCGTCACCGACGCGGACAGAATATTCACGCGCTCGTCTGCGAGAGCCTTCGTCACATCCGACAGAAGTCGGTGGCGATCGAGCGCTTCGACCTGGATCGCCACGAGGAACACCGAACTCGGCGATGGCGCCCACACCACCTCGATGATGCGTTCACGCTGCTCACGCAGGTTTTCCGCGTTCGTGCAGTCGGTTCGGTGTACCGACACCGCGCCGCCGCGAGTGACGAAGCCCAGGATCTCGTCGCCTGGTACGGGCGTGCAGCACTTCGCGAGCTTGGCGACGGTTCCATCGGCGCCCGGCACGGTGACGCCCGCGTCGCTCGGAGCCCGGTTGCGCGACACCAACGTCGACGGCGTGAGCCGCTCGGCGATCTCCTCCTCGACGTCGCTGACTCCGCCGTAGTGCGCCATGAGCCGCTGCACCACGTGCGCGGCCGAAACCTGGTGCTCACCGACGGCGGTGTACAGCGCGGAGATGTCCGCGTAGCGCAACTCGGCAGCGACCGAGGACATCGCATCGGCGCTGAACAAGCGCTGCAGCGGTAGCCCGACACGGCGGACTTCCTTCGCGATTGCGTCCTTGCCGTTTTCGAGGGCTTCCTCGCGGCGTTCCTTCGCGAACCACTGACGAATCTTGGCCTTGGCGCGCGGCGAAACGACGAAATTCTGCCAGTCCCGGCTCGGTCCGGCATTGACGGCCTTCGAGGTGAATACCTCGACGACCTCGCCGTTCTCGAGCTGTCGTTCCAGCGCGACGAGACGGCCATTGACGCGCGCACCGATGCACCGGTGCCCGACCTCGGTGTGCACCGCATAGGCGAAGTCCACCGGCGTCGACCCGGTCGGCAACGTGATGACGTCGCCCTTCGGGGTGAAGACGAAGATCTCCTTGACCGCGAGGTTGTATCGCAGCGACTCGAGGAACTCGCCCGGGTCCGCGGCTTCCCGCTGCCAGTCGAGCAGCTGGCGCATCCACGCCATGTCGTCGACCTCGGCGTGGTCGTGCTTCGCCGCGTCGCGGTATTTCGATTCCTTGTAGCGCCAGTGCGCCGCGATGCCGAACTCCGCGGTGCGGTGCATCTCGCGGGTACGGATCTGCACTTCGAGCGGCTTGCCGTCCGGGCCCACGACAGTCGTGTGCAGCGACTGGTAAACGCCGAACCGAGGCTGCGCGATGTAGTCCTTGAAACGACCGGCCATCGGCTGCCACAGCGCGTGAACAACACCGACCGCGGCATAGCAGTCGCGCGTCTCCTCGCACAGAATGCGGATGCCGACGAGGTCGTGGATGTCGTCGAAGTCGCGCCCCTTGACGATCATCTTCTGATAGATCGACCAGTAGTGCTTCGGCCGTCCTTCGACCGTCGCGTTGATGCGCGAGGCGGTCAGCGTCGCGGTCACTTCCTGGCGGACCCGGTTCAGGTACTGGTCGCGCGACGGTGCTCGTCCGGCGACGAGACGGACGATCTCGTCGTACTTCTTCGGGTGCAGGATCGCGAACGACAGGTCCTCGAGCTCCCACTTGACCGTTGCCATACCGAGGCGGTGGGCAAGCGGCGCAATGACTTCCAGCGTCTCGCGAGCCTTCTTCGCCTGCTTCTCCGGCGGCAGGAAGCGCATCGTCCGCATGTTGTGCAGGCGGTCCGCGACCTTGATCACCAAGACGCGGGGGTCCCGCGCCATCGCGATGATCATCTTGCGGATCGTCTCCGCCTCGGCAGCGGAACCGAGATTGACCTTGTCGAGCTTCGTCACTCCGTCGACGAGGTGCGCGATCTCCGGGCCGAAGTCGGCCGTCAGCTGGTCGATCGAGTAGCCGGTGTCTTCGACGGTGTCGTGCAGGAGAGCCGCGACCAGGGTCGTCGTGTCCATGCCGAGCTCGGCCAAGATGTTCGCGACGGCCAGCGGATGCGTGATGTACGCGTCGCCGGACTTGCGCAATTGGCCCTGATGCCGCTCCTCGGCGATGTCATACGCCTTCTGCAGGACGCTGAGATCAGCCTTCGGATACAACTCACGGTGGACGACGACCAACGGCTCGAGTACGGGTTTGACGGCCGAATGCCGTTGCGCCGTGATGCGCCGAGCCAAGCGCGCGCGGACGCGGCGCGGCGTCGAGGGCGCAGCCGTCACCGCAGGTGCTTCGGCAGCGGCTGGCTGGCCATCTACCTCGGCACCACGGCCGCGATCGATGTTCTGCGTCACCGACTCACCCCCACTCCCTGCAGTCAGTGCCTCACATAACGTGGCACGACCTTAGTTTATGTCCTCAGAGCGCGACGACGGCGGAGAGTGGCAGCCCGGGCACGCGATCCCGACCACCGAGGAACGTCAGTTCCAGGATCACGCTGAGGCCCACAACGTTCGCACCGGCGTCCGTGAGCAGGCCCGCTGCGGCCGCCAGAGTTCCACCTGTCGCGAGGACGTCGTCGACGATGAGAACCCGCTTGCCCTGCAGATCCACCTGGCTCGCCGGGATCTCGAACGCCGCGGTTCCATACTCGAGGGCGAACTCACGCTTGTGCACCGGAGGCGGCAACTTCCCGGCCTTACGCACCGCGAGAACGCCACAACCGCGCTGGATCGCCACGGCGCCGGCGAGGAGGAATCCGCGCGCGTCGAGACCGGCCACGAGATCGAATTCGAGGTCAGCCGCGTCGAGCGCCGCCACGATCGACGCGAAACCGTCCTGGTCCGCGAAGACCGGCGTCAGGTCCGCGAACCGCACACCTTCGATCGGGAAGTCGTCGACCCATCGGGTCAACCGGTTGACGGCATCCACCGCACTGGTCATCGTTCGAGCACCCATCTGTCCATGTTCCAGCCACTACCGCCCCGCCCGGGATTGGCGATCGCGTTGGACAGCCCGTCGGCGAAGGCGATCGTGCGCGGCTGCGCGAACAGCGGAATCGTCGGAACGTCGCCCCACAGCATGCCTTCGGCGTCGGTGAGCGGCCCCACGGCGAGTGCCGAGTTCGGGTCGGTCGCCAGGCTGTCGACAACGTCGTTCAACTTCGTGTTGTCGTACAGGCCGAAGTTCGTCGGGCTGTCGGTCCTGAGACTGTACAGCTCCTCCACCCCGGTCGCCGAACCGCCGGCTCCGAGAGTGCCGCCGACACCGGTCAGCATGGCGTCGATCTTGAGGTCGCGCAATGCCCACGGCTTGAAGTCGGGGCTACCTGCGTCGACGACGTTGATACGCGCCGGCTTGCAGGCATCCGCGATCGCCTTGACGATCGCCGCCCGGCGCGGGTCCGGCGTGCGGTAACCGATCTTGATCGTGACGTCCTTGATCTGTGCGCCATCGAGCGTCGCCAGCGCTGCCTTGGCGTCGCCGCCGGGGTACTTGTTCGCCTCGGTTCCGGCAACGGCCGGGTAGATCAGGGAGTCGGCTTGGACGAGTCGGGAGTTGTCGACGCCCGCACCGAGACCGGTCTCGGCCGGCTTGAAGCCCGGGTGACCGAAGTCATCGAAGAGCTTGGTGCGCGGGGTGCACTGTGCGAAGGCACGACGGATCTCCGGCCGGCCCATCGCGCCATTCGTCTGCAGGATCAGCTCGTCGACGTTCCGCGAAGCAACGTTGCCGCCCTCGAGCTTTCCGACGTCGAGCCCGTCCACCGAACCGGCCGTGATGTCGACGACCTCGACCACACCCGAGGACACCTTGTCCTTGAGCTTGTCGTTGCGCGGGATGATGAGGATGCGCGGCGTCGCCGGCTTGTTGCCCCACCAGCGCTCGTTGGCCACGAGGACCAAACCGTCGTCGTCGCTGTAGGACTGGATGCGGTACGGACCCGACGCCGGGAACAGCGACAGATCGAGTTTGCCCGGCTTGAGGTTCCAGCCGGTGTTCCAGAAGTCGGCGATCTTCTGGATCGATCCGTTGTCACCACCCTGGATCGCGGCGACGATGTCGCGAACTCCGGCGACCCGGGCTGCGACGTGCGACGGCATGATGTCCGTCGCACCGAAGAGCATCTTCCAGTTGGCGTACGAGCGGCCCTGGTGGAAGACGACCGTCGCGTCCTTGGCACCGGGCTGGCAGTCGATTCGCTCGATGTCCTGGTAGCCGGCGGTGCTGGCCACGTCGAACATCGGCATCATGACCTGGCCGTCGGGCGACCGCTTGGTGAAGATCCGGCTGTGCGCGGCCCACGTCAGCATCATGTCGTCGCACGAGATCGGGTCGCCGTCCGAGAACACGGCCTTCGGATTGATCCGGTACTGAATGGTGAGGGCGTCCCCCGGCACGACATTCGCCGTGCCGAGGTCGGTGTCCTCGATCGGGAGACCGTTCGGGCCCATGTAGCTGAAGCCGATGAGCGTACGCGGGAACGCCTGGGCAGCGGCACTCGCGGCGCCCTCCAGGGACGCCGCGTTATAAGTGGTGATCGGCCCGTCCACCGCGTAACCGATGGACGGGACCTTGTCAGCCGAACATCCGGCCACGGTCGCGGCTACACAACCGGCAGCCAGGAGGGTAATCGCCGATCGTTTCAGCATGCTCAGTGCCTGTTCTTGTTGCGCTTACCTGCGGGCCGAGCACCTGGGCGAGGCGCCGAAGGTGCCGTCTTCTTCACATTCGCGGACACCGGAGCCGACGCCGCCGCTGCCTTGCTGGTGCCGCCGCTGTTGCGACGAGCGAGAACCTTCTTCGTGTGGGTCGCGACCGGACCCCACCGCTCCTTCATCCACACGAGCAACGGCGTCGCGAAGAAGATCGACGAGTAGGCGCCGACGATCATGCCCACGAGCAGCACGAGTGCGAGGTCCTTGAGCGTTCCGACACCGAGCAGCCACACCGCGATGATCATCATGCTGACGACCGGGATGATGCCGATGATCGTCGTGTTGATCGACCGCATGAGCGTCTGGTTCAGCGCCAGGTTCGCCTGCTCGCCGTACGTGCGCTTGGTCAGGTGCTGAATCCCTCGGGTGTTCTCGTCGACCTTGTCGAACACGACGACCGTGTCGTAGAGGGAGTAACCGAGAATCGTCAGCATTCCGATCACCGTCGCGGGCGTGACCTCGAACCCGATGAGCGAGTACACGCCCGCCGTCACCGTCAGGTCGAACACGAGCGCGGACAGCGCCGAAATCGCCATGAACCGCTCGAACCGGAACGTGATGTACGCGGCCACGATGGCGAGGAACACCACCAGGGCGATGAGCGCCTTCTGGGTGATCTGACCACCCCAGGTCGAGCTCACGTCCGCGATGCTGATCGCGTCCGCGCTGACCTTGCCGTCCCGGTCCTTCGGCTGGAACTTCGTGAACATCGCGTTCTGCAGCTTGTTCGACTGCTCCGCGTTCAGCGCCTCAGAACGGATCTGAATAGTCTTCGACGAGCCCGAACCGACCGTCTGCACCGACACCGGCTCATGGCCGAGCGTCGTCGAGTAGAGGTTCTCCACGGACTGCTCGGTCACGCCGTCGGCAGGCAGCTGGATGCGCGTGCCGCCCTCGAAGTCGATACCGAAGGTGAAGCCGCGCAGGACGATCGAGAGAATCGCGATCGCGATGATGGCCCCGGTGATGCGGAACCACATCACGCGATTCCCGACGACCTCGAACGCACCGGTACCGGTGTAGAGGCGGTTGAAGAAACTGTGATGCGGCAGGGTGCCCACGTCGGTGTGCGAATCCAGGGCCGTGTTGTCCTGTTCAGTCGTCATGTCAGAGCTCCTTCGCGCCGGTGGTGGCGAGCGAGCGACGTTCCCGGGCTACCTGCTGGACCGCACCGAGTCCGTTCACGCTCGGCTTGGCCCAGAACGGCGACGTCGACGCGAGATGGACAAGCGGCGAGGTCACGAGGAAGACGACGATCGTGTCGAGGGTGACCGACAGTCCGAGCGTGAACGCGAATCCGCGCACCTGCCCGACCGCCAGCACGTAGAGGACGGCGGCCGCGAGGAACGTGACGCCGTTACCCGACAGAATCGTGCGCCGGGCGCGCGCCCAACCGCGTGGAACGGCCGAACGGAAGCTCCGCCCCTCGCGCATTTCGTCCTTGATGCGTTCGAAGAACACGACGAACGAGTCGGCCGTCATACCGATACCGATGATCAGACCGGCGATACCGGCGAGATCGAGCGTGAAGCCGATCGACCTGCCCAGCAAAACGATCATGCCGTAGACGACGATTCCGGACAGGACCAGCGACAACGCCGTCAGCACACCGAGCAGTCGGTAGTAGAAGAGGCAGTAGATCAGCACTGCGATCAGACCGATGAGGCCCGCGAGCAGACCCGCCTTGAGCGATGAGATGCCGAGCGTGGCCGACACCGTCTCGGCTTCGGACGACGAGAACGACAGTGGAAGCGAACCGTACTTCAGGGTGTTCGCGAGCTGCGTCGCCTCGGCGTTGGTGAAGTTACCGGTGATCGAGGTCGGCGAGCCCGCCGGGATCGCGCCCTGAATCGTCGGGGCGCTGACCACCTGCGAGTCGAGGACGAACGCGGCACGCTGGCCAACGTTCTGCGCCGTGAACTTCGACCAGGTGTCACCTGCGGCCGACTTGAACGAGAGGCTCACCTCGTAGCGCGTCTGCTGTTGATTGAAGACCGACGACGCGTCCGCGATGTCCTGGCCATCGACAAATGCCGGGCCGAGGAGGAACACCTCAGTGCCCTCCGCCGAACACGTGATGAGTGGAAGCTTGGGATCATCGTTTCCGGCGAGGGGGTCGTGCTTCGGGCACTGGAACGTCGCGTAGGTGGCCTGCAGCGCATTCACGTCCGTGCTCTGGCGCGCCGCCTTGGCAGCCTGGATCTCCGCGGCCGCGGCGTCGGCACTCGTGTGGCCCGTCGGTGTCGGGGGCGCCGCGGTCGTCGTGGCAGACGGTGTCGGCGCTGGCGAGGAGGGATCTTCCTCCGGGAACGGACGGTTCTGCGGAGCAGGTTCAGCGGTCGTCGTCGGCGCAGCGGAGGCCGGCGTCGTGGTGCCGGAAGCGCCGGCTGCCGGTGCCTGCGTGGTCGGCGCAGCCGAACCGGTACGGGCATTGATGACCGGACGCAGGAACAGACGCGCGGTCTGTCCCAGCGAACGAGCCTGCGAGCCGTCCTCACCCGGGACGGTGATGACGAGGTTGTTGCCGTCGATGACGACTTCCGAACCCGAGACACCGAGTCCGTTGACGCGTCGTTCGATGATCTCCTGCGCCTGCTTGAGGCTCTCCTGGCTCGGGTCCTTGCCATCCGGCGTCCGAGCAGTGAGCGTCACTCGTGTGCCGCCCTGCAGGTCGATACCGAGTTTCGGTGTCGCGGAATGCGATCCGGTGAAGAAGATCAGGCAGTACACGGTTGCGATGATCAACCCGTACAGAGCCAGCAGGCGCATAGGTTGCGCCGATCGCTGGGAAGTCGCCACGTTCGGTCAGTCTCCTCGTTGTTCTGGCCCCGAAGCGGGGCAAGCCCCCTGGGGATCAGTGCGTGGTGATCAGTGCTCGGTCGGAGCGTTGTTGGTGGCGTCGGCGTCAGCGTCGTCCGTCTCGACCTCGTCCTCAAAGCGCTCGACGATAGCGCCCTTCTTCCACGTGGTGACGATGTCTTCGGCGACCTCGAGGTCGACGGTCTCGTCATCGATCGCGACGATGGTGCCGTAGAGGCCCGAGCTGGTCATCACGCGGTCGCCGACCATGAGCGTGGCGAGCATGCCCGCGACCTTGCCCATCTCCTTCTTCTGACGGCGGACCGCGAGGAACATCGGCACCATCAGGATGAGCAGCATGATGAGGAACAGGTAATTGCCCATGAGTGTGGGGTATGCCCTTCTGGTTTGACGCAAGGAAGTGCGGGGTTCAATCACCCGCAAGCGACACCAGTCTGCCATTGACCGCGACGAACGCTAGTCGCGCCTCGCCTCATCGAACATATTTCGGTGCGGTTCACGTGGTCTGACGTCGATACCGCCGACCGCGAGGTCCGGTGGAGGAACCAATCCCAGACGCTTCCAGGCGGCCGCGGTCGCAACGCGACCCCGCGGTGTTCGGGCAATCAGTCCCGCGCGCACCAGGAAGGGTTCGCACACTTCCTCGACGGTCGACGGCTCCTCACCAACTGCCACGGCCAGCGTCGAGACACCGACCGGCCCGCCTCCGAAGCTGCGAATCAAGGCACTGAGCACGGCCCGGTCCAGACGGTCGAGGCCGACGTCGTCGACGTCGTACACCGCGAGCGCGTCGCGAGCGACCTGCCGCGTGACGACGCCGTCCGCGCGTACCTGCGCGAAGTCCCGAACGCGCCGCAGCAGGCGGTTCGCGATACGCGGCGTTCCGCGGGATCGCCCCGCGATTTCCACCGCAGCCGCACGGTCGAGTTCGACGTCGAGGATGCGTGCGGAGCGGACGATGATCCGCTCGAGTTCCGGTGGATCGTAGAAGTCCATGTGCGCGGTGAACCCGAACCTGTCCCGCAGCGGACCGGTGAGGGCACCGGACCGGGTGGTCGCACCGACCAGCGTGAATGGCGCGATCTCGAGCGGGATCGACGTCGCGCCGGGACCCTTGCCCACGACGACGTCGACCCGGAAGTCTTCCATCGCCAGGTAGAGCATTTCCTCGGCCGGGCGAGCGATCCGGTGAATCTCGTCGATGAACAGGACATCACCTTCGACGAGATTGCTGAGCATCGCCGCGAGGTCGCCGGCGCGCTCGAGCGCCGGGCCGGACGTCAGGCGCAGCGCGGTACCCAGTTCGCTCGCGATGATCATGGCCAGCGAGGTCTTGCCGAGGCCGGGCGGACCGCTGAGGAGCACATGGTCCGGCGTGCCCCCGCGCAACTTGGCCGCATGCAGCACCAACCCGAGTTGCTCGCGAACGCGCGCCTGCCCGATGAAGTCATCGAGCGACCGCGGCCGGAGGCTGGCATCGATCTCGCCGTCGGACCGAAGCTTCTGAGGACTCACTTGCGATTCGTCGGTCATCAGCGCTTACCCAACATCGCAAGCGCCGAGCGCAGTGCCGACGACGCGTTGGCGGCTGGATCGGCAGCGAAGACGCTGTCGGCGGCCGTCTCGGCCTGCTTCTGCGCGAACCCGAGCCCGACCAACGCTTCGATGACGTGGTCGCGTACCGGTCCCCCGATGATCTGGAGCGGGACGTCATCGGAGGTCGGCACGACAACCTTGTCCCGCAGTTCGACCACCAACCTCTCGGCACCACGTTTTCCGATGCCCGGCACCCGAGTGAGCACCGTGGTGTTCCCCTCCGCAAGCGCCTTGCAGAGCAAGTCTGGCTCGAGAACCGCGAGAATCGCCATCGCGATCCGAGGACCGATTCCAGAGACGGTTTGCAGCAGGTGAAAGAGCTCGCGTGAATCGGTGTCATGGAACGCGTACAGCGTCATCGAGTCTTCGCGAACCACCATCGCGGTGAACAGTCGCGCGTCGGCGCCGCGTCGCAGCGTGGCCAGTGTCGACGGCGTGGCGTTGAGCCGATAGCCGACGCCGGCCGCCTCGATGACGGCGTGGTCCAGGGCGATATCGATGACTTCCCCACGAACCGAAGCGATCACTTCGCCCGCACCGCCTTTCGCTGCTCGCGCAACCGCGCTTCGTATTTCTTCTTCTGTTCTTGGGCCGCTGCCTCCGCTTGGGCCATCCGGTCGAGAAGCGGTGCCCGCCAGCAGTGACAGATGGCCAGCGCCAGCGCATCGGCAGCGTCGGCCGGGGTCGGCTTCTGCTGGAGCGCCAGAATGCGCGTGATCATCGTCGTGACCTGCGCTTTGTCCGCGCGGCCGTTTCCGGTGACCGCGGACTTGACCTCACTGGGCGTGTGGAAACAGACGCGGATACTTCGTTTTGCCGCCGCCAGCGCGATCACCCCGCCGGCCTGGGCGGTACCCATCGCGGTGCTGACCTGGTGCTGCGCGAACACCCGCTCGATCGCGATGACGTCTGGCCGGTGTGTGTCCATCCAGTACTCGGCCGTTTCCGAAATGCGCAGCAGACGCTCGGGAAGAGGCATGTCCGACGGGGTTCGCACGACGTCGACATCGAGCGCGATGACCTGACGACCAACCCCGCCTTCGACCAGGCTCAGTCCGCAACGAGTCAAGCCGGGGTCGACCCCCATGACTCGCATCATGCTGGTGCCGCCACTCATCGCTCACCTCCTGTCGCCGGAATCCTAGCCCTGGCGCGACGTAAACTCCGAACAGTTGTTCGATACGATACCGCGCAGCTCTGACAGGTCAAGCGATCGACACGCAACCGAGATTCGGGCTACAGACAGCACAACGGCCGCGCGGATTGATCCGCGCGGCCGTTGTTCGGTCGAAGCCGACCAAGAAGCCCGAGAGACTCAGAAGCCCGAGAAGAGAAGCTTCTCGTCCTGAATCTGGTCAAGCCACTTGAAGGCGTACAGGGCAGGCGCCGCGGCCAGGACCGCGAGAACCAGTGAAGTAAGCACACCGGTGAAGACACCACTGATGAGGAACAGCAAGACGAGGGTCGAGAAGATTCCGACGAGACCGCTGAAACCAAGGGTGGCCAGAACGGCGATCGAACGGGTGACCTTGTTATCGGCGATCGAACTCCGCTGAACCGCACGATCGAAGAAGCTCGACAGTTCGTTGACGGTAATAATGCTCATGACGTTTCACTCCGATAGGACTCTTAAGCTTCGTTGCTTTACATAGCTATTCGGCGGCGAATAGGTAACCGTTTCGCAGAAGACGCGAATAGCGATCCGTTTCACATTCGGGAATGACCTGGAGGCGGGGCGCGTTGCAACCGATTATGTGACCGTGACCACTATGTTTGCTGTGATCCGAGTCTCAATCCCAGCGGCGCGCATGACTTCGCCGAGCGGCGCTGGATGAATCATGAGAGCCTTTCCCGCCGTCCTCGAAGAACGGTGTCAACCTCTCAGCAATCTTTTAGTTTTCAATCAGTCCGGTGCACCTTGCGATCACCGCGGTAGGGTCACAGCACGACGTCGAGGGAGCGAGATGCGCGCAGCGGTACTGACAAAACCGGGCCCGGTCACCAATCTCCGGATCACCGAGCTACCGGTGCCCACCCCGCCCGCCGGCTGGGTACGCATTCACGTCAAGGCCTTCGGAATCAACCGGTCGGAATTGCACACCCGCCTCGGGCTCGCGCACGGTGTCACCTTTCCGCGCGTACTCGGTATCGAAGCGGTCGGAATCGTCGACGACCCGAACGGTAGTGACCTCGCGGTCGGCCAGCAGGTCGCGGCGATCATGGGCGGAATGGGACGCGTGTTCAACGGCGGCTACGCCGAATACACCGTCGTCCCCCGCGCCAACGTCATCCCCTTCGAATCGCAATTGCCGTGGAACGTCATCGGCGCCGTGCCCGAGACCGTGCAGACGGCCTACGGTTCGCTGACGATCGGCCTGGACGTTCAACCAGGTCAGACGTTGCTCATCCGCGGTGGCACATCGGCTCTCGGGTTCGCCACCGCAGCCATCGCCAAAGACCTGGGTGCCACCGTCCTGGCCACCACCCGGCAGAAGGATCGACTCGACCTTCTCGCGGAATACGGCGTCGACCACCCGATTCTCGACAATGGTTCGATCGCCTCTGTCGTTCGTGCGATCGCACCGAACGGGGTGGACACCGCCCTGGAACTCGTCGGAACCCCCACGCTTCCGGACACTCTCGCAGCCACGCGCGTCCATGGGACGGTGTGCTTCACCGGAATGCTGTCGAACAAGTGGATCGTGTCCGACTTCTATCCGATCGACTACATTCCACGCGGAGTACGCCTCACCTCGTACAGCGGCGGCGCCGGCGACCTGCCGGCACCGGTCCTGCAGCGCTTCCTCGATCGAATCGCGGCCGGTGAAATCAGCCTTGGCCCGATCCACAACTACGCCCTCGACGACATTGCGCGCGCCCACGACGATCTCGAGCACAATCGCGTCGCCGGCAAGCTCGTCGGACTTCCGTAGCAAACCGGACCGTTCTTCGAACTATGGACGCGCCAAGCCTTTTCCATCCGACAATGACCGGGTGAAGGTCACTTGGAATGCACAGCCGGATGACCACGACTATCCCGCTGCCGCCGCTTACCTGACGCTGCTTGCGGATTCGCACACCGTTGACGCGCTCGTCCAGAGCCTGCGCGACGCACCGATCTCACATCAGAAGGCGAAAGACATCCTGCGCGCGTCCCATCTCGTTCTGCTGTCCAAAGACAACAAGCACGTTGCGGCCGACCTGCAGAAGATCGAGGACGGTAAAGACCTATCGCCGATTCTCCTGGTCCGCGGCAACTTCCGAACGGGCGCTCCCCTCCACATCGCGGATGGGTACCACCGTGTCTGTGCGAGCTACTGGGTCGACGAGAACACCGACATACCCGTGAAGCTGGCCGGCCCGGAATGACCTTCGCGACGCTGACGCTCGTCACGCTGCTCGGGCTGCTCGGCCCACTGATCGCCCTGCGCCGTACGTGGCATCTGCCCGTCGTTCTGGGCGAACTCGCTGCCGGCGCAGTGTTCGGTGCCACGGGTTTCGGCGTACTGAACGCTGACGACCACATCTTCACGTTCCTCGCCGACATCGGATTCGCGCTGGTCATGTTCACCGTGGGCACCCACGTCCCGGTTCGGGATTCGGCGGTGCGGTCCGCGGTCGGTCGCGGGATGTTGCGCGCCGTGGCGGTCGGCATCATCGCCACGATTCTCGGCGTTGCCCTCTCCCATCTCTTCGGAACCGGCCACGCGGCCCTTTATGCCGTGTTGCTCGCCTCGTCGTCGGCGGCGCTCGTGCTGCCCGTCATCGAAGGGCTCGGACTGTCCGGGGTACGCGTCCTCGAGCTGACCGCGCAGGTCGCGATCGCGGATACTGCCTGCATCGTGGCGTTGCCGCTCGTCGTCGATCCCTCGAACGCGGCTCGGGCCGCAATCGGCTCAGTCGCCGTCGGCATCGCAGCCCTCGCGATGTTCTTTGCACTGCGGTGGCTCGAAAGCTCGGGCGTACGAGAACGCGTCCACCACGTCTCGGAGGATCGGAAGTTCGCGGTCGAGCTCCGCATCAGTCTCGTGGTGCTGTTCGCGATGGCGGCCCTCGCGACGACGACCCACGTCTCGATCATGCTCGCCGGATTCGCCTTCGGACTCGCGGTCGCGGGGGTCGGAGAGCCGAGGCGGGTCGCGCACCAACTGTTCGCGGTCTCCGACGGATTCTTTGCACCGCTGTTCTTCGTGTGGCTCGGCGCGCGCATCGACCTACGTGAACTCGGAACTCATCCGAATCAGATCCTGCTCGGGCTGGCACTCGCGGCGGGGGCGATCCTCGCGCATGCGGCGATGCGACTGCTCGGACAGCCGGTCACCATGGGAATTCTCGCCGCTTCTCAACTCGGCGTTCCGGTCGCGGCCGTGACCGTGGGCAGTGCGCTGCACATTTTCGCACCCGGCGAAGCGGCGGCCCTCATTCTCGCTGCGGTGGTGACGATCCTGGCCACCGCTGTCGCTGGTGCGGTTGCCGCTCGGACAACCGCACCAGTGTCGAAAACGGGCTGACTACTCGGCTTCGAGCGCCGCGAGGACGTCGTCGGAGATGTCGACGTTGGTGTAGACGTTCTGCACGTCGTCGCTGTCCTCGAGAGCGTCGACCAGGCGCATGACCTTCTTGGCTCCCTCGAGATCGACCGGAACCGAGACCGACGGTGCGAAGGTCGACTCAGCCGAGTCGTACTCGATCCCGGCATCCAGCAGTGCAGTACGCACCGGAATGAGATCGCTCGGCTCACAGATGACCTCGAAGGTGTCGCCGAGGTCGTTGACTTCTTCGGCACCGGCGTCGAGAACCGCCATGAGCACGTCGTCCTCGGACAACTCGCCCTTGGGCAACGTGACCATGCCCTTGCGACTGAACATGAACGAGACCGAACCCGGGTCGGCCATGTTGCCACCGTTGCGTGTGACGGCGACGCGAACCTCACCCGCTGCGCGATTGCGGTTGTCGGTCAGACATTCGATGAGCACCGCGACACCGTTCGGGCCGTAGCACTCGTACATTATCGTCATGTAGTCGACAGCCGTGCCGTCTTCACCGGCGCCACGCCTGCGGGCGCGTTCGATGTTGTCATTCGGGACCGAGTTGCTCTTCGCCTTGCGAATGGCCTCATAAAGCCCAGGGTTACCAGCCGGGTCGCCACCACCGAGACGCGCCGCAACCTCGATGTTCTTGATGTATTTCGCGAACATCTTGGCGCGCTTTTGGTCCTTGGCCGCCTTCTGATGCTTGGTAGTGGCCCATTTGGAGTGGCCGCTCATTCGCCTCTTCCTTCGCCGCAGGTTCGTAGAGTCCGCCCAGTTTATCGGGCAGTCCCAAAGAAGCTGTCTCCACCCGGAGGTGTCACTTCGCCGCGAACTCGAGTAGCTGCGGCCCGGCGGCCGTCAGCAGCGGAAAGTAGGTGTGATGGTTCTGCGGGTCGAGCGCGACGGTGTGCGCCCCTTCGCCCATGAAAGCGAACCCAAGCACTTCCGTGTGGCCGGCCTTCTGTTCGAAAGCACTCACCCAACCACTTTCTGCAGCAACGTAAATGCGGTGTTCAGCCGGGTCGTAGACGATCACGTCGGGCGTGGGTCCAACGTCGTTCACGGCGGCCACAGACCGCGCGCGAAGATCGACGGTGGCCAACTTCCCGTTCGATTCACACCCGACAAACATCAATCGCTCCACAGCGGCGAGCGCCAGTCCATGTGGATGGTCGCAGCCGGGCGTGGCGATTCGGTCGACGATCCCAAAGGTCGTCGGATCGACGATCGCTAGGTCATTCCGGCCTTGGACCGCGACGATCATGCGATCCGCCGTCGGGTCATAGACGACATTCCCGACTTCACCACCCATCTGAACGGTCGCCCGAACCTGTCCGGTCGAGGCGTCGACGACGGTTTCGGTGCCCGCGGACTCGTTGGTGGACCACACTTCGTCCCGTTGCGGGTTGTACGCCAGGCCGTCCGGGTAGGTACCGGTCGAGGCGCTGACGAGCCGCGCACCCGTGTCCTCATCGAACGCGATCAGCTCGTTTCGGCCGGTCGCCGTCGCATAGACGCGGTGGTGACCAGGCACCACGAGCACGCCGTGCACATCGGGTAGATCAGGAATCGTCCGCACGATCTTTCGCGCATGAAGGTCCACCTCGATGACCTCGCCCGATCCCATGTGCGCGATGAACAGCAGCCCACGGTCGACGTCGAGGCTCTGGTAGTCGAATCGGGTCGGCGCAACGGCCAGCGGAATCGAGCCGACCTGCTCCAGCGGCAAACCCGTTGCCGACGGAGCGCACCCGACGACAACCACGGCGAAGACGAGGAAAAACGCCCGGGTCACCGCCTTCACCCTCAATGCAGATGCCGGTGATGCATGTCCGGGAAGTGTTCATGCGTGTGAGTGACGGGCACATGGTCGTGAATATGGCGGTGTCCACCCCGACGATCCAGCGGCGGCGTCCCGAGAACGTGGACGTGATCGTGGTGCTCGTCGTCGTGACGGTGATAGTGGTCGTGATTCAGCGGCGAATGAGTGTGCGGATGTTGATGCTGCTCGCTCAGGTGGAGCCAGACACCCACCGCCATCAGCACTCCGGCGACCACGATCTGCCAGTTCAGCGAATCGCCGAAAGCAATCGCGAGCACCGCTCCGAAAAATGGCGCGACCGCGAAGTAGGCACCGGCCCGAGCGGATCCGACATGGCGCAGTGCCACGATGAACAGCACAAGACTCACGCCGTAGGCCAGCAATCCAACAACCATCGCACCCGCGACGCTCAGCGCGGGCGGCAGATGAGTGCCGACCGCTGTCGCGAGCACGAGGTTCACCGGACCCGCGACCAACCCCTTCACGGCCGCCAGCCACGTCGCGTCCGCCAAGGCGACTTTCCGGGTGAGGTTGTTGTCCACGCCCCACATCAGGCACGCGCCGAGCACCGCCAGCAAAGGCCAGTACCCGCCGAATTCCGCGCCGTTGGGAGCCGACAGAACGACGGCACCCGCCACGATCGCGACCATTCCCGCAACCACCCGAGAATTGGCGTTTTCGCGGAAGACGAGCCAGGCCAAGAGTGCCGTGAAGACGCTTTCCGCATTGAGCAGAAGCGATGCGCCGGAGGCGGGGAGATGGGTCAACCCAGCCATGAGAAGCACCGGCGCGATCACGCCGCCGCAGGTCACGGCACCGGACAACGGCAACCACTCCGACCGCGACAGCCGGACGCGCGGAGCACGACGAGCCACGCGCCACGCCCCTAGACCCAGTCCGGAACCGCAGTACAGCAGTCCGGCCAGGAGCCAAGGACTCACGCTGCCCAACAGCAGCTTGGCGGCCGGAGTTCCCGCGCCGAACAGCAGCGCGGCAAGCAATGCGGCGTGCACGCCGGTTGATCGGAGGGCTAGGTGCACATCACCCATGATCCTCGGTCGACGACCAGCTAGGCAGTCTGAACCAGACGTGCAAAAAGTCCGTGAACGCGGTGATCGGACGTCACTTCAGGGTGAAAGGCAGTGGCCATGACATTGCCATGCCGAACGGCAACGATGTGCCCGCTGTTGTCCCGCGCGAGGACTTCAACGTCGCTGCCGACGCGCTCGACCCACGGAGCCCGAATGAAAACGGCCCGCACTGGCGATTCCAGGCCCACGAACTCGAGGTCCTGCTCGAACGAATCGACTTGGCGCCCGAACGCGTTGCGACGAACCGTCATGTCGATCGCACCGAAGTTCACGGCATCAGCGCGGGTATCGAGCACTTCGCTCGCAAGCAGAATCATTCCGGCGCACGACCCGAACGCCGGCATGCCGTCCTTGAGTCGGGCCTGGATCGGTTCGAACATATCGAAGATGCCGAGCAACTTGCTGATCGCGGTCGACTCGCCGCCGGGGATCACCAGCCCGTCGATCTGCTCTAGTTCTCGCTCCCGGCGTACCGAAATCGCCTCCACCCCAGAGGCTTCCAGGGACTCGAGATGTTCGCGGACGTCGCCCTGCAGCGCCAGAACGCCGACTTTAACGGACAACGATGCCTGCTTCCTTCATCGAGGCCTTGACCTGCGGAATCGTCAGATCGCCGAAGTGGAAGACGCTCGCCGCGAGCACAGCGTCCGCACCCGCGTGGACCGCAGGGGCGAAGTCGTCGACCGCTCCAGCGCCACCGCTCGCGATCACGGGCACGGTCACAGCGGCGCGAACCGCGCGGATCATCGGCAGGTCGAAACCGGCCTTCGTGCCGTCGGCATCCATCGAGTTCAGCAGAATCTCGCCGACGCCCAACTCCTGGCCGCGAATCGCCCACTCGACGGCGTCGATTCCGGTGCCGCGACGGCCACCGTGGGTCGTGACCTCCCAGCCCGACGGGGTGTCGGTTTCACCGTCCGGGACAGTCCGAGCATCGACCGACAGCACGATGCACTGCGAGCCGAAACGCTCACTGAGTTCCTTGAGCAGTTCCGGTCGTGCGATCGCCGCGGTGTTCACCGAGACCTTGTCGGCACCGGCGCGCAGCAACGTGTCGACGTCGGCGACGCTGCGAACGCCGCCTCCCACCGTAAGCGGAATGAAGACCTGCTCCGCGGTACGACGCACGACGTCGAACATCGTTTCGCGGTTTCCCGATGACGCCGTCACGTCGAGGAAGGTGAGTTCGTCGGCACCCTGGGCGTCGTACGCAGCGGCCAACGCGACCGGATCGCCGGCGTCCCGAAGATTGGCGAAATTGACGCCTTTGACCACTCGACCTGCGTCGACGTCGAGACATGGGATAACGCGAACCGCAACCGTCACAAAGTCATCCTAGAGATGAGACTTGATGAGTTCCGGTGGGGGTTCAGCGCATCCGGCGATCGATGACCTCTCGCGGGAGTTGCGCCGGCGTGGGCGTCGTGATCAGCACACGGTTGCCATCCGGGTCTATCCCGTCGACGAACGTGATTCCGTTCGTGGTGTTCGTGTACGTGCTCGGATAGAACCGACGCAGCCGTTCTTCGATCTTCGCCAGCTCCTTCGCACTCTCCGCCGACCAGATGATCTGCTTGACGCCGATGTCTTCAATTCGCTGCGCGTGCGCCGATCGGTTGGCAACGCGCAGGTAGAACTGAAACCCGTCGGGACTGATGAGCAGTGCACTGTCCGGTTCACGGATCGCCACTCGACACTCGAAAACGTCCTGGTAGAAGCTCATCGCGCGGTCCAGGTCAGAAACCCGGATCAAGCACGATGAAACTCTGGTCGTCGTCATGTAGACCCCAGCGCTCTATTGGCTGGGCTGTGGCGCATTCGGCACATTGCAGTCCGCCACCTTTGGATTGACGCCCATGTAGTTCAGTGGACCCGCAAGGATCGTCACTGCGATTGTGGCGATACCGCCGCACCCCTCAGTGTCATTGCTGAAATATCCGCGCTGTCCGCACGCGACAGCACCGATGATCAGCCACACGACCACGATGATGCCGATGATTCCGCCTGGTCCCCTACGCATGACGCACCTCCGATGTCACTCCGACCACCACGGTCGCGAGTGTTCTTTTTTCCGAGCCCTGGTGGGTTAACGGATGTAGTCCGTCGAGTCGTCGTTTTCGACTGCACGGACCAGTGACGCAGACGCCTGGAGCACCGCTCCCGCAGCGAGGGAGACGCTGGCCAGAGCCCATAGCACCGGCATGGCGAATGCAAACCCGGCCACGACCAGCGCGGCGCCGTAAATGATCAGGTCGAAGCTCCTGCTGCGGAGTTCCTCAGCGTTGGTACGCACGGGTATCGCCTCTCGCCAAGCGCCGAACCGTCAGGTCGACCGCGTCGGATCAGAAGTAGTGGCGGCGGCCGAAGGCTGGTCGACCCATCGAGCCCATCAGGAGTAGGACGAGTCCCACGACGAGGAGGATGATTCCGAGCGTTGTGAGGATCCCTATGCCGAGCAGGTAGCCCGCCACGATGAGGATCAGTCCGAGGACGATCATGATGACCTGATTTCTGTTGGTTGTTCGGGCTGGGGTGAAGAAACCGTTTTGGAGATTCCGCCTGCCCGTTTGGCGGTCTCGGCCCGGTAGGCCAAGTTCTTTGGGCGGCGAGGCCGTATTACGTACGGCCGCCGTGCGCGGCATCCGCGGTTGATCCGTCGACACTCCGGCGCCGGAACAAGCCGGAGAAACGGCGGTCGCCGCCATGGCTCACGCGCCGGACCGAGTCATCCCGATCGTCCCGGTCATGTCGACCGCCAGCGTTTGCCCTTGCGGCATTGGCTCGCTGGTCAGCGATCGCGTCACGTTCGCGGCTCACAGCGGCCGTCTCCCGTCGAGATTCCCTGAGCTCGTTGCGCGCTCGGGTGCCACGGGTGGAGCTGCGTCGTGCGCCGGCGAGCAGGACACTCAATCCGATCAGTCCCGACACGCCAACCAGGATTCCGCAGAGGAACAGGATCCCGGTGGAACCGGTGACGTGGTACCCGAGAACAGTGAAGCTGTCGGACGGGAGTTCGTGTCCGGTACCCCCGTTAGCGAGCACCCCCACCATTCCTACGACCATTGCGACGATGAATATCGCAAGGCCTACGAGAACGATCATGGGAACCTACTGAGAACGGCTTCTTAGGTGAAGCAACTAACTCAAGTCTACGCTCGATGTCAACGCTGTAGAACTACACTCTAGTTCAGTGTTAAATGAGAGCTACCCACATAGGCTGGGCTGCCCAATGGACGGACTGGAATGAACGCTAACGGTGAGACGACCGGCCCGCTGACCCGGCAGACAGTGCTGGCAACGGCGCTCGAGTGCATCGACCGCGACGGCATTGACGCGCTGTCGATGCGCCGCCTCGGCACCGCGCTGGGACGGGACCCCATGGTGTTGTATCGATTGGTACCAAGCAAAGCCGCTCTGCTCGACGGGGTGGCCGAATTGGTGCTCTCCGGACTGACTGTGGACACCACCGATCCAGATTGGACGCATCAGTTGCGGGTGGTCGCGCGGAATTTCCGTGACCTGGCGCTCGCGCACCCAAAGGCTGTGCCGTTACTCGTCACTCGCCCGCTCGCCACGCCACTCGGCCTACGGCCGCTTGGCACCCTTCGTCCCTTGGAGGACGTACTCGCGCTTCTCACCGGTGCAGGCTTCACGGGCGCGGATGCGCTGCACATTTACCGCGCCCTCTTTGGTTTCTTGCACGGCCACGTTCTCAACGAACTCCAGGAGGTCGTCGAGAGGCCCGAGGAAACCGACGACCTACTACGCCTGGGCCTGTTCCGCATGCCGATCGACGAGTTCCCGTTGATCCGGAGTCTGGCCTCAGCGCTGGCCACCTACGATGGTGCCGCCGAATTGGAGCGGGGCCTCGACATCCTCTGCACCGGCCTGACCGCCGAACTCTCCGCCGATTCCGGTTCGCCGCTCAACTCGACAAGCCCGTCAGACAGCGCGGTTGTCGTGAGCGAGTCCGACTAGTTGGCGTGCCGACCGGCCGGCCGTCCCTCGGGCCTGCCGTTGCGCGTGAACGGGTTGCCGTGACCGGTGGCGAAGTTATCGGTGGCATCGTCAGTGGCCCTGCCGCGCGTCTCGGCTGACTGGGCCGCGGGATCGATCTTGTCTGCGCGTTCGAACTCGGCGTCGACTTCGGCGCGAGCGGCGACGGCTTCCTCGCGGCGCATCTCAGCGCCATGATGCAATCGCGCCGCGATCGCCGCTTTGGCGTCGGCCTGCGCCTGTATCGCGCGCGCATCTGCCGCAGCTTCGTCGGCACGAGCTTCGCGCGCCACTGCCTCCCGCTCCTGCCTGCTTGCACGATCTCGGATGATTTCGGCTTCCGAGTGGCGTTTCGCCAGCGAGCGCTTCGATGTGAGAGCAGTCCCTACGCCGAGCAGAATTCCAGCAATCACCACCACGGCGAGCCAGACCAGAGTGCTGATGTCCATTTTCGTTCCTAACGATGATTCCGATTTCGGCATCGGGCGGATCGCCGTTTTCGACAGGCTTCGCACAACGGACACCGACTGTGTAACACCAGTTCACGCCGAACACCTAGCCTTGTCAAGACTGTAGGCATACACTGCATATATACACCGTAGACATTTCGTCCGGTGGATCACGTGAGCCAGGCGCTGATCCATGGACCCCCGCTACAGACCGCACGGTCCCCCACGCGGGACGGCGAGATGAACCCGACCAGACCCCAGAAGTCGGGAGTGCGCGATGAAGTCACAAGCTGCTCAGCATTGCGCGGCCGGTCTCGCGTGGAGTCTCGCCTTCCTCTACCTTGCGGCCGAGATCGTCACGGCCTACGCCTGGACCGTCCCGTACAGCTTTCGGCGAGACACGATCAGCGACCTCGGCGTCACGGCGTGCACCGCGCATCTTTGTTCGCCCTTGCATCTACTCATGAACGCGACGTTCGTCGCCCTGGGCTTTGTGACGATTGCGGGTGCCGTTCTCTTTCGCAGCGTCGTCCCGCGCGGATATCGCCAATGGTGGCTTGGTTCGCTGTCCCTCATCACGGGCCTGAGCACGGCGGCGACCGGTCTGGTCCCCTCCAGCGACGGCATCGTCGCCCATCTCCTCGCCGTGGTCCCGGCTTTCGTGTCTCGTCACCTCGTGCTGATTCTCATCGCGGTGTGGCTGTGGCGCCGGCGGAGAATCGTCGCGGCCTGGTCGGCAGCCTGCGCGATGAGCGGGATTGTCGGCGTTGTCTTGCTAGCCGGATCGGTCGTGCAAATCGGGATCAGCGAACGACTCGTGCTTTATCCGCTACCCATCTTCATGGCAGTGACCGGACTTTCGGTTCTCACCACGACCCTGGCCAAGACCGCCTCGCGACGACGCGCCAGATGCGCCCCCGTCGCGCTTCCTCATCAACAGAATTTTCCTCGGAGGTATTCATGTCCACTCGCCGCTCTGCCGAATACGTTGCCGGACTTCGCAGCAACGTCGTTCACCAAGATGGGTTGACGGTCATGACCGTCGCCGGGGCGGTTGACCTATCGACGGGCGACGAGTTCCGAACACGCCTGGTCGACGCGTTCGACGACACGGCACCGACCGTTGTCGTCGATCTTTCGGGCGTCGATTTCTTCGGACTGATCGGCCTTCAGGTCCTCCTCGACGTCGGCGCTCAGGTTTCGGCCACACACGGACTCCGACTGGTCACCGGCGTGCGCTCGGTGGATCGGGTCTTGGACGTCGTCGGCGCGGTGGGGTCCCTGGAAAGATTCGTCAGCGTCGACGCTGCGCTTGCTGATGTTCGCACCAAGTGCGACCCGCCCGCGTCGCCATCTGCCAATGGTGCGTCGGTGTAACCTGAGCAGTATCAGGGGCAATTCGTGCCCGGCCATCTTCGGCCGCGCCGTCCCCGATTCGATTATCTGGCCCCTCGCAGCCGGAGTCTGGAGCGTCTGTCATGACGCGTCAATTGCATTCTGGTGCAGAAACCTCTCGCGCGGCCCGCGTCGAGCTCAAGCCCGCTGGCCTCAACACTGGTTCGGTCGACGGGGCCTGGTGGCCACGCAGCCGTGACCTCGTGGCCGAGGTTCCGACTCTCATCGAGTCACTCACGGGACAACTCAGCCCAACCGCCAGGGTGGTCTACCACCTCTCCTCGTGGGACACCGCACCCCGTCGATTCGAGGCGGGCGGACGCAACGTCAAGCTCGACGGCTATCGCTTCCAGCCGATCAACACGGTCTATGTGGTCGGCACCGATCGCGATCGCCTTGTCCTCCTCGTCGTGCCACCAGGCACGGACCCGGCGGACGCCGAGACGGCGATGTCCTTCGCCTCGACCGCTGACAACGACTCGTCACCAAACGAGCTCCTCCACCTAGACGGTGCCCCCGCGCACCCGACCAATAACTGAAGATCGGGAAGAAATGCCGAAAGTCATCGCATCCGGTGAGAACGCTCGACGCGCGCTTCAACGCGGCGTCGACAAGCTCGCCAACACTGTCCGCGTCACTCTCGGCCCGCGCGGTCGTCACGTGATCCTGTCCGAAGCTTTCGGCCGACCTCTGGTGACCATCGACGGCGTCACCGTGGCACGCGACATCGAACTCAGCGATCCCTTCGAGAACATGGGCGCGCAACTCGTCAAGAGCGTCGCCCTCAAAACCAATGATGTCGCTGGCGACGGAACCACAACTGCGACCGTTCTCGCCCAGGCGATGATCCAGGTCGGCCTGAAATATGTTGCGGCTGGCGCTAACCCAATACACCTTGGAAGAGGTATCGAGATCGCCGTCCAGCGGGTGACGGAATTTCTGGCGGCGGCCGCGACACCGGTCGAAGACAAACTCGCCATCGCGAGTGTGGCGACCGTGTCATCCCGCGACGACGAGATCGGAGCACTGGTAGCGCAGGCGCTCGTTGCAGTCGGCACAGACGGCGTCGTCTCCGTCGAAGATTCGCCCTCGATCACCACCGAAGTAGTCCTCAGCGAAGGCGTTCAATTCGACAGAGGCTATCTGTCGCCGTACTTCGTCACCGACTCGGACTCTCAGACGTGTGTGCTCGAAGACGGCTTGGTGCTGTTGCACCCCGGGAAGATCACCTCACTAACCGATTTCCTGCCATTCCTGGAGAAGATCGCGGCCGGTGGAAAACCGGTCCTGATCGTCAGCGACGACATTGCCGGCGAAGCGATGTCCACTCTCGTCGTCAACGCCATCCGCGGCACGATCAAAGCGGTCGCCGTCAAGCCACCGTTCTTCGGAGCTCATCGCACGTCCTTCTTCGGTGACCTCGCGGTCGTGACCGGTGGAACCGTGATCGCCGCCGAAACCGGACTCAAGCTCAGCGAAGTAGGCCTTGACCTGCTCGGCAGTGCGCGCCGGATCGTGGTGACCAAAGACCGCACGACGATCATCGACGGCGGCGGCTCAACCGAGAACATCCACACTCGGATCGCTGAGCTTCGGTACGAGATCGGACGGACCGAGTCGTCGCTCGATCGCGACAAGCTCGAGGAACGACTCGCCAAGCTCTCGGGCGGCGTCGCCGTCATCCGGGTGGGGGCTCCGACGGAGACCGCACTCAAGGAACGCAAAGACCGGGTTGAGGACGCGGTCAATGCAGCCAAGGCTGCGGTGGCGGAGGGCATCGTCCCCGGCGGCGGAGTCGCTCTCATGCACGCACGCAAGGCACTCATCGGCCTGGGCGACTCGTCGCGAGGAGACGAAGCACTCGGCATCGATGTCGTGCGTAGGGCGCTCTCTGCCCCACTGTTCTGGATCGCCTCGAATGCCGGAGTCGACGGCTCGGTCGTGGTGAACACCGTGGACGAGTCCGACGGCAACTTCGGGTTCAACGCAGCCACGCTGATGTACGGCGATCTCCTTGATGCGGGCGTGATCGATCCGGTGAAAGTGACGCGCTGGGCGGTTGTCAACGCGGCTTCGGTGGCCCGCATGGTCCTGACGACGGAATGTGCGATCGTGGAAAAGTGATCCGGATGCTCACGACCCTCGGCCATCTGGCGCCCGTGACGCCACTGGCCGGGGCCCAACTCAGTTATCGGAAATGCTCCGCAGGCTCTTGTCACTGCAATGAGTCGAGGCGATGACGCTCATCAACTCGTCATGGATCCGCGGTGCTGCTGCCACCATCGACGTCGACTCGATCGTCCACGGCTCACCGGCCAGATCGGTGACGATACCGCCCGCCGCCTGGACCAGCAGCGCGCCGGGCGCGTTGTCCCACGGATGGAAGCCGAACACGATGCTGCCGCCGAGTGCGCCCGCGGCGGTGTAAGCCAGGTCGATGCCGGTCGACCCCGAAATCCGGATTCGATCGGTCTTCGCACTGAGGCTAGTGAACAGTTCGAGCCGGGACGCCGGCGACAGGAACTGGGCCATCGGGGGCGTGAACACACCGAAGCCGATCAGCGAGGTCGCGAGATCCCGCGGTTCCAGCATGGGCAGCGGTTTGCCGTTCTTCATCACGGGACCGCCCTCGCGCGCGGCGTACCTCTCCCCCGTCAGCGGCATCCAGACGAGGCCGATGATCGGCTTGCCTTCGTGCACCAGCGCGAGCAGCGTCCCCGCCAGGGATATCCCCGCCGAATAGTTGAACGTCCCGTCGATCGGATCGAGCACCCACGTCGTTCCTGTGTGGATGTCGGGCCCACCGAACTCCTCGCCCAGAACAGGGATGCCCGTACGCTCGCGCAGTTCGGCAGAGACGATCCGTTCCACCTCGAGATCCACCGCGGTCGCGAAGTCGGCGTTGTCCTTCGAAACCGCACTCGCCGCACAGAGACCGTCGAGGAATCGATCCCACACGAGATCGAGAACATCCGACGCAATCCCCAGCAACTCCTGGGGGTCCCTGGTCAGACTCATGCCGAACTCAGCGAGCGACCGCAGCGAGCGCTTCAGGAAGAGTGAAACGACCTGCGTACAGCGCCTTTCCGATGATCGCACCCTCCACACCGAACTCGGTCAGTTCGGAGATCGCGGTGAGGTCCTCGAGAACGGAGATACCACCCGAAGCGATGACCGGAGCCTCCGATGCCTCGCACACGTCGCGAAGCAGTTCGAGGTTCGGGCCCGTCAGGGTGCCGTCCTTGCTGACGTCGGTGACGACGTAGCGCGAACAACCCTGCCGTTCGAGGCGCTCGAGCGTCTCCCACAGATCGCCACCGTCGGTGACCCAGCCTCGACCGCGCAGGCGGTACTCGCCGTCGATCAAGCGCACATCCAGACCGACCGCGATGCGCTCGCCGTACTTGGCGATCGCACGGGCGCACCAGTCCGGGTCCTCGATCGCCGCGGTGCCGAGATTCACGCGGGCACAGCCGGTGGCCAGCGCAGCTTCGAGAGACGCGTCGTCCCGGATGCCGCCGGACAGCTCGACCTTCACGTCGAGTTCGCCGACGACCTTGGCGATGAGATCGCGATTCGAACCACGGCCGAACGCCGCGTCGAGGTCCACGACGTGGACCCACTCGGCGCCGGCGCTCTGCCACGCGAAGGCAGCATCGCGCGGGGATCCGTAACCGGTTTCCGAGCCGGCTTCGCCCTGAACCAGGCGCACAGCTTCGCCGTTGGCCACATCAACGGCAGGCAGAAGAACGAGACTCACGGCGCTAGACGCTACCCGTTGTCCGGCTGATTGTTGGTCTCGGGATCGGCGTTCGCCCGGTCTAGCAGGCGGTTCGCGACAAAGCCCATCGCCGAGATCGATCCGATGATGCCGCCGAGAGCAATCGCCAAGCCGACCTTCGGTCCAGGCCCGAATGCCAAAATGACCAGACCAGAGGCGACGAGGACGAGCATCCCGGCCCCCAGCGTCAGTCCGGCGAAGACTCCGTACGAGAACTTCTTCACAGCGACACTCCCCTCGCTCCGCTCGGGTTGTTCGCGGGCTCTAAGGGTGCCGCCTTCCCTCGTCGCGTCGGCCGCTCGTACCTTGCAACCCCCGACTCCTCAGTCCAGCCGCCACCCAGCCCGCTCACAGCGAATTCACCCAGTTCCGCAGCAACTTCGCCCCAGTCGCTCCGGACTTCTCCGGGTGGAACTGAGTCGCCGACAACGGTCCGTTCTCGACGGCCGCGAGGAACCGACTGCCGTGCTCGGCCCAGGTGAGCTTCGCCGGCGCGAATCGCTCCGACGGCTCCAACTCCCAACGCTGTGCGGCATAGGAGTGCACGAAATAGAAGCGCTCATCGGGTGCAATGCCTTTGAAGAGCACCGAATCCGCCGGGGCTTCGACGGTGTTCCAGCCCATGTGCGGCAGCACGTCGGCATGCAGGCGTTCGACGGTTCCCGGCCACTCGCCGGCACCCTCGGATTCGATCCCGAACTCGACACCACGCTCGAACAGAATCTGCATACCCACACAGATACCCAGGACAGGACGCCCGCCAGCCAGTCGCTGGCCGATGATTCGCTCGCCGTGAACGGCCTTCAGACCATCCATGCACGCGGCGAAGGCACCGACACCGGGCACGACGAGTCCGTCTGCGGCCAACGCAACCTTGTGGTCCGAGGTGACCTCGACCTGCGCGCCCGCGTAGATCAGCGCGCGCTCGGCCGAACGGATGTTGCCCGACCCGTAGTCCAGGAGGGCCACCGATGGAGCTTTCGACACAGTTCCAACCTATCTCTGACGGATTGGTGCTCTGCTGGCGTCGTCAACGCTATATATCGATGACGGCGCCGTGGGAGCACCGTTTCGTCCAGCAGTTTTAGAGGACACCCTTGGTAGACGGCACGCCGGTCGTCCGCGGGTCGAGTTCGACCGCCGCGCGCAATGCCCGCGCGACCGCCTTGTACTCGGCCTCGGTGATGTGGTGCGGGTCGCGGCCGTACAGCACCCGGACGTGCAGCGCGATGCGCGCGTTCAGGGCCAGCGACTCGAAGACGTGCCGGTTGATGACCGTCGAGTAATCGGCGCCGCCATGGCTCGGAATGATCGTGTGCAGCATCTGGTCCGGCTCACCGACGTGGACGCAGTACGGACGACCGGAAACGTCGACCGCGGCATGCGCGAGCGTCTCATCCATCGGGATGTAGGCGTCACCGAAGCGGCGGATTCCGCGCTTGTCCCCGAGCGCCTGTCCCAGGGCCTGACCCAGGACGATCGAGGTGTCCTCGACCGTGTGGTGCGCTTCGATCTCGACGTCCCCCGTGGCCTGAACCGTCAGGTCGAAACCGCCGTGCTGTCCGAGGGCGGTCAGCATGTGGTCGAAGAACGGCACACCCGTCGAGATGTCGGTCTTGCCGGTGCCGTCGAGGTTGAGTTCGACGACGATCGACGATTCCTTGGTGGTGCGTTCGATCCGGGCGATCCGGTCGCTCACTTGTCGCCCTCCAGTTCGGTTCCGGCGAGCATTTCGCTCACCCGAAGCAGTTCATCGTTTTCGCTGACGAGGCCAATCGTCGCACGTAGGTAGCCGGGCAGCCCGACATCGCGGATCAGGACGCCGTGGTCAAGGTAGCGCTGCCACGTCGCGGGTGCATCTGAAAAGCGGCCGAACAGAATGAAATTCGCGTCACTCGCCACCACGTCGTAACCCCACTCGCGCAACTGAACCGACACGCGATCCCGCTCTCGGGAGAGCTCTGCAACAGTGGCGAGGGTCTCCGAGGCGTGCCGCAGGGCAGCCCGGGCAGCGGCCTGGGTGACGACGGACAGGTGGTACGGCAGACGCACGAGAAGCATGGCGTCGATGACCGCGGGCGCGGCCACCAGGTAGCCGAGTCGACCGCCGGCGAAGGCGAACGCCTTGCTCATGGTGCGGCTGACGATGAGCTTCGACGGGAACCGGTCGATCAGAGTGATCGCACTCGGCTCCGCGGAGAACTCGCCATAGGCCTCGTCCACCACGACCACCCCGGGCGAGGCTTCGAGGATTCGCGACAGCTCGTCGATCGTGAGACTGTGCCCAGTCGGATTGTTCGGGCTCGTCACGAAAACGACGTCCGGTCTGTGCTGGTGGATGACCGCGACCGCGTAGTCGACATCGAGGCTGAAGTCAGCCCGTCGGTACGCCTCGATCCACTCGGTGTTGATGCCCCCCGAAATGATCGGATGCATCGAGTACGACGGCACGAAGCCCAGCGCAGTCCGTCCGGGTCCACCGAACGCCTGCAGGATCTGCTGCAGGATCTCGTTCGATCCGTTTGCCGCCCAGACGTTCTCGACACCAACCTCGACGCCGACTTGCGTCGTCAGGTAGTTGGCGAGGTCAGCGCGAAGGTCGACCGCGTCCCGGTCGGGATAGCGGTGCAGCTCCCCCGCGACCTTGCGGATCGACTCGGCGACATCGTCGACGAGCGCAGCCGAAGGCGCGTGCGGGTTTTCGTTCGTATTGAGTTGGACGGGCACCGTCAACTGCGGGGCACCGTACGGCTTCTTGCCGCGCAGCTCGGTGCGCAGCGGCAGGTCGCTCAGTTCT
Organism: Nocardiaceae bacterium; assembly: GCA_021372355.1. Lineage (GTDB taxonomy): Bacteria > Actinomycetota > Actinomycetes > Mycobacteriales > Mycobacteriaceae > Smaragdicoccus. The sequence goes on along the minus strand of JAJFUQ010000070.1, from coordinate 17,454 downwards.
ACCGAATTGCCGATCACGTGAGGCTTTCGAATCGCAGCCGGACCGCCTCGCCGTGGGCGGGCAGGTCCTCAGCTTTAGACAGGGTGATGACGTGGCCGGAGACGTCCTTGAGCGCGGCTTCGTCGTACTCGACGACGTGAATGCCACGCAGGAACGTCTGCACCGACAGACCGGACGAATGTCGGGCACAACCGGCGGTCGGAAGGACGTGGTTCGATCCGGCGCAGTAATCGCCGAGGCTCACCGGCGAGTAGGCGCCGACGAAGATGGCACCGGCGGACCGAACCCGGGCAGCAACCGAACGCGCGTCGACCGTCTGGATCTCGAGGTGCTCGGCGGCATACGCGTTCACGACCTTGAGGCCCTGCTCGACGTCGTCGACGAGAACGATCCCGGACTGGGTCCCGCTCAGTGCGATGGTGACACGTTCGGAGTGCTTGGTCAGCTCGAGCTGGGCGGCGACAGCCTTGTCGACCGCGTCCGCGAGCGCGACCGAATCGGTGACCAGCACCGAAGCCGCCATCGTGTCGTGCTCGGCCTGACTGATGAGGTCGGCCGCGACGTGGACCGGATCGGCCGTGTGATCAGCGAGGATCGCGATTTCGGTCGGCCCGGCTTCGGCGTCGATACCGACCATCGAACGGCACAGACGCTTGGCAGCGGTCACGTAGATGTTGCCCGGACCGGTGATCATGTCGACGGGCTCGAGGCCAACGTCTCCATACGTGAGCAGCGCAATGCCTTGCGCACCACCGACGGCCCACACTTCGTCGACACCGAGAAGCTAGGCGGCGGCGAGGATCGTCGGGTGCGGGAGGCCACCGAACTGCTCCTGCGGCGGGCTGATGACGACCAGCGATCCGACCCCTGCGACCTGCGCCGGAACGACATTCATGACGACGCTCGACGGGTAGACCGCGTTACCGCCGGGCACGTACAGACCGACCCGCTCGACCGCGACCCAGCGCTCGGTGACCGTTCCGCCCGGGACGACCTCTGTCGTGTGGTCGGTGCGCCGCTGGTTTTCGTGCACCTTCCGAGCGCGCGCGATCGACTCCTCGAGAGCCGCGCGAACGGCGGGATCCAGCTCGGCCAGCGCCTTGGTCAGCTCCTCGGCCGGAACTCGGACCTGAGCCGGACGAACCCGGTCGAACTTCTCACAGAACTCCAGCGCGGCTTCCGCACCACGCTCGCGGACCGCATCGACGACGGGACGAACCACAGGCAGGACGGAATCGACGTCGACGCCACCGCGCGGCAGCGCAGCACGCAGTTCAGCGGTGGTCGGCGTCTTTCCACGCAGGTCGAGCCGGGCGAGCATCGGCATGCAAGATCCCTTCAGAAAAGTCGGGTACCTGTCGATTATCTCAGCTTCGTCGAGTGGCTTTCGCAGTGCATCGACAAGATTTAGTTGTATGCATACAATAGTTGTATGCATGAAACTAATTCGTCGACGCCCGCCGGGCTCTGGATGACGATGAATGCACTGGTTCGCGACCACAGCAACGGCACGCATGAGCGAGTCGGAGCACGAATCAACATGCCCTTCAGCCGTTTCCGCGCATTGCGCCGCCTTGAGACCACGTCACGCACCCAGCGTGAGCTCGCGTCGATGATGGGCGTCGATGCGCCTGCAATGACCGGCATCGTCTCGGACCTCGCCGAACGCGGCCTCATCGTGCGCGAGGTTGACCCGACCGACGCCCGCCGCAAGATCGTCACGATCACCGAGGCCGGTCGCCAGGTTCTCAACGACGTCCGAAGCTCGCCGGACATTGCGCCGTCGATGTTCGACGTGTTGTCGACCGAGCAACGCCATCAACTCGCGACGCTGCTGGACCTTCTACGACAGGAATCCGAGATAGTTCACATCGCGCCGCAGGCCATGGTTCGGCGATGAGCGTCACGACACTCTCGGCTCCGATCCAGACGGCCGCGCTGACTCCCGGACGCCGAATGGTGATCCTCGGAACCTGCTGCCTGAGCCTGTTCATCGTCGGAATCGACGTGGCGGCGGTCAACGTCGCACTCCCGTCCATCAGCCACGACCTGCACGCCTCACCCACCCAACTGCAGTGGGTCGTCGACGCCTACACGCTCGTACTGGCCAGCCTGCTGATGCTCGGCGGCTCGCAGGGTGACCGCTTCGGCCGCAAGCGGGTCTTTCAGATCGGGTTGACGATCTTCGCCCTGGGGTCCCTCGCGTGTTCGCTGGCCCCGACCGCGGGGATTCTCATCGCTGCCCGGATGCTGCAGGCGACCGGCGGTTCGATGATGAATCCGGTCGCGATGTCGATCATCACCAACACGTTCATCGAGCCGCGCGAGCGGGCTCGAGCGATCGGCGTGTGGGGCGGTGCCGTGGGCTTGAGCATGGCGCTCGGGCCCGTGGTCGGCGGTGCGCTGGTCAGCGCCGTGGACTGGCGGGCGATCTTCTGGATCAACGTCCCCGTCGCAATCCTGGCGATCACGCTCACCGGCCTGTTCGTCCCGTCGTCGAAGGCTGCCCAGCCGAGGCGGTTCGACCCGCGTGGCCAGATCCTCGTGATGGCGTTTCTCGCGTCGCTCACCTACGCGATCATCGAGGGAAACCAGCTCGGCTGGACCTCGACAACCCCGACCGCATGCTTCGCGGTCGCCGCAGCCTCACTGGCGTTGCTCATCGTCGTGGAATCCCGGCAGGCCGAGCCGCTCATCGACCCCCGCTTCTTCCGAAGCCTGCCGTTCTCGGGCGCGGTGTCCACGGCCATCCTGGGCTTCGCGAGCATGGGCGGATTCCTCTTCCTGAACACGCTCTATCTGCAGCAAGTGCGAGGTTTCTCGCCCTTGGACGCCGGACTGATGACGTTGCCGATGGCCGCCGCAACCGCGGTCCTCTCACCGATCTCGGGACGAATCGTGGGCAGCGTCGGTCCACGTCCACCGCTGCTGGCCTCGGCCGTTTTCATCGGATTGAGCGCGCTCATGCTGACCAGGCTCTCCGACACCACGTCCCTCATCTACCTGGGCTTTGCGTACCTGGCCTTCGGCATCGGGTTCGGGCTCATGAATGCACCGATCACGAACGCCGCGGTGGCGGGGATGCCCCGCGCGCAGGCCGGCGTCGCCGCCGCCATCGCCTCGACAAGCCGTCAGATCGGCGCCACTCTGGGCGTCGCAATTCTGCCTGCAGTTGCGTTCGGGCAGTTACGCGGAAGCGTCGGCGAAGGCTTGGCGATCGCGTCTCATCCGGCGTGGTGGATCACCGTCGGGGCCGCCGTGATTCTCTTCGGCATCGGACTGGTGTCGACGCGCCGGCTGCCGGCGACGTAAGCGCCGCGCCGGTTTCACCGCGCGAAGCGTCGGGTAGGCCATGGACGTAAGGACGTGGCGCTGTGCAGCGCCGGACAGTGCCTCAGAACAATCAACTACCGAACTGGGCCCCATTGTGGGTTCAAGAAGGTGATGTGATGACTGACCACAAGACAGCCACCTCCGTCCACAAGCGATTCGCGGACACCGTCGCCGGTAAGGCACGTGAGATTGCGGGCGCAATCACGGGTAACGACGAACTCGTCGAAGAAGGCCGGCTTCAGCGGGAAGGGGCTCGTGCGGACGAAAGCCGCATCACGCAGGAGGCCCGGGAAGACCGCGAGCGACTCATCGACCAGAAGAACGCGGAACTCGAAGCCGAATTCCGACGTCTCGAGAATCATGCCGAGCAGGAGCGACCGTGTCGCTAGCGAGAAACTTCTTGGACACCGAGTATCGAGTGCTGCGGGCGCCCACCCGGCTCATGGAACGACGCATCCTGGCCAGGCTCCCCGAGGAATCCTTCATCCGGATGGGCGCAGAAGGCGGACTCGGACTCCTCGATACGCTCGCCGGTCGCGTCGTCGGCAATCGGGACGTCCGGCAGCGCGGCACCGCGCTGCTCGACGGAGTGCAGGCGTCGTGGCGCGCTCGGCGCGGTCCCAACGACGCGACACAGCTCAGAACGCCCGCTGTCATTCAAGAGGATCGGCGACAGCAGTCCGCCGACACCGTAGCAAAGGTGGCTTCAGACCCAGGGGAAACCGTTCCCGAGAGCGCACCACACAAGCTCGCGGCAGTTGACGAGGAATAACCGCGTTCGTCGCACGAAACTGCAGGAAAACCCGCGCTCACCGCGGGTTTTCCTGCAGTTTCGGCCTTAGACCCGCCCCAGCAGATCGTTGAGCGTGTTCCGATCCGCAGACAGGAAGGGTTCGACCTCGACCCACGTCCGACGCGCGCCCTCGACGAATCCCTCGGCGTAGGCGGTCGCGGTCCATTCACCGGTCTCGGCATTCAGTCCCGTTGCCGGTGACGGCGTATTCGACAACCACACATACAGCGAGGTGTCCGAAATCTTCCAGGACTTGCGCAGGCTTGTCCCGGACTGCTTCCAGCAGTAGGCGTTCCACGGATCGTCCGGATCGGCGACGACACCCATCCGCCCTTTTCCGAGCAGATGCAGATCGGCGAGATCCGCTGCCGTAGTGGCCCACTCGCGACCGTCGGCGATGCCGTCCTCGCGTTGACCGTCGCGCGAATGGGCCCGCAGGCGAATTGCCGCCTCGATGAGCGACCGCTGACCATTGGGGTCCTTGCCGCGCAGTTCGACCGCGCGCAGCACCGCGGACTGACAGATTTCCGAAACGTCGATCCCCGCTTTTCGGGCTCGTTCGGTGAGTTCATCTGGAAGGACGACTGTAACTCGTGACACTTGCGCCTCATCCCTCTCAATAGAGTGCTGGTTTCACACGATATGCCCGCTAGTTCACAAATTGATGGAGGCGCCGGGAAGAAGATCCGATACGCAACGGTTGCGTAATCGGTAGGCACCGAGTTACTGTCATACGAAACGATCCGTACCCGTATCGAAAAGGCCTTAACCGTGACGCAAACGCTCCCCGAGCATCCACACACCGTGGACCACCATGCCACCGGCGGCCATCCGCGCCGTTGGGCCATCCTCGCCGTCCTCGTCGTCAGCCTCCTTGTCGTCGTCCTCGACAACACCGTCCTCAACGTCGCGTTGAAGACCATTCAGGTCGACCTCGACGCCACTCAGAGTCAGCTCGAGTGGGCGATCAACTCCTACACACTCGTCTTCGCCGGACTGCTTTTCACGTGGGGAATTCTGGGCGACCGCTTCGGTCGCAAACGGATCCTCATGATCGGATTGGCGCTCTTCGGTATCGCCTCGGCGATGTGTGCCTACGCATACAGCCCCGAGTCCCTCATCGCGGGACGCGCGTTCCTGGGCTTCGCCGGCGCCGCCGTCATGCCCGCCATGCTCGCGATCATCAGCAACGTCTTCGAACCTCGCGAACGCCCGAAGGCAATCGGCTTGTGGGCCGCGTCCGTCGGTATCGCGGTCGCCCTGGGCCCGATCACGGCTGGAGTGCTGCTCGAGTACTTCTGGTGGGGCTCGGTCTTCCTCATCAACATCCCGATCGTCGTCATCGGTCTCGTCGCGATCCTGCGGATCGTTCCCGAGTCGAAGAACCCGAATCCGGGACGGATGGACCCGATCGGCGTTCTGCTGCAGGTCGCCGCGCTGGTCCTCATCACCTGGGCCATCATCAAGGGCGGAGAGCTCGCTTCGATCACCGATGAAAGAGTCTGGGTGCCCGGCCTTGCCGGCCTCGCTCTGCTGGTCGCTTTCGTCTTGTTCGAACTGAAATCGGACCATCCCGCCCTCGACGTTCGCTTTTTCAAGAACCCGAAGTTCGCGGCCGCCAACGTCACCGTCGGTCTCTCGTTCTTCGCGATGATGGGCGTGTTCTTCTTCCTGACCTTCTACCTGCAGATCGTCCGGGACATGAGCGCTCTCGAAACCGGCCTGTGGATGCTTCCGTTCGCCGGCGCACAGCTCATCGCCGCGCCGCGGTCAGCCAAGCTCGCGCAAACGTACGGCCCTCGAAACGTCATCATGGTGGGCCTCACGCTCGTCGCGATTTCCCTCGTGGCACTGACGTTCGCGACCCCGACCACTCCGATGTACGTGCTGGGAATCTTCTTCTTCCTGCAGGGCTTCGGTATGGGCAACGTCATGCCGCCCGCCACCGAACTCATCCAGGGCAGCGTCCCGCGCGAGCAGGCCGGAACGGCGTCGGCGATCAACAACACGATTCGCCAGCTCGGCGGAGCCCTCGGTGTCGCGGTTCTCGGATCGATCCTGTCGGTCTCGTACCGCAAGGAAGTCGAGCCGCTGCTCGACGGTCTGCCCGCCCCGGCGCGGGAAGCCGCGGGTGAGTCACTCGGCGGTACTCTGCAGGTCATGGCGCATGCGAACCCGGCCAAGCTGGCGGAAGTGAAGCCCGACGTGTTCGACGCTTACGTCAACGCCATGCACCTGACCGCCGGTCTGGGCGCCGCACTGACCTTGGCATCGGTTGTCCTGCTCGGGTTCTGGCTGCGCACGCCGTACGCACCCAAGCACGCTGCAAAGGAGCACGTCGCACAGTGACCGACACTGTCGAAGCCGGCCGGCCCGCGCGTCCCGCGGGTCGGCCTCGCAGCGCCGAAGCCGACGAGGCGATCATCTCGGCGGCGCTGGAACTGGTGGCCAACCGCGGTATCGGAGCCGTGTCCATCGAAGCGATCGCCGCGGCAGCCGGAGTCGGAAAAACGACGATCTACCGGCGCTGGGAGAACAAGGAAGCACTCATCGTCGACGCCCTCGCGTCGATTCAGGATCCGCCGCCGGCGCTGGCCGGTACCTCGGCCCGGGACGATCTGGTCCTTCTGGTCGACTACATCCGTCGGCACAACGAGGCGCTCTCCAGCAAGTTGATGGCGTGCGTGGTGACCGAAGCCTCGGACGAACTACGAGACGTCTACCTCAAGCACATCGTCGAGCCGCGGCGTGAACTCATGCGTGAGGTACTCCGGGATGGCATCGCCAATGGCGAACTCATCCCCGATCTCGATATCGAACTCACGCTTTCGCTGCTCTCCGGTCCGATGCTGACGATGGTCAAGATCTGGAAGTTGCAGGTCGCTCCCGATACCGCGGAGCGGATTGTCGATGCAGTATTGAACGGGATCGCGCGGCGGTAGGCCGAACGACAGACAAATCGACTCGTTGCCGGTTCCGAATCGGTCGAGTGCCGAATAATGTCCGGGTACCTCGAGTCGGAGGGGCCGTGTGGCAGAGATCGTGAAACTGCGCAGCCGTCGCACTCGAGCGTGGCTCATCTCGGTGGCGGTCATCGTCATCGCGCTGGTGGCGGTCGCGATGAAGGTCTACGTGTTTCCCCGCTAGGACCAGGTCCACAGGGCCGACGTGATCTATGTCCTCGGCTCCGGCAACATCGAGCGCTAGGTGTGATGTCCAGGGAGGTTGTTCCAGGTCCGTGAGTTCGCGGCCTGTCGACTGACTGAAGAAGGCCTTCGGTTGTGAAGTGGAGATGTCTAGTAACCGCTTCAGCAACCGGAGGCCTTCATGTCTCACGTTAATGCCACCCTGACCCCGCGTACCAGGCTGCGGCTGGCGCGTCTGATCGTCGACAAGAAATGGACGTGTTCGGCGGCGGCGAAGATGTTCATGGTCTCGCCACGAACGGCGAGCAAGTGGGCCAACCGCTACCGCGCCGAAGGCAAAGCAGGGATGGCCGATCGCAGTTCCCGACCCCACCGCAGCCCGACCAAGACACCCGAAGCCGTGGTCCGGCGGATCGTCAAGCTCCGGTGGCGACGCCGCCTCGGACCGGTACAGATCGCCGGCGAACTCGCGATGCCGGCCTCCACCGTGCACGCGGTGCTCGTGCGCTGTCGGATCAACCGTCTTTCCCGCATCGACCGTGTCACCGGCGAACCGCTGCGCCGCTACGAACACGATCACCCGGGCTCGTTGATCCACGTTGACGTCACCAAGTTCGGCAACATCCCTGATGGCGGCGGATGGCGATACGTCGGACACCAGCAAGGCAAACGCAATCGCATCGCCACTGGCTGGCGAACCGGGCAACGCCGCAACTACCAACCACAGATGGGCACGAGCTACCTGCACACCGTCATCGATGACCATTCACGGGTCGCTTATGCCGAGATCTGCAGCGACGAGAAAAGCCAGACAGCCGTCGCCGTCCTACGACGTGCGGTGGCCTGGTTCGCCGAACGTGGCGTCACCGTCGAGCGCGTCCTGTCCGACAACGGCGCCTGCTACCGCTCGTTCGCGTGGCGCGATGCCTGCGCCGAGCTGGGCATCATCCACAAACGGACCCGACCGTACCGTCCGCAAACCAACGGAAAGATAGAACGATTCCACCGGACCCTGGCCGACGGCTGGGCCTACGCCCGGTTCTACGCCTCGGAAACCGAGCGCCGCGCCGCGCTCCCGGTATGGATGCACTTCTACAATCACCATCGACTCCACAGCGCAATCGGAAACCAGACACCGTTCAGCCGTTTGACCAACGTCCCCGGACATCACAGCTAGGAATTGGGCGCGCGGCTGTACAAGCAGGGGTACGCCCCGAACCTCGTGCTCTCGATACCGCCCATCAGCAAGAACCACCAGGGTTGCGAGGAGGCCCTCGACGGTGTCTTCGCGCAATGCTTCATCCCGCAACCACCGACAACCCGCGGCGAGGCCGCCGAGTTAGCGCGCATGTCAGCCAAGCACGGCTGGAAGAGCGCGATCGTCATCACGACCAATCCCCACCTCATCCGGGCGGAAACGATCGTGCGCAAGTGCAATGACGGCGACCTCATGTTCGTCGGCGTCCAGCCGCATATCGGCCTCCTCGCCTGGATTCGCCAGATCGGTTATCAAACCGGCGGCTTCGTCAAAGCCTGGTTCGAAACCGACTGCAACGCACTGCTCTAGCGCCGATTGCGCTACATATCCAGCCCGAGGTCGAGAACCTTCACTGAGTGCGTCAGCGCACCCACCGCGAGGAAATCGACACCCGTGCCGGCATAGTCGGCCGCGACGTCGAGCGTGAGGCCACCCGAGGATTCGAGCTTCGTCTCCGGCGACACCTTGTTTCGACGTTGCACTGCCATCTGCGTCATCCACACCGGCATGTTGTCGAGCAGCACGAGCTCGGGCTTTTCCGGAAGTATCTCGTCGAGGTACTCGAGTCGATCGACCTCGATCTCGCACTTGATCGTCGGGTTGGCGGCGCGGACTGCACGCAGAGCGGCGACCGGTGATCCCGCCGCGACGATGTGGTTGTCCTTGATGAGCGCTTCGTCGCCGAGTCCCATCCGATGGTTGACTCCCCCGCCCGCGCGCACCGCGTACTTCTCCAGCGTCCGAAGGCCGGGGAGGGTCTTGCGGCTGTCGCGGATCTTGCACGAGGTCCCCTCGACCGCGTCGACCCACGACGAGGTCGCGGTCGCGATGCCGGACATGTGACACAGCAGATTGAGCATCGTGCGCTCGGCGGTCAGCATGCCCTGCACCGGTGCCTCGATCGTGAGCACGACATCGCGCGGCTGAACTCGCGTGCCGTCGTCGATGCGCGAGAGCACCTGGTAGTTGCCGGCACCGAGCACGGTGTCGAAAACCCGCAGTGCAATATCGATTCCGGCGACGGTTCCGGCCTGGCGGGTGATGACCGCACCCTTCGACACCAGATCCGACGGCACGGTCGCCAACGACGTGATGTCCGGGCCGTAGCGCAGGTCCTCATCGAGACCGGCCGCGATGACCCGGTCAACGTCTTGCCAATCCAACTGATTCATACGTGCACCGTCCTCACCTGCGCTCCTCGCTCGTACCTCGCTGCGATGCTCGGATCGTCCTCCATGCACAGGGCTCATGCGCGCACTCCAACTGCCTGCGTGGGCTGTAGTTGTCCGTCTTCGATCGCGTACCGGCGGCTGAAGCGCTGGTCGTCGCTGATGTCCGGAAAGTCTGAACGGGTGTGGCAGCCACGACTTTCGGTCCGCGCGGTGGCGGCCGCGAGCAGTGCCTGCGCGGTCAGCGTGAGGGCTGCATCCTCGAGCGCCTCTTCGGTGTTGGTCAGCAGGAGCTCGGCCTCGGCGACCGTCTTCGACGCGACCTCGAGTCCAGCGGCGTCTCGCACGACGGACGCATGCAACGTCAGCGCGCTCTGCAGCGCGTGCCGGTTGAGAACCTGAGCCGGCGGAATCACGTAGTCGCCACCCGTGGTCGGCGTGCCTTTGCGCGCCGCGGCGACGAGGCCGGCCCGCTCGCCGACGACGAGACCTTCGAGCAGGCTGTTCGATGCCAGACGATTCGCGCCGTGCAGACCGGTGCGCGCCACCTCCCCCGCGGCGAGAAGCCCGGGCACGCGCGTCTGTCCCTGAACATCGGTGACGACGCCGCCGCATTGATAGTGGGCCGCCGGCGCCACCGGAATGAGGTCCGTCTGCGGATCGATTCCGGCCGCGAGACACGACGCGGTGATCGTCGGGAAGCGTTGCGCGAAACCGGTGATCGAACGCGCGTCGAGATAGACGTGGTCGATGCCGAGCGCGTGCATCCGCGCGTGAATGGCCTTGGACACGACGTCGCGTGGTGCGAGGTCGCCCCGCGGGTGAACACCCTTGGTTATCGAGTCGCCGTTGGGGTCGACGAGTTTGGCCCCCTCGCCGCGAACCGCCTCACTGATGAGGGGCCGGCGGCCGACGCCGCCGGGAGTGAACAGAACAGTCGGGTGGAACTGCACGAACTCGAGGTCTGCGACTTCGGCACCGGCGCGAAGTCCGAGCGCGATGCCGTCTGCCGTCGCACCGGGCGGATTCGTGCTGCAGGCGAACAACTGACCAGAGCCCCCGGTCGCCAGCAAGACGGCCGGGGTGTGGATGAGTCCGATCCCCTTCGTCGAGAGAACGATGAGTCCACACACGCCATTCGGGCCGGTCACCACGTGTGCGGCGGCCGCACCGAACAGAACAGGCATGCCCGCGGCATTGAGCGCACGCTGCACCTCGGCGCCGGTGGCGTCACCACCTGCGTGGATGATCCGCCGAGTGCTGTGCCCGCCCTCACGGGTCCGCGAGACCTGGCCATCGCGTCCGAGATCGAAAACCGCGCCGAGGTCGGTCAGCGCTTCGATCGCGCGCTGACCACCCTCGACGATCGATTCCACGGCAGCTTCGTCACACAGCCCGGCGCCGGCTTCCACCGTGTCGTACACATGTGACTCGACCGAATCGCCCGCCGGCGCCACGACCGCGATACCGCCCTGGGCGTATTGCGTCGCGGTGTCGGTCGGGCCGCCTTTGCTGACGGTCAACACCGATGCACCGTGCCGCGTGGCAGCCCGCGCGGCGGTCAGCCCCGCGACGCCGCCGCCGATGACGACGACGTCTGCCGAGGCCTCCCAGTCGTGCACCTCACTCGCCTCCGCCGGGAGTGCCGATGGCGATCATGCGCTGCACCGACTTTCGGCCCTGAGCAGCCATCTCCGGATCGACGTGAACTTCGTCCGTGCCGGTCGCCAGGCAGCGCAGCAGAGCCGTGGGGGTGATCATCTTCATGTACTTGCACGAAGCACGGTCGTTGACCGCCTGGAAGTCGATGTCGGGCGCAGCCTTGCGCAATTGGTGCAGCATGCCGATTTCGGTCGCCACCAGAACCTGCTTCGAGTGCACCTTGCGTGCTTCGTCGATCATCCCGCCGGTCGACAGAATGTGGACGCGCTCCTTCGGGAAGAAGCCCTCACCTGCGAGGTACAGCGCCGATGTGGCGCAGCCGCACTCCGGGTGCACGAAGAGTTCGGCGTCCGGGTGGCTCTTGGCCTGGTCGGTGAGCTCATCGCCGTTGATGCCGGCGTGCACGTGGCATTCCCCGGCCCAGATGTGCATGTTCTCGCGACCCGTCATGCGCTTGACGTGCGCACCGAGGAACTGATCCGGCAGGAACAGCACTTCCTTGTCGGCCGGGATCGAGTTCACGACGTCGACCGCGTTCGAGGACGTGCAGCAGATGTCGGTCTCGGCCTTCACCGCAGCGGTGGTGTTGACGTACGAGACAACCACCGCGCCCGGGTGCTCGGCCTTCCACGCGCGCAGGTCATCGGCGGTGATCGAGTCCGCGAGCGAGCAACCGGCCCGCGCGTCCGGGATGAGAACCGCCTTTTCCGGGCTCAGGATCTTGGCGGTCTCGGCCATGAAGTGCACACCGCAGAAGACGATCGTGCTTTCCGGAACCTCAGCCGCAATGCGCGAGAGTGCCAGCGAGTCGCCGACGTGGTCGGCGATGTCCTGAATCTCCGGCAGTTGGTAATTGTGCGCCAGGATGGTCGCGTTGCGCTGGCGTGCGAGTCTGCGCACCTCAGCGGCCCAATCAGCGTTGGCCTCGATACCCGAGTAGCCCGCAGCAGTGTCAGTGATCTGCGCGAGATCCAGAGTCGTAGTCATTGCTGCTCCCCTTCCGAGCGACAATCCTAGGTTTTCGACTTATGATCGAAAACATGCCCCATCGTACCACCGTTCATGAAACGCTCACCGCAGTGTTCCAGGTTCGTCACTTCGACCTCGGCCCGGAGTTGGCCGTTTTGCTGTGGCAGCGCGCGATGGAGCCCGAAATGGGCGCTTGGTCCCTTCCGGGCGGCACTCTCGGCGATCACGAGGACCTCGACACCTCCGCCCGTCGCCAGCTCGCCGAAAAGGTCGACGTCCAGAAGGTTGCGCACCTCGAACAGCTCGCGGTGTTCAGCGATCCGAACCGGGTTCCTGGGCCGAGGCTCATCGCCTCGACGTTCCTGGGCCTCGTGCCCCTCACCGCGGACCCGCAGTTGCCGGCCGACACCAGCTGGCATCCGGTATCCGCCCTCCCCCGGATGGCCTTCGACCACGGAACGGTCATCGCCCACGCCCGCACCCGGCTCGTCGCGAAGCTGTCCTACACGAACCTGGCGTTCGGCCTCGCGCCGGAGGCGTTCACGATGTCGACTTTGCGCCAGATCTATTGCGCAGCTCTGGGATACGAGGTGGACACGACAAACCTGCAACGTGTGCTGAGCCGCCGCGGAGTACTCACACCACTCGACACCGTTTCGGCGCCGGGCCGGGCCGGCGGACGACCGGCGAAGATGTACCGCTTCACGGACTCGACGCTGCGGGTGACCGACGAATTCGCCGCGCTTCGTCCACCCACCTGACCTAGACGACTAGCCTCGAATTGTGTTGTCGCCGGACGCGATTGTCCACTGCCCGCGGGGCAGGCGGGCGTGTGCCGCGTTGATCGCGGCACACACTCCGCTGAAGTGGGCATCGATCGTCCATGGTCCGCATGCGCATCGAGCCCGACTCATCGAAGCCATCGGCGAAGTCGCTCCCGCACTAGTCGTCAATCTGCCCCCGAGTGCGTTGCTGAACGCGGTTCGGGCGGCGACGGACTTCGCGTCGTACTGGCAGGGACCGGACGCCGAGGATCAACTGCTCGACGACAAGAGCGTCATCGAAGCGCTCCGGCCGACCGCCGAAGCTCTCTGCCATGCCCCGGGTACCAGTTGGTGGAACGAACCCGTTGCCCTGACCGAGCAGCGACTTGTGGAGTGGTACGACCCGCGCGGCTGGCCACGAACCGCCCTCTTCGGCGGGATCCACCATCTCGAGATATGGCGCGACCAGACAACCGCCAAAGAAGCGCGCGCGCGCCGTGAACTCAGCGCCGATCCGAGCGAGATGCACTCCGGCGAATGGTGGTCGATCCCCGCCTTCAGCGAGACTCCGCAAACGACGCGCGCTCTCGGCCCCCTCGGCGCCGTCGGACTTCAGGCCGTGGAAGATTCACTCGGTTGGGAAGACAGCCGCGTCTGGAACATCGCCGTCCGGGACGACCCGCACGTCCTCGAGATCCGCAGCCCACAGGACTGGGCCGAACTCGTCACCAGGTTCCCGCTCGACGTCACGGCGATCCGCCGCCACGACTGGTACCGCGCGACGGGAGAGAACACGAACTGGTTCATCCCGGATTGGGCCGCGGTCGCTCTCGAATACGACGCCGTCCATCTCACGGTTTTCGGGTATCTGACGACCGCCGGCCGCCCACTTTCGGTGCGTAATGGGTCAACGCTGCTCGCCGGCTGGAATCCGGACGCCACTTTCTGGCTCCACCGAAATCACATCCAATTCGATGGCGACGCCGTGGAATGGCGTCGGGTCGGCGAGGAGTGGCATCCACTGCGGTGAATCGGGCACCGCTTTGATGCTCCGGGTCACCCGAGTTCGCCGCGCTCCGACCGCCGAGCTAGAAGCGCGAGCGGATCTTTCCGATGAGTTCGACATATTTGTCGTGGGCGTTGTCGGCGCTGCGGAGAGTGGTGACCTGAATTTCGCAGAGGCGCTTGTCCAGCACGAACATCGCCGTCCCGGCGTTGGTGAACTTGATTCCGTCCGGGCCGTCCTCGAACGTGTAGGCGCCAGAGGGGTCGTCGGGCACAACGTCGTTGATCGCCGTGTCCGGACTGCCGATGTTGAGCGACACTGACTCGTACGTGTCGGAGTTCCGCCACTCGCACGCCGCACCGTGCTGCGAATCACCGCTCGACGTACCGGCGGCGGTGGAATCGATCAACGGCGAAATCTCATCCGCAGTCAGTAACGAGCACGGCTCGGTCCATTTACCGGCCGTAGGCGAGACCTCGCCACTTTCTCGCGCGGCTCCCGCGGTTTGTCCACCAGACTGCGACACCGGTTCCGAAGAACAAGCGGCGCCAAAAGTGATCACGGCGGTGAGGATCGGCACAACCGCCAGCCGATGTGGTCTCATTGCCCGATTATCTGCCTTCGCGAGCAGCACTGGCCGGGAACCGCCGGATCGGCACAACCTGGGCAGGTCGGTCCGACAACCCGGGGCAAGAGCACGCTTTGACCTGCGGAAACCCACCGCGAGACGCACGCCTGTCCAAGTAGGCTCCACAACGTGCGCACCGGAGATCGAAACAGTCTGACCGACGTCGCCGGGCTCCTCGTCGGGCACTACACCGAGCTCGACTCGGATGCATCGATGGGTGCCGGAGCCGCCACCGGCTGCACGGTCGACAAAGCGGCGTCGAAAGCCAACTGATCCAGGCTGCGTACGCTGGATTGCATGTCGACCGGGTTCCTCCTGCTACTCGTCATCATCGGCGTCGTCGCGTTCCTCGTGGTCCGCGGATCGCAGGCGGGAAACCAGCGCGCGCTCGACGATGCAGTCGCCGACGCGCGGCAGGCGATCGACCGACTCGGCGGGCAGGTCTACAACCTGACTGGATCCAATGACGCTTCGAAGCAGGCACTTTCGGATGCGTCGGAGCGTTTCACCGCGGCGAGCTCGCAAATCTCGCAGGCCAGGTCAACCGCCCAGGCACGCCTTGCCAAGCAGACCGCGATCGAGGGTCTGTATTACATCCGGGCTGCTCGCACCGCGATGGGCATGGACCCGGGACCGCACATTCCCGAACTGACCGGCCAGCGCACTGCGGGCGCCGTCAGTGAGAACCGGAGCATCGCATTCGAGGGGCGCCAGATCCAGGCGTCACCGGGCCCGTCACCGGCGACCCCGAACTACTACCCCGGCGGCATGGTCGCGGGGCGCCCGGTTCCGGCCGGGTGGTATTCCGAACCGTGGTGGAAGACCGCCCTCGTCGCAGGCGCCTGGGGTGTCGGTTCGATACTGCTGTTCGACGCCCTGTTCAGCGGAATGCACGGAGTCGGCTACGACCAGAATGCGTTCGCCGACGGATACCAGGACGGCTTCGGAGACGCTTCCCACGGCGGCGACCACGACCCGGGAGACGCCGGCGACGACGGGGGTTTCTTCGACGGGTTCGACAGCTTCGACTTCTAGAACCCCAGGCTGCGCCCGATGATCTCCTTCATGATCTCGTTCGATCCGGCCCAGATCTTGGTGACGCGCGCGTCCTTCCAAGCGCGGGCCACGCGGTACTCGTTCATGTAGCCGTAGCCGCCGAAGATCTGGACGCAGTGGTCGATGACCTCGTTCTGCACCTGCGCCGAGAACCACTTCGCCTTCGCCGCTTCGACGGCGTCCAGTGCTCCGTTCGTGTGCGCGAGGACCTGGTGGTCGACGTAGGCCTGCGCAGCTTCGATCTTCGTGACGAGGTCGGCCAGCAGGAACTTGTTGTGTTGGAAGCTGCCGATCGACGAACCAAATGCCTTGCGGTCCTTGGCGTACTCGATCGTCTCCTCGAGCACCGCCTTGGCGTGCGAGATGTTCGTGATTGCCGCTCCGATGCGCTCCTGCGGGAGTCGTTCCATCATGGCGATGAAGCCGCGGTCGAGTTCGCCCAGGAGGTTCGTTCCCGGCACTCGCACGTCTTCGAAGAACAGCTCGCCGGTATCGGCCTCCGGCTGCCCCACCTTGTCGAGCTTGCGTCCCCGGGAGAATCCCGGCATACCCTCCTCGACGACGAAGAGTGAGATGCCCTTGGCCTTCTTCTCGGGCGTCGTACGGGCCGCCACGACGACGAGATCCGCACTGATGCCGTTGGTGATGAATGTCTTTGATCCGTTGAGAATCCAGTCGTCGCCGTCGCGGACCGCGGTGGTCTTGAGGGCGGCCAGGTCCGAACCGGCCGACGGCTCGGTCATCGCCATCGCCGTGACGATCTCACCGGTACAGAACTTGGGCAGCCAGCGCTGCTTCTGTTCCTCCGTCGACAGTTCGAGCAGATACGGCGCGACGACGTCGTAATGGATCGAGAACGACGATGCATAGGCCACGCCGATCCGCGCCAGTTCCTCGGTGAAGACGGCCGCGTACCGGTAGTCGCCCGCCTCACCACCGCCGTACTGCTCCGGAATTCCCAGTCCGAGAAAGCCCGAGTCGCCTGCCGCGCGCCATACATCGCGGTCGATGAACTTGTCCTCGATGAACTTCTCGGCCCGCGGTTCGATCCACCGGCGGACGAACTCCTTGACCGAGGCGCGGAACTCTTCGTGCTCGGCGGTGTACAGCGTGCGCTTCATACTTCTTGCTTACCAGGGTCGAATTCGGTTGCATACGGCGACCGGTCCGCGTCAACCTGGATTCAAATGAAAGTCAGATTCACGAAACTCAGTGGCCGGTACGAAATCGCGGTGCTGCGCGAGGCCGGCCATGCGCTGGCTCCCCGCAACGGCCCGGGATACAACGACGCGGTTCCACACGACGTGGCTCACCTGTTCGTCGAGATCGAAGAGCGCATCCGCGGCGGGGTTTACGGTCGGCTCGCTGCCGCTGATGGCGACGATGGACTGTTCTGGCCCGCCGATCCCGCGATCCAGAAGAAGACCAGCAAGAATCGTCGCCAGCCAACCCCGCAGGAGTCTGCCGACATGGCGCGCTCCGAGCGTCTCGCGTCGACGACGGTTGCACTGTGGGAGGTCGAACGCCGGCTCCGGAAGTTCGAAGCTGCGTGGCCCGGCACCCCCGAGAAAAGCGGCATAGAACCTGCGCTCTTGAACAGGCTCTATGCCCGCTATGACGAATTCGCCGCCCAATGGTCGGCGCTGCGCGAGGGTGAATCGATGACGGTG
>JAJFUQ010000063.1 GCA_021372355.1 Nocardiaceae bacterium | reverse complement strand
CTGCATGTCCGGAATGCGGCGCAGGAGCTCTTCGAACAGTACCTTGAGTTCGAGCTTGGCGAGCTGATTACCGAGGCAGAAGTGCGCGCCACCGCCGCCGAAGGCCAGGTGAGCGGCCTTTTCGCGGGAGACGTCGAAGCGAGTCGGGTCGGCGTTGAGCTCGGGGTCCCGCGATCCGGCGGGGTACCACATGACGACGCGCTCGCCCTTCTTCAGGTCGTGGCCACCGACGGTGGTGTCCTGTGTGACGACGCGTGCGAAGTGCTGGACCGGCGTGACCCAGCGCAGCATCTCCTCGACCGCGTTGACGTACGTCGCCTCGCCGCGGATGAGCTTCTCGCGCTCAGCGGGGTTCTCGATGAGCGCCCGCATCCCTCCCGACGCGGTGTTGCGAGTGGTGTCGTTGCCCGCGAACATCAGCAGTCCGAAGAACAGCGAAACCTCGGTGTCCGAGAGCTTCTGGCCATCGACCTCGGCGTGGACGAGTCGCGAAACGAGGTCGTCACCCGGGTTCTCCTTGCGAGCCGCGGTGATGCCGCCCAAGTAGCCGCCGATTTCCATGAGCGCACCGAGTCCGAGCTCGGGGTTCGCGGTCGCCGCCGCCAGCGACAGGCGGTTCGTCCACTCGAACAGCTGGCGACGGTCCTCGACCGGAACGCCGAGCATGTCTGCGATGACGATGAGGGGAAGTTCGACGGCTATCTCGTCGACGAAGTCGCACTCGCCCCGCTCGATGACGTTGTCGATGAGCCGGTTGACCGTCTCCCGAATCTGGGCTTCCTTCTGGCGGATCAGCTTCGGCGTGAACACCGCCCCGACGATGTTGCGCTGGTTGGTGTGCCGAGGCGCGTCCATGACCAGGATGATTTCGCGCATCACCTCGATCGGAGCCGGTCCTTGCAGCGTCGTGAACACGCCGCCGGTCGCCGACGAGAACGTCACCGAGTCGCGGCTGATCGCCTGGATGTCCGCGGCTTTGGTGAAGTTCCAGAAGCCGGGCTCGGCGCTGTCGGTCAAGGCGTTCCAGTGCGGGCCGGCTTGGGCACGCATCCGCTCGAAGAGCTCGTGCGGCGGGCCGTCGTGGAAGTTGGACAGGTCGGTGAGGTCGACTTTTGCGAGGTCGAGGTCGGCGGGGGTCGTGGTGGTCATGGTGAGCTCCTTCAGGGCTGGGGTGGGTTTAGAGGTCGAGGACCAATTTCTCGGTCCGAGAACGGGATACGCAGGGAAGAATGACGTTGCCCGCGGCCCGTTCGGCCGCGCTGAGCAGGGAGTCGCGGTGGTCGGGGATGCCTTCGAGCACGCCGGCCTTGCACGTGCCGCACACGCCCTCACCGCACGACGACATGATGTCCACGTCCGCGTCTTCGAGCGCTTCGAGAAGCGAGACGCCGGGCTCGACGTCGACGGTGATTCCCGAGCGCTGGCAGACGACCTTGTAGCTGTCGAGTCCGACCGACTCCGTGGGAGCCTTGGCCGCGAAACGTTCCAGGTGCAGACTGCCGTCCGGCCAGTGCGCGCTGAACTTCTCGACCGCATCGAGCAAGGGCGCGGGGCCGCAGGTGTAGATGAGCGCTTGTGCCTGCGGTTCGCGGAGTGCTGCTTCGAGATCGAAGAACGCGCCACGTTCGTCGTCGGCCCACACGGTCACCCGGTCGCCGTACCTGTCGACCAGATCGGTCGCAAAGGCCATCGTCGTTCGACTGCGGCCCAGGTAGACCAACGACCAGTCGGCGCCGGCACGGTCCACCGCGGCGATCATCGGCATCATCGGCGTGATCCCGATGCCACCGGCGATGAACACATACCGCGGTGCGTCGACCACTTCGAAGTTGTTGCGCGGGCCGCGGACGGTGACGGCGGCACCTTCGTGGAGCCGCTCGTGGACGTGCTGCGAGCCGCCCCGGCTATTCGGGTCGAGGAGGACGCCGATCTGCCATTTCTTCGTGGAGCCCGGGTCGCCGCACAGCGAATACTGCCGAACGAGACCGTCGCCAAGAAGAAGGTCGACGTGTGCACCCGGCGCCCACGCCGGAAGTTCCGTGCCGACGAGTTCGAGCGTCACGACGGCGTCCGCAACCTGTCGTCGGGTCGCGACCGTCAACTGGGTGGTGAATTCGTCGCTGGTCATTTCGGAGTCCTTTCACTGGTGGCGACGAGTGCTGCAAGGTCGGCGATTTCGCGGTGGAAATCCTCGATGAGGTCCCAGCCGTCGGGCAGGGCTACCGAATCGCCGACGATTCCGATGTCGAGGCCGCCCTGGTAGCTGACGACGGTGATGTTGAGTGCGAACGAGTCGAAAACGACGCTGAGCGGGAAGGTCGCGATCAGCGGTGCCCCGGCGAGCGTGAGCTGCACCGGCGGTCCGGCGACGTTCGAGACCACGAGATTGACCGGCGGCGTGTCCAACCGCGAGGAGATGAGGTCCATCAGCCCGCGTGCCGCGATCCCGAAGATCGGGGACGGAATTGGATCGTTGACGTCCGCAAGCAAGGTCGGCGACGCCTGGTGCGTGCGGTGCTTCGCAGCCTTCATCGCGTGATGGGAGAACTCGAGGCGGGACTTCAGATCGGGAAGATGCGTCGGGAGCGGCGCGATGATCGATCCGATCGAATTGCCGAAGTCGCCATACGCTTCGGGCGCGCGGGTCGAGATCGGGATGTAGGCGACCAACGGCGTGTCCGGCAGGTCACCCGTCGCCGACAGTCGATGCCGCAGCGCCCCCGCACACAGGGCGATGACCACGTCGTTGACCGTGAAGCCGTATTCGTTCTTCACCGCTTTGATCACATCGAGCGGAAGTGTCCCGAAGGCCACCGAACGCCGCGCCGACAGCTTCGTCGTGAATCGGGTACGCGGTGCGTCGAGTCGCGGGAAATCGTCTCCCCCTCGCCAACGACGGGCAACGGTGTGCACCCCGGGAAGTGCCCGCAGGGCCGGCACCAGGTCAAGGTGCCCGAGCATGTGCGGAGTCGCACGAACTGCCCGGAGCCAGCGCATCGGCAACGTAGCGAGTCCCGACAGCGCCAGTTCGGTTCGGCTGGCGTGGACCTCGCCGATCACGGCGGGGGCTGAGGCAAGCGGCTGTGCACGGTCGACCAAAGCGCCGAGGATCTTCGTCGCGGAGATCCCGTCGGCCACCGCATGGTGCAGCGTGAACACGACCGCCGTCCGGCCGGGAATCCCGTGGAAGACGTGCAGTCTCCACAGCGGGCGGCTGCGGTCGAGTTTGGTGGCGAGAATTTGTCCGGCTTCCACCGCCAGGCCCCTGTCGTCGGCGCGGTCCAGGGTCGACTCGGTGACGTGGTGTTCGAGATCGACCGCGGTTTCGACGAAGACCGGGTAGTCGAGTCCGAAGGGAACCTCGACGACCTTCCAGCGCATCGGCGGGCACGTCCGGACGACGTTCTCGAGCCGAGCAACCAGCACGTCCTTGTCGATCGGGTGCTTGGTCGTGTCGAACATCAGGAGGCCGCAGTACTGCGAGCCGAAGTTCGCGCCCTCAGCTGCCAGGAACTGGGTATCGAGGCTTGAAAGTCGCTTCATCAGAAGACCTTCCGCATGAGCTTGGTCGCGAGGTTGGTGTAGGGCGGGTAGAACATCAGCGGGTCGGGGAACGTCCGCTTCGCGAGAACCGAGCGGCGGTGGCTCATCGCCTCGAACCCCCATTGGCCGTGGTAGGCGCCCATTCCGCTGGCACCCACTCCCCCGAAGGGCAGTTGCGGCACGAGGTAGTGCATGGCGCAGTGGTTGACGACCGCGCCGCCGGACGGGATTCGATCGATGAGGGACCTGGCGCGCTTCGACGATGCGGTGAACACGTACATCGCGAGCGGCTTGTCTCGGCCGTTGACGAACTCGACGGCGTTGTCGGTCGAACTGACCGTCAACACGGGCAGGATCGGCCCGAAGATCTCCTCGGTCATGACGCGGTCGTCGGTCGCCGGGTTGAGGATGACCGTCGGCTCGATGCGGAGCTGCTCGCGGTCCGAGCCGCCACCGACGACGACCTTGCCGCTGGTTTCCTTGATGACCGCGGTCAAGCGATCGAACTGACGCTCGTTGACGATCGGCTGCGCGAACTGCGGTTGCGCGGATCGCATCTGCGTCAGGTTCTCGACGATCTTCTCGGTCAACTCGCCGGCGATCGACTTGTCGGCGAGCACGTAGTCCGGAGCGATGCATGTCTGCCCCGAGTTGAGCAGCTTCACCCAGGCGATTCGGCGGGCCGCGACATCGATGTCGGCATCGGCGGCGACGATGACGGGGCTCTTGCCGCCCAACTCGAGGGTCACTGGGGTCAGCGTCGGCGCGGCGGCGGCCATGATCTTCTTGCCGACTTCCGTGCCGCCCGTAAAGAGCGCGTGGTCGAAACCCTCGGCGAGCAGCGCCTGGGTGACGACGGCATCGCCCTCGACGACCTGGATCGCAGAGCTGTCCAGATACCGCGGCAGGTACTTCGCGAGCACTGCCGAGGTCTCCGGGGCGAGTTCAGACGGCTTGACGACCGCACAGTTGCCCGCCGCGACAGCGGCGATGAGCGGACCGAGGCTCAGGCCTAGCGGGTAGTTCCACGGGCCGATAATGAGCACGACGCCCAGCGGGTCGTACTGGATCCAGGCCTTGCTGGGAAGCTGGCTCGCGGGAACCCGGACGCTGCGCTTGCGCATCCACTTCCTGAGGTTCTTCCGTGCGTATTCGGACTCGGCTTTCGCGCCGGCGATGTCGCCTAACCAGGCGTCAAACGCGGACCGACCGAGGTCGGCGGCGAGAGCACCCGCGATCGCACTTTCTTGTTCATCGCAGAAACGCTCGATTCCGCGCAACTGCTCGAGTCGCCACTTGACCGAACGCGTCCGGCCGGTGGCGAACACAGCGCGCAGCGACGGCAGAACGCCTTCGTTAGTGGTGTGAGATCGGGTCATTGTGTGACCGCCTTAAGGGCTCGTTCAGATGTAACATTGCCTACATTACATATGACGAACACCCGTCACAACCCTTGCGGGCAAATCAAATATAAATTACGTTATGTTTCATATCCCGCATCAAAGGAGTGCCGTCATGGGCAAGAAGTCGCTGCAAGGAAGCCGTATCGCCATCACCGGAGCCGGCCGAGGAATCGGGCTCGCCACCGCAAAGGAACTCCACCGCCGTGGCGCGATCGTCGTGATCGGCGACGTCGACGAGCGGTCCGCAGTCGCGGCCGCGAAGAGCATCGGACCGGGCGCCGAGGGGTTCGCGGTCGACGTTGCCGACTACGACTCCTTCGCCGTTTTCCACCAGAGCGCGACCGCAAACGGTCCGCTCGACGTGCTGATCAACAACGCCGGAATCATGCCGATCGGGCACTTCCTGGACCAGTCCCCCGACACTCATCGCCGTGCGGTTCAGATCAACATCCTGGGTGCGATCAACGGCATGCACGTGGCGCTTCCACACATGGTCGCCCGCGGTCGGGGGCACATCATCAACATCGCTTCCACCGCGGGCAAGACCCCGGTCCCCGGCGGCCTCACCTACTGCGGAACGAAGTCAGCGGTCATCGCCCTCACCGAGACAGCCCGCGTCGAATTCGCCGGCACGGGAGTCGAGTTCTCCTGCGTCATGCCGAGTTTTACCAACACCGAGCTCATCTCGGGCACCAAGGGAATGAAGCTGATCCCGACCGTCGAGCCGGAAGACGTCGCCGACGCCATCGCCCGAGTCATCCGGCGTCCGAAGGCCGACGTCTACGTACCGCAGATCGTCGGACCGATTCTCAAGAGCCAGCCACTACTCGGCCGCGGACTACGCGACTGGTTCAACCATGTCCTCGGCGCGGACAAGGCATTCCTCGACGTCGACGCAACGGCCCGATCCGGCTACGAGAACCGGATCAGCCACAACTGACCGCGTTACCCGGTGAACCCGTCGATCTGCGAGAGCACGCGCATCATGACCTCGTCGGCGCCGCCCCCGATGCTGAGGAGACGACTGTCCCGGTAGGCCCGAGACGTCCACGTCTCTTCCATGTAGCCGCTGCCGCCGTGCACCTGGAGGCACCAGTCCGCGACCTCGCGAACGAGTGGTCCGACGATCATCTTCGCGATGGTCGCCTGGCGGACGACGTTCTTTCCCGCCACGTAATCGGCGGCGATCGCCCGGTTGTAGACCTTCAGCATGTCGACCCGGCCGGCCAGACCGGAGTACTGGTACGCCAGGAACTGGTTGGCGGCGATCGGCTTCCCGAAAATGTGCCGTTGAAGTGCATATTCTTTCGTGCGCTGCAGTTGGCGCGTGCATGACGTGGGCGCACCGTAGGCGCCGAACATGCGCTCCATGACGAACTGCGACATCTGCTGCTGAAAGCCGCGGCCGATCTCGCCGATGGTGTTCGAGACTGGAACCCGCACGTCGTCGAAGGTGATGAGACCCGTGTCGGACGCGTGCATGCCGAGCTTCTCGAGCTTGTGGATCTCGACGCCCGGCGTCTTGGTCGGAATGATGATCTGGCTCATTCCGGCGTATCCGCCTTCGCCCGAGGTGCGCACGAGAGTGCACAACCAGTCGGCCTGAAGCGCGTTGGTGATGTACATCTTCGAACCGTTGATGACCCAGTCGTCGCCTTCCCGTCGAGCCGAGGTCTTGAGGCCGGCAACGTCCGAGCCGGCGTCGGGCTCGGTGACCGCGACGGCCGCGATCATCTCTCCACGCATCGCCGGAGCGAGGAATTCCCGCTTGAGTTCATCACTGCCATGGGCGTGGAGGGACGGCGTCGCCATCGCGATGTGCACACCGAAGGCCATAGGAAACGAGCCGTTGTCGACGCGGCCGAGTTCCTCGGCGAGCACGAGGGTGAACAAATGGTCGGCACCCTGACCTTCGTACTCCGGGTCGTACTCGAGGCCCACGAACCCGAGTTTCGCCATGTCCGGAATGATCTCGTGCAACGGCATGAACTGCGCACGTTCCCACTCGTCGATGTGGGGGTTGATCTTGTCTTCGATGTACCGGCGTACGGACTTGCGGAACTCTTCGTGTTCGGGAGTGAACATCGCGGGCTCTCCTTCGATTACTCGATGACGTCTATTCCATACCGTGCCCGTGCCGCGGCGGTGAGATCCGGCAGGAATTGGGTTGGCCAGTCGCCCTCGGCAGCGGAGTGGTGACGCAGCACGCGTCGCGCGATGACGTCCTGATGCACTTCGGTGGGCCCATCCATGAGTCCGAACGTGGGCACCAGCTGCCACAGTCTCGCCAACGGCGTCTCGTTGGACGCACCCAGTGCGCCATGCAGGTGCAGAGACCGCTCGACGACGTCGTGCACAACCCGAGCCATCTCGACCTTGCACGCGGACACGTACTCCATTGCCGCGATGTGGCCGTGCGTGTCGATCTGCCAGGCGGCGTACAGAACCAGCAGCCGGAACTGCTCGATCTGAATCCACGAGTCCGCGATCCCGGCCTTGACGATCGCGTTGTCGGCCAGCGTTCCGCGGAACGTCTTGCGCGACAGCGCGCGCTCGCACTGCATGTCAAAGGCGCGCTTGATCAGGCCGATCGTGCGCATCGCATGGTGCAGTCGACCGCCGGCGAGGCGGGCCTGGGCGAGGTAGAAGCCCTTGCCACGCTCCCCCAGCAGCGCATCGGGTCCAACGCGGACGTCGGTGTAGCGCACGTGCGGGTGGAGGCCGACTCCGAGCGGGTCGCCGATGACGCCGGTTTCCCGAACCAGTTCGATCCCGGGGGTGTCCGTCGGCACGAGGAACATCGACATGCTCTCGCGCGGAGCCGCGTCCGGTTCCGTGACGGCCATGACGATGAGAAACGAAGCGTTCTTGGCATTCGACGTGAAGAACTTCTCGCCGTTGATGATCCAGTCCTCGCCGTCGCGCACAGCCTTCGTGCGGAACAGACGTGGGTCGGCGCCGCCATGCGGCTCGGTCATCGAGAACGCGGAGAACATCTCGCCGGTGAGCAGCGGCTGCAGGTAGCGCTGCTTCTGCTCCTCAGTACCGAACATTGCGATGATCTCGGCGTTGCCGGTGTCCGGCGCCTGGACGCCGAAGATGATCGGCCCCCACCCGGTCCGGCCCAGAATCTCATTGATGAGGGCGAGCTTGACCTGGCCGAATCCCTGACCCCCGAGTTCCGGACCGAGGTGGCACGCCCACAGTCCCTGTGCCTTCACCTTCTCTTGCAGGGGCCGAACGATCTCGGCGATCTTGCCCTCGACCGGGCGGTACATGAGGAGTTCGTCTTGATTGGTCAGGTGGTCGAGAGGCTCGACCTCTTCCCGGACGAACTGGTCCATCCAATCGAGCTTGGCCTGAAATTCCGGATCAGTACTGAAGTCCCACATGTCATTTCACCCCGCCGTCGAGCCGAAGAATCGAGCCCGTGCAATAGCTCGCCGCATCGGAGACCAGATACAACGCAGCGCCGACGATTTCGTGCGGCTCGGCGACCCGGCCCAAGGCAGTACCCGAAGCGATGAAGTCGAACATGTCCGGCGTCCACGCCTTCGAGATGTCGGTGCGGAACGTTCCGCACATGATGGCGTTGACGCGCACCTTCGGCGCCAAGGTCTGTGCAAAACCCTCGGTGAGTGCGTTAAGCCCCGCCTTGGCCGCCGCGTACGGCAGGATCATCGCGTTCGGCCGAATCGAAGCGACCGACGAGATGTTGAGGATCGTGCCGCCCTGGCCTTCCGCCATCCGCGTGCCGATGTTCGCCGACAGCCGGAACGGTCCCTTGAGATTGATGCCGAAGACCTTGTCGTACAACGCTTCCGACACCTGATCGACGCTCGGATACAGCGGTGACATGCCCGCGTTGTTGACCAGAATGTCGACTCGTCCGAACTCCGCATACGCCGCCTCGACGAGGGCGTCGCAGTCCGACCAGTTGCCGACATTGCAGGCGATCGGGAGCGCCTTTCGACCAAATCGCTCGCGGACCTCGGTCGCAAGTTCTTCGCAGCTGTCGAGCTTGCGGCTCGCGATGACGACATCGGCGCCACGTTCGGCGAAGGCGAGCACCATCTCTTTGCCCAGTCCGCGGCTGCCGCCCGTGACCAGTGCGACTTTGCCGGAAAGATCGCTCATTCCTGGAAACCCTTCTCGGTGAATGCCTTTGCCTGCGTGAGAAGGGAAACCGCCATGAAGTGAAGGAAGTCTCCGACCGGCTTCGGCGCCTTTCCCGCGCACGCGCGAGCGTGGGTGCCCTCGAGAATGACGGCCAGCTTGAACGACGCCATGACGGTGTACCAGAGCACGTTGTCGACCGGCCGGTCAGCGACGGTGGCGTAGTACTGCACGATCTCCGCGCGCTTCGGTAACCCGCCGAGGTGGCCCAGCGCACCGCTTGTCGCGGACGGGACGTCTGCCGTGGGCCACGTCGCGAGCAGCCAGCCGAGGTCGAGTAACGGATCCCCGATTGTGGACATCTCCCAGTCCACGATCGCGGCGACCTCAGGGCCGTCGTTCCGGAACATGAGGTTGGCCAGGTGGAAGTCGCCGTGCATGACTCCCGGTGTGAATTCCTCCGGCTTATGCGCGGTCAGCCATTCGGCTAGAGAGTCCACTTCGGGCAACTGATGCCCGTCGTACCCGTCGAGTTCGGCGTATTTGTCGAGCATTCGCAACCACTGCGGCACCTGGCGATCGAGGAAGCCTTCCGGGTGTCCGAAATCGTCGAGTCCGACTTCGCCAGGGTCGACCGCCCCGAGCGCGGCCAACGCATCGACGACCTTGAACCCCATCTGCCGTCGGACATCGTCGTTCGAGGCGTGCAGCTCAGGCAATCCGACGGACGCGTTGAATCCCTCCACCGGCTCCATGAGATAGAAAACGGCTCCCAGCACGGTCTCGTCCGTCTCCGCGGCCACCAGCCGCGGCTTCGGAACGGGCGTATCCGCGAGCGCAGCAAGCACTTTGGCTTCGCGACGCATCGCCTCGTTCGTCGTCGCACGCAGATGCACCGGTCCCCGTCGCAGGACGAAACGCCGACCGTCGCACACGAACGAGAACATCAGGTTCTGTGTTCCACCGCCGATCGGTGCGACGTTCTCGATCGTGCCCGTGGCGATGCCCTTTTCTTTCAGCCAGGACTCCAGAACCGTCCAGTCGACGGCAGATTGCTGCATGCCGGTCACTGTAAGCACGCGTCGCATTAACGGTCAATGCACCTGCATTAATTGTTCTAAGCTTTGCGTATGGAAACGCGGGACCGACTGATCGCCGCAGCGGAACAGCTGTATGCGGCCCAGGGTGTTGATGCGGTCAGCCTGCGCGAGATTCAGCGCGCTTCCGGCGTCAAGAACGCGGCCGCGATGCAGTACCACTTCGGGGACCGGTCCGGCCTGCTCACGGCCCTGCTCGACAAACACAGCCGCGATATCGAACAGCGGCGCCATGCACTGCTCGACCGCTACGAAACCAGTGGAACGGCGGACATCCGCGCGCTCGCTGAAGCCCTCGTCCTGCCCCTTGCCGCGAAACTGGCCGACCCCGACGGCGGCGAGGCCTACCTGCGTATCCAGGCCGACCTGCTGAACCGCCGCCAGCCGCTACTGCCGGAAGTGCTCGAGAACAGCGGCGAGAGCATCATGCGCTGGCGAAATCTCGTGGAGCCGTTCCTCGATCCGACGGCTGCTCAACTGCACCGCCGATTCGTCGTGTTCCGATTCGTGGTGTCGGAGTTGGCCCGACGAGCCGCAACCGCGCCGCACACGAGCGATCGAGTCTTCATCTCTCAACTCATCGATCTCGTGGCCGCAATGCTGCAAACCCCGGCGTCCGGGCAGACCCGCCAGCTCACCGAACAACGGCGGGAGCAGGAGAAGTAGCTCAGGTCATCGCCGCCAGACGACGAATCTCATCGTCGAAGAGCTCGGGCGTCTCGATGTTCGGGCAATGGCCGACACCTTCGAGCTCCACGAAGCGATGAAGATGGCCGGTACCCCGAAGGATGTCCGCAATGCGCGAACTAGCGAGCGGCGGTGTCGCGCGGTCGCGTGAGCCGACGAGAACGGTGGTCGGCACGTTGAGGTTCGCGACGCCCTCGTTGAGCTTGAGGCCCGACAGCGCCGCGGTCCACGTAGATGAAACCCGCATGCCGACGCCGACCGAAAGCTGGAGCAGGAAATCGACCGCGCGCCACCCGGCGGCGGGCACCCACATCAAGCGGAAGACCAATCGCACCACCGGATTCGGCGGCACCGAGGGCTGCGCGCGCCCGAGGAAGCGGAACAGCGGACGCCGAATCCACGCGGCGCGACCCGCGAAAGGCACGAGTTTGCTCGTGGCGTGGAACCGCTCAGCGATCGTGTTCGCGAGCAAGACCGCCGAGGCTCGTGTCGATACGTGGTCCGGGAAACGCTTGGCCCAGGCGAGAACCGAGATTCCGCCGAAGCTGTGGCCGACCAGAATCGCGCGGTCACCAGCGGAAAGGGCCTCGGCAAGCACGGCTTCGAGATCTGACGCGAGCGTCGGGGTGTCGACGCCGGCAGTGCCCATCGTCGAGCGCCCGAACCCACGCTGGTCGTAAACGACGACCCGAAACTGCGAGGCCAACGCATTGATCTGCGGGTTCCAGTACTCGACCCGTCCACCGTGTCCGTGCACCAAGACAATCGCCGGGGCGTCGGCCGACCCATACGTCCGCACGTGCAGTCGCGCACCGTCGTCCGTTACGACCTCCACGCTGGTGAACGGGATGTGGGGGTCGTGCAGGAGCGCGGTCATCCGCCGACTGTAACCGCATTCTGAATCCATCTCCGCGGCCGGTGGTTTCCGGGCAGGATTCGAAGGGACTGACTATCTCGCAACAGCACGGGGGTCTCGATGGGTCGATACATGTGGCAAGTGCGATACACCGCGGAAGGTGCCCGCGGCCTTCTCGCCCAAGGTGGAACCGTCCGCAAGGCAGCCATCACCCAGATGGTCGAGAGCGTCGGAGGCCGCGTCGAGTCGGTCTACTACGCCTTCGGTCCGGACGATCTCATCGTCATCGGTGAGGTTCCGAACGAAGTCGCCGCGGCCGCGATGGCAATCCGGACGGCCGCATCGGGGTTCGCGGTGTCGCGCACCACCGAGTTGCTCACGCCCGAGCAGATCGATGCCGCGACGCAGCTCGACGTCGAATACACACCGCCCGCCGGTTCTTGATTTGGTTACTGCTTTCGATCTCAACCGAGAGCAGTATTGAGTCAGAGATTCATCTGACTCGCTCCGCTGTGTCTGCACCTTGGCAGGTTCAGCGGGGCATCACGGAGGGGGTCCGTGGTGGTCGAAACTAAAGGTTCTTCCGCCGGCGCCGCGTTCGAGTGGACGAAGAAGTATTGGCGGGAACACCCACGCCAATCCCTCGAGACCGGCGGCCGCATGATCTCCATGGGCGGCGAATCCATCGCCACCCTCGCCCAGGACGTGTGGCAACGCAAATTCCCATTCGCCGAATTCATCCGCCAATGCGCCTTCATGTGCAGCGTCGCGGTCGTACCCACCCTCTTCGTCGCCATCCCCATCACCGTCACCATCCAAATCCAAGTCGGCGGCATCGTGAGCCAGGTCGGAGCCGACTCCTTCATCGGCGCCGCCACCGGCCTCGGCGTCCTGAGACAAGGCGCACCCCTGGTCACCGTGCTCATGATCTCCGGCGCCGTCGGCTCCGCCATCTGCGCCGACCTCGGATCCCGCACCATCCGCGAAGAAATCGACGCCATGCGCGTCATGGGCGTGGACCCCATGCGCCGCCTCGTCGCCCCCCGCCTGGCCGCCGCCACACTCGTCTCGGTCCTGCTGTGCGGCTGCGTCATCTTCGTCGCATTCCTATGCGGCTACATGTTCACCGTCTTCGTCCAAGGCGGGGTCCCCGGCAGCTTCGTCACCGCCTTCGCCGCCTTCGCCCAAGCCAACGACCTCATCATCGCCCTACTCAAAGCGTTGATCTTCGGCCTCCTCGCCGCCATCATCGCCTGCCACGCCGGACTGTCCACCAAAGGCGGACCCGGCGGAGTCGCCAACTCGGTGAACACCGCCGTCGTCACCTCCGCGATCGTCCTGTTCGCGGTCAACATCATCATCACCCAGGTCTACAACACCCTCTGGCCGTCGGAGATCGCAGGATGAGTCACGCCACCGAATACACCCCACCCCTGCTGCGGCCCCTCAAAGCCCTCAAAGGCCTCGGCAACGCCCCCAAAT
>JAJFUQ010000061.1 GCA_021372355.1 Nocardiaceae bacterium | reverse complement strand
CCGGCTGCTCGCAGTTGCGGGACGAAGAGTTCGCACCCGTAGACGACGCCCATCAGGTTGATGCCCAGCGCCCATTCCCAGTCGTCGAGGCCGATGGACCCGATGCGTCGACCACCGATTCCGACGCCCGCGTTGTTGATGACCAATGTTGGCGGGCCGCCGAAGCTGAGCTCTGCGTGCAGCGCGAGGCTCTCCATATCGGAACGATTCGCGACGTCGCAGGTGAAGGGCTCGGCGGCACTGCCGATGGCGTCGGCGGTTTCAGCTGCACGTGCCGCGTTGATGTCGACGCAGACGATCCGTCCGCCGCGCTTGGCGAGCTCGATCGCGAATGCCCGGCCGATGCCACTTCCAGCACCCGTGACGACGGCATCGGCGTTGTGGGAGAGCCGCTGACGGCTTGATCCGAAGAGGTTGGTGAGCACACGTCAAGAGTCACCGCTTAATGTGCCAGTTGTCAATGGCACAGTGAATAGTGAACCAAATGGATATTCCGATGCGACAAAGCGTCATGTACCGTCGCATTAACGCAACGAAGCGAATGGAGTAGTCATGAATTCGAGTTCAGCCCAGGCGGAGCCACTGAAGCCGCTTGAACCACTGGGACCCGACTCGCTGTTGTGGAAGTACTTCGGCGAGTGGCGGCTCTATCTCGTCGTTCCCTCGGTCGGTTTGTTGGAGCTGATGCTCCCCGGTCTGGGGGCTGGCGTGACACAGCACTCCAAGTTCTTCGAGGAGCCCTGGGATCGCGTATTCCGTTCAGTTCCGCAGATCGCCGGCGCTGTTTACGACGGACCGCAAGCACTCGAGACCGCCGCGAAGATCCGCGAATTCCATCGCGACATCAAGGGAACTGACGAACACGGCAAGCGATACCACGCCCTCGATCCGGAGACCTTCTTCTGGGCGCACGCCACGATGGTGTGGGGCGTGGTCACGATGGTCGACACGTTCGACCACCGACTGAGTGACGCTGAGAAGCAGGCGCTGTATGCCGAGGCGCAGCAGTGGTACCGCCACTACGGCGTCAGTGATCGCCCGATGCCGGAGGACTGGTACGCGTTCAAGGCCTACTTCGATCGAATGTGCGCCGAACGCCTGGAAGCCACACCGGCCGCCGCCTGGTTGGCGAGTCAACTCGATACGCCGAACGAGCTGCGCCCACCCCAGGTGCCGAACATCGTATGGCGGTTGCTGGGCCAGACGTTCATGCGTCAGTACCGACTGATCGTCGGCGGAACGATGCCTCCGGTCGCGCGGGAAAAGCTCGGAATTCCGTGGGGTACCTGGCAGCGCACGCAGTTCAAACTGCGCGTGGCAGTAATCCGTCGAGTGTGGCCGCTGCTTCCTTCGGACGTGCGATACCAGCCACGAGCTCGCGCGGGGCTGACGCGAGCCGCGACCACCGGGTAGCAGCCGATGCTCGCGCAGCGATCCGGGTCGGCCTGGGAACATAGTGCGGTGCGAGAAATCGGATACCTCGACATCGCGACCCTGCTGGCCGGCACTGAACTCGACGAGACGTCCGGTCGCATCCTCGATGCAGCGCTCGACGAGTTCGCGAAATTCGGGCTACGGCGCGTGAGTGTGGACGACATCGCACGCCGCACCGGAGTTCACCGTGCCACCGTGCACCGCAAGTTTGCGTCCAAGGACGAGCTCGTGCAGGCAGCGTTCGCCCGCTGGTGCCGAAACATGTTGAGCACCGTCGCGGATGCGGTGTCGACCGAGTCCACCGTCGAGAACCGCCTCGTCGAGGGCTTTACCCTCGCCGTCAACATCGTTCGAAACGACCCATTGATCACCGGTCTGCTCGAGGCCGAACCGGAAGCGCTCCTTCGGCTACTCACCATTGACGGAGCGCCGATCCTCGCGGCCGGCCGCGAGTTCCTCGCCGCGCAATTGCGGGCGCTTCAAGCCGAAGGCCAGGCAACCGACGTCGACCCGGAAGCGGCGGCGGAAATCGCGTTGCGATTCGCGCATTCGATAGTCCTGACGCCTGCAAGCTACTTCGAACTCGACACCGCGGACCATCTTCGGCACTTTGCGCGCACTTATCTGGTGCGAGCGTCGACCGGAACTGCTGCAGAAGCGAAGTGACGACCGGCGGGTTGCCAGGCTGTTCTTCTAGAACTGATCGCGACCGATTTGCAGCACGCCGATCGTCGTGGCCAAGCCGTCGTATTGCGTCACGACCAGGCAGATTTCGATGAGTCGCCGCTCGTCGTAGTGCTTCGCGAGTGCGTTCCACTCGGCGTCTTCCAGGCCGCGCGTCAGCAGAATCTGGTCCACCGCGTTGAGAAGTGCCCGTTCCTTGTCACTCCAGCCGGCCGCGTCCGGGCCTTCCTTGATGCGCTCCTGAATCTCCGGAGTAAGTCCGGCTTTGGCGCCGAGTCGGCGGTGATGATCCTGCTCGTAGTCGCAGGCACGCAGGTGCGCGACGCGCAGGATGATCATCTCGGTGTCCCGCCGGCTCAGTGAGCCACCGGGCATGAGCTGGCCGCTGTAGTGCAGCCAGCCGAGGAACGTCCCGCCGGTGCGGCCCAACGTGCTGAACAGTTTCGCGTTGGACGTTCCGGCTGCCGCGCTGATGACCTTCGACAATCCCCAGTTGATGGGGCCGAGTTCGCGGAAGCTGCCGGGGTTGATGCGAGGGGGTTTCTGTTCCACAGGGTTGAACGTAGTCATCGCAACGTTTGCGCGGAACGGTGACGCGCTGGCTAGGTGGTCGGGGAAGTCTTCGGGTCCGTCACTTCGTGAAGCTGTCGAACCAGTTCCGAAAGCCCGGGACTGCCGGTTTCGTCGGCAATCCGCGCGCACATCGCGAGGAAGTCGCGGCCGGCCTGCGGCGGCATCGCGATGACCAACCAGGACAGATCCGCCCACAGCGAATCCTGCACGGCAGCGCGGACAATTGATTCCAGCAACTCGGGTGGTCGTTGGGCGATCAACGCCGCGAAGTATTCACGGCCGGATGGGGGAAGCACGCCGAACAGTGCGAGAAAGATGTCCCAGGCACCGAACGTGGCAACCGTTTGCAGGATGTGCGTGCGCGTCGTCTGATCGAGGTGCATGAGGATGTCTGCGAGTCGGGCACGCTGAGTGTTTCCGGTGGCCGCGATGAGTTGAAGGATCTCGACCCAGCGGTCGTGCTCGTCGACGAAGTGAAGAATCTTGATGATGCGGTCGTCATTCAGGCGGTTGAGGATGCGGTCTATTCCGGTCGAGTTCTCCACGAAAGGAATCGTGCGGACTATCGAGTCGTCTGACACCGCGTCGAAGGCAACGCGCAACCGGGCATCGTCGAGATGTGACACGACACGGCCCATCGAATGAAAGTCGTGTCGTTGGTCGAGGATTCGTGCAACCTGCGCAACGGTGTCGATCGGAGCGACCGCAAGCAGGTGGGCGACCCGGATCGGATCGATGTACGGGGCCATGTAGGCGAGGTAGTCGGCGGGCACCCGAGTGGCGAGCTTGACTGCCCGAGGTGTGGCGAGAAGTTCGGCGACTCGCGCGGCCAGGCGTGGCGGAACTCTTCGGGTCGCGATGCGGGCGACAAACGAGACGGGAACCCGGGAAACCGCACGAGCAGCGCGCCCGAGTTGTTCGCGGTCGGCGTCGAGAAGCATGTCGAAGGCTTGTTCGCGAAGTTCGATGATCGTCGCGGTATCCAGTGGTTCGAGATACGTCAGCTCGTCGGCAGGGACGGCTAGCAGAGCGGCCAGCTTGGCCACTTCGGCGCGATGAACGAGCTTGCTCAATGTGCGAACTAACTTGTGCGGTGGTCGATTTGGTGGACGACGCGTCCGCCCACGCGGACTCGGAGTGCGCTGTGTCAGTTAAGCACGCGCCCGGCTAGCTCCGGGGTGAAGTCATCGGCAACGGGCGCGAGACGATGTCCCGAGCTTCGGCGCCGGAAAGTCCGAACATTCGAAGCAGGTTCGTTGCCACCTCGTCGGACGTGCGATCGATCTCTGCGTCGGACGAGCCTTCCAGGATGTGCAGGACGCCCAGTATCGATCCGCCCGTGCAGGCCAGCGCGACGACCGGATCGGTGACCTCAAAGCGGCCGGCGACCTTCGCGGCGGTGATGTCCCGCAGGGCCCGGGGCGCAAGGCCGCCGTTTGACTTCAGGTATTGCGGCCCGGTGTTGGACATGATCTGAGCGATCTGACGGTGCGTTTTGTAGAGGCGCACCGTGAGCCGGACGCTCGACGCGAAAACCTCGGCGATGTCGTCGAGTCCCTCGGTGATCTCATCGAGAAGCGCGCCGTGCTCCTCGAGTGTCTCCGCCACGGCCGCATCGAAAAGCTCTGTCTTGCTGGCGAAGTGGTTGTAGAACGTCCCGAATCCGACGTCCGCGAGTTCGGTGATCTCCTGAATGCTCACGTCGGCGCCGCCGTCCCGGGCCAGGAATTCGCGGGCCGCGCCGATGAGCGCGGCGCGAGTGCGCGCCTTTCTGCGGTCCACGCGATTGGCCACTGCAGGTTCGGTCATGGTGCCCAAGTTATCACATAACTGATTGCGGCATCAGTTTTGATGACATCCCTTGACATTGCCACGCGGGCTAACTGATGATGTCATCAGTAACGGTGAAGGGATCGAAAATGACGACACCAGCCAGAGATGTGCATGAGGATCTGCACAGCGAACAGGGTGCGATCAAGGGAGACCGAGCCCACAAGGCCAAGAACCCGGTGATCAAGGTCGAAGACCTCGCCTGGTTGGAGTTCGAGAAGCCGGACCTCGATGCGGCTGAGCAGTTCGCCCACGACTTCGGCTTCATCACCGCGGCGCGCACGCCCGACACGCTCTACCTGCGTGGGGCCCTCGCGGGAACGCAGTGTGTCGTCATCCGGCAGGGCGCGAAGTCACGGTTCATCGGCCCCGCGTTCAAGGCTGTCGACACCGCCGATGTCCGCAAGCTCGCCAAGGCAACGAATGCGCAGGTCACTGAGTTGACCAGCCCGGGTGGCGGCATCGGCGTGGACCTCGTCGATCCGTCGGGCATCCCGCTTCGCGTCGTGGCGGGTGTCGCGGAACTGCCGGCGCTCGCGCTGCAGGGCAAGCTCACGTTCAACGTCAACGGCGAATTGAACCGCGTCAACGCCACTCAGCGGCCACCGCGTGAGCCCGCTCGCGTCGAACGCCTCGGACACGTTGTGCTCGAATCGACGAACTTCAACCGCGCGCTCGACTGGTATCAGCAGCACCTCGGCCTCATCGTCAGCGACTTCCTCTACTTCCCGGGTCAGCGCCAATTGGGCGCCACGATGGCCTTTATCCGCTGCGATCGCGGGAGCACGCCCGCCGACCACCACACCCTGGCGATGACGCTCGGCCCGGGACGCAAGTACATCCACTCCGCCTTCCAAGTCGCTGACCTCGACGCGCTCGCCGCGGGCGGGGAGTACCTCAAGGAGCAGCGCTACAAGCACTCGTGGGGCGTCGGGCGACATATCGAAGGCAGTCAACTCTTCGACTACTGGCGCGACCCGGACGGCTTTCTCGTCGAGCACTTCGCCGACGGAGACATGTTCGACAACACGGTCGAACCGGGCTGGGCCGAGATGTCGGCCAGCGGGCTCTCGCAGTGGGGTCCCGCGGTGACGCGCGACTTCCTCGAGGCAAACCCCTCTCCGCACTTCATCAAGCACCTCGTGTCAGCGCTCGCTGACCGCGACAACGAATTCACCGCCCAGCGCCTGCTGGGACTAGCGAAAGTGGCCCTCCGATGAGCATCAATCTGATCCGGTACAGCGACGGCTGGGGAGTCGTCGCAGGCGCCGACGTCCTGCTTTTGCCGGGGAACTACACCTCGACAACCGAGGTTCTGACCGAAGGCGTGAAGGCGGCGCGCGACGTTCTCGGAAAGGCCAAGACGAAGGCGATTCCGCTGGCCGATGTCACTCCGTTGAACCCTCTCCCGGGCGTGAAGGTCTTCTGCCAGGGGGCCAACTATCGCTCACACATGGTCGAGTCCGGGATGGACCCGGGCCGGGCGTTCAACATGCTCTTCACCAAGTCGACGGCATCGATGTCGGGCGCCGATGACGACATCGTCACCCCCTCTCACGTGCAGCTTCTCGACTACGAGGTCGAACTCGGCATCGTCCTCGGCAAGCCGATCACCGAGCCGGTCACCGTCACCGCCGAGACGTTGGCCGAGTACGTCGGAGCCTTTGTCGTCGCCAATGACGTCAGTGCGCGAGACATCCAACTGCCGCAGGGTCAGTGGTACAAGGGCAAGAGCTACCGCACGTTCTGCCCGGTCGGTCCGTACCTGTGCGTGCCCGAGAATGCTGCCGACGTCGCGCGCTGGCCTGAGCTCCGTCTCACGCTGTCGGTCAACGGCAAGAAGCGTCAGGACTCGCTCGCCGGGGACATGGTCTTCAAGCCGGCCGACTCTCTGACCGAGTTCTCGCAACTCGAGAACTTCGAGGTCGGCGACGTGATTCTCACCGGTACGCCGGGTGGTGTCGCCCTCCAGCCGCCGAAAGCGATCGCACAGAAGATCGCCGGGCTGCTCCCGGAAGACACGAAGTGGCAGTTGTTCGTCAAGGCACAGGCCAAGAGCAGCGCCTACCTCAAGCCAGGCGACCAGGTCGTGGCGTCGATTCGCACCGACGACGGTGCGCTCGATCTCGGTACTCAGCACAACACCGTTCGGTAGTCGACATGCAGTACGTTCCCGCAGTGGTCGTCGGTGCCGGGCCGACCGGCGCCAGTGCCGCAATCTTGCTCGGGCAGCGCGGTATTCAGACGCTGGTTCTCGAACGCTGGCCCGAGGTGTATCCGTTGCCGCGCGCGGTGCACTTCGACGACGAGGTCTTTCGCATCTTCGCGTCGATGGGTCTCGAGGAAGAGGTGCGAAGCATCTCGCGGCCCGCACCCGGCATGCGCCTGACCGACGCTCGACACCGCGTCCTCGCGGACCTTCGCCGCGACCGTCAGGTCCATGGCTTTCCGCAGGCCAACATGTTCGACCAGCCCGACCTCGAACGCGTTCTTCGTCGTGCGCTCGAGAAGAGCGAGGCCGTCGAGTTCCGCGGCGGTGTCGAGGTCTACGCGATCGAGCGGGTCAGCGGTGGTCGAGCCCCGGTACGCGTCCGGTTCCGCGACACCGACACCGGGGCCGAACACGAAGTGTGGACCGACGCCGTTCTCGGCTGCGATGGCGCCAACAGCCTGACTCGCTCCGTCGTCGGCGCGACGATGGAGGACTTCGACTTCGAACAGCAATGGCTCGTCGTCGATATCGCCACTCCGGAGCCGCTCGACATCTACGACGGTGTTCAGCAGGTGTGCGACTACGAACGGGCAGCGACCTTCATGCCGGTGACGCCGGGTCGATACCGC
The DNA here is from genome assembly GCA_021372355.1 of Nocardiaceae bacterium. Taxonomy (GTDB): domain Bacteria; phylum Actinomycetota; class Actinomycetes; order Mycobacteriales; family Mycobacteriaceae; genus Smaragdicoccus. Next base: position 24,956 of record JAJFUQ010000061.1, on the reverse strand, counting down.
TGGGAATTCCGTCTGAAGTCAGGCGAGAAGCCGGAGGAGTTCGACCATGACAAGGTCCTCGAATTGACCCGTCCATGGTTGACCGGAGTCGACCCCGAGAAGCTCACGTTTCTCCGCCAGACCTGCTACACGTTCCGTGGCGCCATCGCGGACAAGTGGCGTGACGGTCGAGTGTTCCTGCTTGGCGATGCGGCCCACCAGACTCCGCCGTTCATCGGCCAGGGAATGTGCGCGGGCATCCGCGATGCGGCGAATCTCGCATGGAAGCTCGCGCTCGTGCTCGAGGGCAAGGCCGACGACCGGATTCTCGATACGTACGAGGCGGAGCGACGTCCGTACTCCCGTCGCGTTGTCCAGCTTGCGGTTCTCATCGGCGCCCTGATGACGTGTGGTCCGGCGCAACTCACTGTCCCGAGAAACGCCGCGATCCGGGCCCTGACCTCCGTCCTCGGAGCCGACGACAAAATCGTGAGCACGTTTTGGCCCACATTCGGAAAGGGTCCGCTCGTCCACGACGGCGGACGTCGGAAAAAGCGAACCGGGGATGTCGTATCTCAGCCTTCGGTCGGAGGGAAACGACTCGACGAGCTCGTGGGCTCGGGGTGGGCTCTCGTCTATCGCGGTGCCGACCGCATCGACGCCTTCGAACCCGGCCTCCGTCGGTTCTACGACGAATTGGGCACCGTTGTCGTTCAGGTCCGCGACACCGATTCCGAGGCCAACGCACTGCTTGACCACCAGCGTGCCAACGCCATCCTCGTTCGCCCGGACCGCGTCGTGGCGGCCGCCGCTGAAACGCCAGATCTGCGTGTCTGGCAGCGCCGACTCGTCTCCGCGGGCATCACCAACTGCAAGGAATCCCGATGAACCACCCGTCAACCGGGGCACTGTTCCTCGATCAAGCCCACCGGTCTGTGGGTCGCGAAGCGTTCCGCACACCCACTTCCGATGGCCGATGGCGAACCCTGACCTGGGAAGACACCGCACTCCAGGCTCGCGAACTCGCCGCGGGATTGCTTGCGCTCGGAGTCCAGCACGAACAGCGCGTTGCGATCGCCGCGACGACTCGGCTCGAATGGGTGCTCGCCGACCTGGCGGTTGGACTCGCCGGTGCCGCGACGACAACGGTGTATCCGAGCACCAATGCCGAAGACGTCGACTACATCGTGCGCGACTGCGGTGCGGTGGTCGTGTTCGCGGAGGATGCGGCCCAGTTGGCGAAGCTGCGCCGAGGCGACGGGTTCGTGGGCAATGTCCGCCACGTCGTGTTGTTCGATGGGGACGACGAAGGGGCGCTCACGGTCGGCCGACTTGCCGAGCTCGGTCGCCATCACCTGAGCGAGCACCCGGACGCCATCGATCAAGCTCTCGCCGAGGTGACGCCGGACAGTCTCGCGACGATCGTCTACACGTCCGGAACGACCGGGCGACCGAAGGGCGTCGAGCTCACGCACGGCAACTGGATGTACCTCGGTTCGGCCGTTGCGTCCGAGAACGTCATCCGCCCGGATCACGTGCAGTTTCTGTGGCTCCCGCTGTCGCATGTGTTCGGGAAGTTGCTTCTCGCGGCCCAGTACGAGATCGGATTCGTTACCGCCATCGACGGTCGGATCGATCGGATCGTCGACAACGTCGGACTCATCCAGCCCAGCTTCATGGCGGCCGCACCTCGCATCTTCGAAAAGATCTACAGCCGCGTCGTGTCGACAACCGAAGCCGAGGGCGGCGTCAAAGCGAAGATCTTCAACTGGGCGTTCGCCGTGGGTGTCGACAGCGTTCGTCGAAAGGCCGCCGGTGCAAGCGTGCCGCCGTGGCGGGCAGCAGAGTTGGCGATCGCAGATCGCTTGGTGTTCAGCAAGATTCGCGCGCGGCTTGGCGGCAACCTCGAATACCTCGTCTCCGGAAGTGCGGCGCTGTCGCCGCAGATCGCCGAATGGTTCGCGGCCGCCGGCTTGCCGATTCTCGAAGGCTACGGACTCACGGAGACGACGGGCGCTTCGTTCGTCAACCGTCCTGGCAACGTCCGGATAGGCACTGTCGGACAGCCTTTTCCGGGCACCCAGGTGCGAATCGCCGCCGACGGCGAGATCCTCTTGCGTGGCCCCGGGATCATGCGTGGGTACCACAATCTGCCCGACAGAACGGCCGAGGTCCTCGACTCCGAGGGCTGGTTCGCCACCGGGGACATCGGGGAACTCGACGCCGGCAACTTTCTGAAGATCACCGATCGCAAGAAGGATCTGGTCAAGACCAGTGGCGGCAAGTACATCGCGCCGACTGCGATCGAGTCCGCGATCAAAGCCGCGTGCCCGCTCGTCTCCAACGCCGTGGTCATCGCCGACGGCCGCAACTTTGCGAGCGTTCTCGTGACCCTCGACCCCGACGCCGTGAAGGGCGTTGCCGACGTCAACGCGACGATCGAATACGCGATCACGAGCGTCAATGCCGGCCTCAACAAGTGGGAGACGGTCAAGCAGTTCCGGGTTCTGCCGCACGAACTCACTGTCGAGAGCGGTGAGCTGACGCCGAGCCTCAAGGTGAAGCGCCCGGTGGTCATGAAGAACTACTCCGACGTCATCGAGGACATCTATTCGGGAGCGCGATCATGATTCGGCGGCGGTCGGTGCGGCGTCAGAATCGTCGCTCGCACCGCCTCGCCGCGTGATCTCCGCGCGTGCACGCTCGATGCCGCCGTGCTCGAGCCCGGCTATGTTCGACTCTCCGCGCCACGTCAGGCGCCCGTTCTCCCGCACCTCGACTGCGACCCGACCGCCGAGATGCTCGATCGCACCCGCGATGTTGCGCCGCTCGGCGGGCAGCGGGACCGGCAAGACGTGGGCCGAGCCCAGCGGAGCAGTCCCTTCGAGAGTCACGGTCGTTCGCCCACGTCGTCCGCGCAGCGACCATCTCTCGTCAGAGACGGTGGCGTGAACTGGAGACACACCGGGATTCCCCAGCCGAATGACTCGACCATCGGGAAGTCGGACGACGAGCGCTGTCACCTCGGTCTTGAGCGGTCCCGCCGTTACTTCGCCACCGGCGAAGGCGACACACGCTTGCGGTTCGGCGAACCCGTGCGCCTGCCCCCACCACCACGAGTCGGGGAAACCGCCTTTGCCCCAGTTCTTTTCGCCGTAGACAGAAGCGCCGTCAAGGTTCCACTCCGTGCCGCCCACGATCGCGGTGCCTTCGGCGCGGCCACCGAGCAGCCACGGATGCCAGTACTGATTCAACGCGGGGACCGACTGAAAGACGCTCGATCCGCCAAAGGAGCGGCGAGGCCACTCTTGGCGTTCGACGATGCGGACGTCGAGGGTGGCGTCCGACCCGAGATCGACGCGGACTCGGTCGATCGACGCTTGGAAGGCCGCACCGGCCGTTGCGCCCAACGCATCCGGATCTGCGAAGCCCTCTGGATGCGCAGTCGTCCGCAGAAAGCCATTGGGGTAGGAGCCCAATCCCAAGGTCGACCAGGTTCCCTCAACGGACCGATTCACCCCGATCAGCGCGATGATGCAGCGATCCGAGTCGGGGAGGGTGAACCGCCAGAAATAGCCCTCCATCGCAACCCCGTGCGCGCGGCGCGGATCACCGAAAGGCAGATCGGCACCGCTCGCGCGATACCGGTTGAAAGGCCATGGGGTCATACCTCTCGTCTACCCCGTTCGGCGCCGAAAAAGTATGCCTTCGCCGCAGCGGGCTTTGGGAACCGCGGTTCTGATACTTCCCCGGGGCTTGGAGCCCCCGTTATGTATCAGGATCGGCGACGTCATCATTTCTGCAGACGATTTTGTTGCGATGCCGCGATTGCGGTGTTTAGCTCAGTGCGCCAGCACCCCCGCGCGCGCTGAGGAGATCATTGTGGGTCATTACAAAGCCAACCTTCGTGACATCGAGTTCAACCTGTTCGAGGTCCTCGGAATCGACGAACTACTCGACAACGGTGTCTACGGCGACCTCGACACGGAAACGGTGAAAGCCGTTCTCGACGAAGTCGTTCGCCTTGCCGAAGGACCGGTCGCCGAGTCGTGGGCCGAGGCTGACCGTCACCCCACCGAGTTCGATGTAGCGAACGCGTCGGTGAAGCTGCCCGACGCGCTGAAGCGCTCGATCAAGGCGCTCATGGAAGCGGACTTCGTTCGACTCGGGCTCGACGAGGGCATGGGCGGCGAGCCGGCTCCGGCGCCTCTCTTCTGGTCGATCCAGGAGTTGCTGGTGTCCGCGAACCCGGCCGCGAACTTCAACAACCTCGGCCCGGTCATGGCGAACGTCCTCTACAAGGAGGGCAACGAACAGCAGAAGAAGTGGGCGTCCTTCGCCTACGAGAACAAGTGGGCCGCCACGATGGTCCTCACCGAGCCGGATGCCGGTTCGGACGTCGGCGCCGGTCGCACGAAGGCGATCGAGCAGCCGGACGGCACGTGGCACATCGAGGGCGTGAAGCGCTTCATCACCGGTGGCGACGTCGACGACGTATCCCCGAACCTCTTCCACCTGGTGCTCGCGCGCCCCGAGGGAGCCGGCCCGGGAACCAAGGGCCTGAGCCTGTTCTACGTGCCGAAGTTCCACCACGACCCGGAGACGATGGAGATCGGCGAGCGCAACGGCGCTTACGTGACCGGCGTTGAGCACAAGATGGGCATCAAGTCCTCGGCGACGTGCGAGGTCACCTTCGGTGCGACCGACAACCCTGCCGTCGGCTGGCTCGTCGGCGACAAGCACGACGGCATCGCGCAGATGTTCAAGGTCATCGAGAACGCTCGCATGATGGTCGGCACGAAGGCGGCGGGCACGCTCTCGACCGGCTATCTCAACGCGCTTGCATACGCGAAGGAACGCGTCCAGGGTGCGGATCTCACGCACTCGATGGACAAGGCCGCTCCGCGCGTGACGATCATGCACCACCCGGACGTCCGTCGTAGCCTCGCGATGCAGAAGGCGTACGCGGAGGGCCTCCGGGCAGTGTGGATGTACTGCGCCGCGCACCAGGATCCGGTTGTCGCCGAGAAGGTTTCGGGTGCTGACGCCGCCATGGCGCACCGCGTCGACGACTTCCTTCTCCCGATCGTCAAGGGCGTCGGTTCCGAGCGTGCCTACGAGATGCTGACCGAGTCGCTGCAGACTCTCGGCGGATCGGGCTTCCTCCAGGACTACCCGATCGAGCAGTACATCCGGGACGCGAAGATCGACTCGCTCTACGAGGGCACGACCGCGATTCAGGCGCAGGACTTCTTCTTCCGCAAGATCGCCCGCGACAAGGGCGGTGCCTACGGTCACGTCACCGGTGAGATCAAGAAGTTCATCGACGCGGAGGGCCCGGAGTCGCTCAAGGACGAGCGCGAGCTGCTGCAGACCGCTCTCGACGACATCCACGCGATCAACGGCCAGCTGTTCGGTCACCTCATGGGTGCCCAGCGCACTCCGTCGGAGCTGTACAAGGTCGGCCTCGCTTCTGTGCGCTTCCTGCTGGCCGTCGGCGACCTCATGATCGGATGGCGTCTGCTGCTGCAGGCGCAGATCGCGCTCGAGAAGCTCGACGACGAAGACACCTCGGACAAGGACCGCCGCTTCTACGAGGGCAAGGTCGCTGTCGCGAGCTTCTTCTGCTACAACGTCCTGCCCCGGATCTCGGCCACGCGCCAGATCATCTCGACGGTGTGCAACGACATCATGGAACTCGACGAAGCCGCGTTCTAGCTTTCTGATCAGTAATGGCTGGCCTGCCCCCGGCGCAGGCCAGCCATTACTGCATTCAGTCGGCTAGAGCACCGAGGGGATATCGCTGGACAGCGTTGTCCACGGGCTCTTGCGAAGCGTGAACTGCATGACGTCGATGTAGCCCTGCCGGAAATGGTCGGCACAGCCCGTCAGGTACTTCATGTAGCGGTCGTACATTTCGAGCGAGTGGATGGCGATCGCGTCCTCGCGACGTGCCTGGAGATTGGCCGCCCAGATGTCGAGGGTCTTCGCGTAGTGCTGCTGCAAGGGATGAACGCGTTCGACGTTGAATCCGACTGCTGTGGCGCCGTCGATGACCTGCTTCGGTTGGGGCAGCTGCCCGCCGGGGAAGATCTCGGTTGCGATGAAGCGGAAGAACTGCAGGTTTTCGCGGCGAAGGGGAATGCCGCGGTCGCGCAAGGTGTGGCGGTCGAAGTTCGTGATCGTGTGCAGCAACATCGACCCGTCGGAAGGCAGCGCCGAGAAGGCGAAGTCGAAGAAGTCGGCGTAGCGCTCGTACCGGAAGTGCTCGAACGCGCCGATGCTGACGATGCGGTCGACCTTCTCGTCGAACTCTTCCCAACCCTGCAAACGAACTTCGGCCTGCCGTGTTGAGTTCAGCTTCTTGAGTTCGGCATTGACCGCGGAGTGCTGGTTCTTGCTCAGCGTCAGGCCGATGACGTTCACGTCAAAGCGTTCGACCGCTCGCTTCATTGCCGCACCACAGCCGCAGCCGATGTCGAGCAGGGTCATTCCAGGACGTAGATCGCACTTGTCGAGTGCGAGGTCGATCTTCGCAAGCTGCGCTTCCTCGAGAGTCAGGTCATCGCGTCGAAAATACGCACAGCTGTAGGTGTGCGTCGGGTCGAGGAAGAGGTTGAAGAAGTCGTCCGACAAGTCGTAATGCGTCTGGACGTCCTTGAAGAACGGCTGCAACTCAGTCATTGCTCTCCTAGAGCAGCCGACAGCAAAGGTCCGCCATCCACGCCGATCGCACGGTGCTGTCGAATTGGGGTTCATTGGCGGCTTTGCCGACGGTGCGGACGCTACGCCGTCGTGTGTCGATCGCTCAGCACCGTTGTCGGCGTGGCGAAGATCACAGTTGTCCGATTTGTCAGCCGATGAGATACGGCGCGATCGAACTCTGATGCTCGCTGATGTCGATTTCCTTGCCGAGCGGCGGGAACGCCCGTTGCGGACAATTCGACCGTTCGCACACTCGGCATCCCGCACCGATCGGGGTTGCCTTTGCATCGACAAGGTCGATGCCGTCGGCGTAGACGAGTCGATTGGCATGGCGAAGTTCGCAGCCGAGTCCGATGGCGAACGTCTTGCTGGGCTGGTTGAACTGCGATGCCCGCCGCTCGACTGTGCGCGCGACCCACAGATATTTGCGTCCGTCCGGCATCTGCGCGATCTGAATCATGATCTTGCCGGGGTAGGCGAACGTCTCGTACACATTCCACAGCGGGCACGTGCCGCCGCTCGACGAGAAGTGAAAGCCGGTGGCAGACTGCCGTTTCGACATGTTGCCCGCACGATCGACACGCACGAACGAGAACGGGACGCCCCGCAGTTTGGGACGCTGCAGCGTCGACAGTCGGTGGCAGATCGTTTCGTAGCTCTGGGCGAAGAACGCCGAAAGTCGTTCGATGTCGTAGCGGTACTCCTCGGCCACCTCGTGGAAGTGCGTGTACGGCAAGACGGTCGCCGCGGCGAAGTAATTCGCAAACCCGAGCATGGCAAGTTTGCGCGACGCGTCGGAGGTGAAGTTCCCCTCCTCGACATTGGCCTGAATCAGGTCGCCGACCTCGAGATACGCGAGTTCCGCGGCCAGTTTGAAGGTGCGCTGACCGGCCGACAGATGCGGTGCGATTTCCAGGACCCGGGTGTCGGGGTCGTAGCGGTGCAGCAACCCTCCGCCGAGGTCGATGCGTTCGACGACCTGAACATCGTGCTGACTCGCGAGTCGCCGGCGGATCTCGCGATGGACGTCGCCGCCATGGAAGCGCATTCGTGCCGTCAGTTCCTCGGCTGCGACGTCGAGATCGTGCAGGTAATTCTGCCGTTGGTAGAAGTAGTCGCGGACCTCTTCATGCGGCTTGCTGATCGCGGCACTGCCGCTGCCGTCGGCGCGGTCTTCGGTCGCCGCCGCCAGGGCGGCGGAGGTGTTCCGGTAGCGGCGATGGAGGTTGACAATCGCGCGAGCAAGCGTCGGATACGTGGACACCATGTCGGCAATCTGATGGGCGTCGGCGTCGATGCCCATCTCGACATCGAGCGCGACTTCCTGCAGTTCCGCGACAAGTCGGGTGTCGTCCTGGGACGCGAAGAACGACGCGTCGATGCCGAAAACTTCACTGATGCGGAGTAATACCGGCACGGTCAGCGGACGAACATCGTGCTCGATCTGATTGAGATAGCTCGCCGAGATCTCGAGCTGCTTCGCCAGGGCACTTTGACTGAGGCCGCGTTCATGACGTAGCTGACGAAGTCGAGCCCCGACGAAGGTCTTCGACATAAGGTCAGCCTACGTCTGATTCGCAAGGCTGCAAATGGTCATTTGCAGACTGTTACTCGGCACACTCCGCAGGGTCGTCGTCGTTGCCGTGACACCATTGCATGTCCTTGATCTTCCAGCCGTCGTCGAGCTTCGTCAGCTCCATGTGGATCTCGAAGCCGTCCTCTTTGTCGGCGTCCGGATCGGTGCCGCGGTAGTGCCACGTGCCGGTGACCGTGAATTTCGCATCGTCACCATCGACCTTCGATGAGTCGACCGTGTAGTCCGAGTAGTCCCAGTCGCGGTAGTCGCACGTGATCTCGTCGTCGTGCGAATTGAGGTTGGCTTGCACGCGATCGAGTTCTTTGCCGGTGACGAGCTTCTTCTCGTCTTCGCAGGTCTTCGCGACCAGCCACTGACCGACGACGTCCTCCGGGGAAGGGCCGCGCGTCAAGAGATACGCGGCAGCTCCGCCACCGATGCCGATCATCGCCACCACCGCCGCGACAAGTCCCAGGACGAGCGGCAGGCGACTCGGCCGTTTCGGCTGCGGAACGAACTGAGTGTGGGCGTGAACGTGGTCGGTCCAGGCGTATCCGTCCCACCAGCGCTGCTGGCCGTACTGGTCCGGATACCAACCGGGTGGCGTCGATCCGCCGGCAAAAGTCACGCAAGGAGCGTAGCGGCAGTGCCCGATTTGTTCCGAACAGCCGGAAGCCGGACCGGCTAGCTCTTTCCCTGCTCTAGCTCGGTAATGGCATTGCGAACATGTTCGGACAGGCCTACTTCGGGATTGGTTTCGAAAGCTGCTCTCGCCTTGTTGAGAACTCTGTTGACGGTGGCAACGTTCCGTTGAAGTCGGAGACTGCGGCGTAGCGGCGGAACCTTGAGTAGGGGTGGGTCAGCCGGACAATCCAGTTCGATATATAGGCGCCGATTCCAAAGCACTGTCCGATGTCGCACCAATCCGCGCAGCGTGAACCACAAACCGGCGTAGACCAAGACCCAGTAGAACGGACTGTGTCCTCCGTGGTGTTCAAAATCCCGGACCACGATCGGCAGCAGCGCCGCCCCGATCACCAGCCACGTAATGCCCAGGGAGAGGTCGACCATCGCGCGGGGGTCCGACGGAACTGCGTAGACCGATGCGAGCTGTTTGCCGAGATCGGCGCCCTTGTCGAGAAGCACCTGTCTTGGCCCTTCGGCTGCCTTGTCCGCGATTCGCTGGATGCCTTCAAACTTTCTCTGGATGCGCGCTGTATTCGTCACGTCGTCCAGAATTTTTGGAAGCCCGAGAAAACCGGCTGCGGCGCTTATGCAAATTCCGATGCTCTGGTAGACCGGCATCGACACGTCTGTCTCGACCCACCTTCCTGAGCACGAACAGCCCGGACCTGGCTCGACGTCTCGGACGGCGCAGGTCCATAGGAAACACTACCGAGTGGATGGATTTATGGTCTAGATCACATCGTTGGGCGGATCGGGACTCTGGGCTCTTGAAAATGAGCACCCGCAGACGCCGGAAACCGGCGGCCGTCAAACGGCCGCCGGTTTCCTCCACACCCCCCGGGGTGGCTTACTTGACCTCGGCGCGAAGAACGCGCCACAGGCCGATGACCAGCGGAAGCACAAGCCAGATCACGCCGGCAACGGCCAGGTGAGCCCAGTCCGCGCCGTGCATCGTTCCCGCGGCCAGCGGAGCCTGCGCACCACCGAAGTCGATCCACTTCGCCACGTCGGCGAACCAGCTCAGGAACTGCGCGCCAATGGCGAACAGGGCCGGCAGGACGAAGCTGTAGACGAAGTACACGACGATCGCAGCCGGCGTGCTGAGCAGCAGCGTCGCCAGGCCGAAGCCGGTGATCATGCCGAGAACCTGGATGGCGACGAAGCCGAAGAACATTGCGGCGCCGAACTCCCACGACGCCGGGACGCCTTCGATTCCGGCGTAAATCAGGTTCGCGATCGCGCCCGTCACGACTGCGTAGAGCGATGCGGCGAGCGCCAGGATCAATCCCGCGACAAGCTTGGCACCGATCACGCGGCCGCGGCTCGGCTCGAGGGTGAACGACACCATTGCGGTGCGCTGACCCCATTCGCTCGTCACCACGAGGATGCCGAGGATCGGCAGCAGGATCGACGTGGTGTACGCGGTCGTCGCGATGAACGTGCCGTAGTTCATGTCGATGTTCTGAACGGTGCTGACCGCGAGGGCGATACCCATGACGACCGTCGTCAGGATGCCGATCGTGATGAGGAGCCAGCGGCCGGCGGCGGTGTCGTAGGTCTTGCGGACCTCGACACTCACCAGTCGCTCGAACGGGGTCCGCTTGGTGCCGGAGATGTCGATGACACCGAGCCCGGCGTTCTCAACGGGAGGATTCTGCGTGATGACTGCGGTGGTCATGCCGCCGCTCCTTTCAGAACGGTTTCGCGCTGCGTGTCAGCGGTGAGCTCGAGGAACAGGTCCTCGAGGCCGCCGTCGGCGGGGCGCAATTCGAGAAGGGGGATCTGAGCGGACGCGGTGATCCGGCCGATCTTCGCGGCGTCGGCATCGGCGCGGAAGCCGTCGCCCACCGGGTTCGCGGAGATGTCGTGCTTGGCGAGCGCCCGGAGCAGAACGGCGTTGTCCGCAGCGCGGACGAACGTGCCGGTCGTCTGCATGAGTTCGGCGGGAGTTCCCTGCGCGACGATCTTGCCGCGGCCGATCATGATGATGTCGTCCGCGACCTGCTGGACCTCCGTGAGGAGGTGGCTTGACAGCAGAACCGCGCCACCGCGGTCGGCGTATTCGCGCAGCAGCCCCCGCATCCAGCGGATACCGGCCGGATCGAGGCCGTTCGCCGGCTCGTCGAGGATCAACACCGAGGGGTCGCCGAGCAGTGCATGGGCGATGCCGAGACGCTGGCGCATGCCGAGCGAGTAGTTGCGGATGCGGCGGTCGCCCTCCTTGCCGGACAGGCTCACGAGGTCGAGCATCTCGTCGACGCGGGTCAGGGGGAGGCCCATCGTCTTCGCACCGAGCGTGAGCACCTCCCGGCCAGTGCGGCCGGCGTGCTGCGCGGAGGCGTCGAGCAGGATGCCGACGTGCCGTCCCGGGTTCGGGATGTCCTGGTAGAGGTGGCCACCGATGGTGACCCGACCGCTCGTCGGCGCCGTGAGGCCGACCATCATGCGCATCGTGGTCGTCTTGCCGGCACCGTTGGGTCCGAGGAATCCGGTGACGCGTCCCGGCCGGCAGACGAAGTTCACGTTGTCGACGGCAGTGAACCCGTCATAGGACTTTGTGAGTGCTTCGACGTTGATCATGTTCTCAACCCTGCCCGTCAGGCCGGTGGTCACGCATCGGTCACGAGTAGGGAAATCGATAGACGAAAGTCGGGGTCGCGTCCGCCATGGGACTGCGGGCCGCCGTTTACGCTGGTCAGGTGTCCGAATCTGTGGCTCCCGACCGCTACCAGCCGGTTCTGACCTGGCGGTTGCAGGCTGCTCGGTACGTGACGTGCGTCGCCATTTCGGCGTTCGTCTTCTTCACGACGTGGCACGACCGAGGTTCGGCTGCGCCGGTGGCATGGTCTGTGGACGTCGTTTTCGGTCTCGCGGCGTATGCCGCGGTGCCGTTTCGTCGGCGTTGGCCATTGGCGGTCGCTCTCTTCACCAATGCGGCCAACGCGTTTTCGAGCATTGCGAGCGGACCGTCCGCGCTGGCGTCCGTGTCGTTGGCGACGCGCCGGGTGTGGTGGCATGTCATTCTCATCGGCGCGCTCGGAATCGGCAGCAGTCTGATCTTCGTCTCGAGTCTTTCGGTGCAGAACTCGCCGTTCTGGCTGGTCGTGATGTGGAACGCCGGTGTCACGGCCGCAATGCTCGGGTGGGGAATGTTCATCGGCTCGCGCCGAGAGCTCATCTACACGCTCCACGAGCGCGCCCTCAAAGCAGAGCAGGAACGTGATCTGCGGGTCGACTCGGCGAAGTCGGCGGAACGTGCACGCATCGCACGCGAAATGCATGACGTTCTCGCACACCGCATCTCGCAGGTATCGATGTTCGCGGGCGCACTCGCTTTCCGGGACAACCTGACGGTTGCGGAGATGCGCGACAGTGCCGCGGTGATTCAGGCTCAAGCCAACGAGGCCCTCGCCGACTTACGGAGTGTTCTCGGCGTGCTGCGGGACGGGGACGGGCAGATCTTGGACAAGCCGCAGCCCACGATCGCGGACCTCGAGGAACTCGTGGAGTCGACGGTGAAGGGCGGACAGAACGTCGCGTTCGACAATTCGATCACCGATCCCGCTGACCTTTCGCAGAGCGCGGGACGCGCGATCTACCGGATCGTCCAAGAGGGCCTCACGAACGCGCGCAAGCATGCGCCCGGCGCAAAGGTGACCGTCGCGATCACTGGCTCCGAAGCCGACGGAGTGGACATCTTCGTCCGAAACAAGACGGGATTCGGCTCGTCCCCGGCGGCGCCTGGATCGGGTCTCGGACTCGTTGGAATGGAAGAAAGAGCGCAATTGGCGGGCGGTCGTCTCGAACACCGTGTCCAGAAGGGCGAATTTGTTCTGCACGCCTGGATACCGTGGTCCTCATGATTCGGGTGCTGCTCGTCGATGACGATCCTCTGGTGCGTTCCGCGCTCGCGCTGATGCTGGGCGGCGACAGCGATCTCACGGTCGTCGGGCAGGCGAGCGATGGCCGCGAAGCGATCTCGATGGTCGAGACCGAACGCCCCGACGTCGTCCTGATGGACATTCGCATGCCGCACATGAACGGGCTCGAAGCGACCAAGGTCCTGCACGCGCAGCCGTCTCCGCCGCGGGTCATCGTGCTGACGACCTTCGACGCCGACGACTACGTCATCGGGGCGATTGCCGCAGGTGCGGATGGCTTCCTCCTCAAGGACACCCCGCCGGCGGAGATCGTCGAAGCCGTCAAGAAGGTCTCCTCCGGAGAGCCGATGCTGTCACCATCGGCGGCCGGGATTCTCATCAAGCAGATCCGCGAGAACCGCGGTGACGGGCGGGGAGCGGACGCGGCGCGGCGCTTGGAGATTCTCACCGAGCGCGAGCTCGAAGTTGCGGTCGCGATCGGACGTGGGCTGAGCAACGCCGAGATCGCGACCGATCTGTACATGTCGGTTCCGACGGTGAAAGCGCACGTTTCGCGGCTGTTCGACAAGCTCGGCGCAACCAATCGCGTGCAGATCGCCATCACCGTGCACGACGGCGGGCTGATCTAGCGATTCACGTCGTTCGCGCGAGCCACCGGTTCGTCCTCGGCCCGCACGCCAGGCACAGCGTCACGACCGGGAAGACGAGCAACGCGAGCCCGATGACGACACCTGTCCGCGTCGCCGAGGTGGTGGGAACGGCCGACTTGAGCGCCGGCAATATCGCCCCGTAGTCGAGCAACCGAAAAACGACGAGTACCACGCATCCGACCGCGGTGAGTACCGCTCCGCTGCGCCTTCGCTGGATGAGGCCGAGCCCGCCGAGGAGCAGGAGCACCGCGATAATCAGATAAAGGATGACCGCGCCGTACATATAGGCATCGAACCAATTCGGCAGTAGCGCTCGCCGCGCTGCCGAGATCTTGCTCAGCACGGCAATGGACACGCCCGCGAGCAGCGCCGACACGGAGGTCGAAAGCACGCCGCCGAACGCGAGGATGGCCGCCACCGTGGTGAGCGCGGGTCGAACATTCCGCGGATCGATCGGCGCCATGGGTGCCATGGGCATGCGCTGCACATGCTCGGTCCAGGTGCTGCCGTCCCACCAGCGCATTTGGGCGTAGTCGTCGAGGTACCAGCCCGGCGGGGGCGGCGCAGTCATGCTCCGAAGATAGACGTCGGCCTCGCCCGGTATCTATCGGTTGAGCGAAGTACTACTACAGCCCGACGGCTTCCGACCAGCTACCGGACGCGGGCTCGTCCATCCACACTCCGTCGCGCATGACTCGTTCGAGCGTGATCTCGTCGTCGACGACGAGAATGTCGGCTCGGCGACCTGCCACGATCGATCCCACGTGCGAGTCGATGCCGGCGTCGATCGCCGGGCGGAGGCTCGCTGCGCGGACGGCTTCGATCAGGCCGATGGGAGAACCGGTTACCTGCTCGCGAACCTTCGCGAGCAGGCTGGGGCCGTCTTCGGTGAGGGTGGGCCGGGTTTCGATGCACACCCGACTGAGGTCGAGAAGATGCACGATCTCGGTGAAGTGCTCCGAGTTCTCGTCGAGGGTCACCAAGCACACCGTGCCTTCGCCGTGTTCGACGAGCATGCGTGCGGTCGGCAGGCTGTCGAGGCCGGGGAGTTCGAGGTGGATACCCGCGATCTCGCCGCTGAGGGCCAGGGGATAGAGCGTTGCGATCTGTTGCAGCAGAAGGCCGAGTGGCGCTGGGGTCAGGCTTGCGACAACCGACGTCGTCCCCTGCGCGTGGTGGAATGCGGCTGCTCGCTCGGCTTCCGCGACATCGGTAGTCGCGAAGGAGTGTCGCGCGGTGCCGTGACAGTGGCTGTCGACCAAGCCCGGAACAAGCGTCCCGGAGAACCGGGGAAGCGTGGCGCCGGGATGCTTGGCCCGCCACTCGTGCGGTGTCGCGACGGCGGTGATGAGGCCGTCACGGATGGTGACGACGGCGTCGTCATGAATGTGGTCGGGTCCTACGACTCGTCCCCGGAGGAATTGCGCTGGACCGGGTGCGTTGGTCACGAATTCGAGAATGCGCGCTCACGGGGAGGTATCGGTGGAGGCGCACCGTAGCGCGCCTCCACTTCCTTCTGGTCAGTCGACGGCTGGTGCGGAGGCGGTCTGCGCGTAGGCAGCCTCGAGTTCGGTGAGGGCCTCCGCGGCGTACGGTGCCAGACGCTGGACGTGGGGCAGCGCGGTCGAGCACGCGGTGATGCAGAGGTTCAGGCGTCCCGCATAAGACATGATCGTGATGTTGAGTGCCTGCCCATCCAGCGGGATCGATACCGCGTGCCACTCGTCGAGAGTCATTCCGTTGTAGTGCAGCGGTGCGTGCGGTCCCGGGATGTTCGAGATGACGACGTTGAACATCGGTCGGGTTCGACTGCCCGTGCCCAGCATCAGGCCGGCACCGAAGGGCGCCATCAGCATCGCGGTGTATCCGGTCACGGCCGCCGCAGAGATCCCGCCCATGTGTTCCTTGGCCTTCACGGTCGAAGCCAGGATCGCCGAGAAGCGCTCGCGAACGTCCGAGATGTCCGTGGCGAGCGTCGCGAGGGCCATCGTCGTCGCGTTGCCCTCGGCGTCGTCGGAGTCTTTGGGGCGAAACGACATCGGCATACCGGCGACCAGCGGTTCGGGTGGCAGTTCGCCGAGCTCGTCGAGGTAGCGGCGGAGAGCACCGGCACAGATCGCGAGAATGACGTCGTTGATCGTTCCGCCGGTTCGCTGTGCCAAGGCGCTGATCCGATTCAACTCGAATGCCTGAGTGGCGATTCTCCGCTCGGCGGTGATCGGACCGTTCAGGATCGACCGGGGTGCCGAATAGGGCTTGACGAGTTGGGTGTCGGCGGAGCGGAGTCCGCCATACATCCGGCCGATGGCCTGCAGGCTCGAGGCGAGAGCGTTCACGCCCCGCAAGGGTTCGAGCAAGGCGCCTGAACCGAGCCGGGCGTCGCGGCGTTCGGCGTCGGGTCGGCGCCGTTTGGTCTCCCGGTACGCCCAGATCGCGGGGCGTCCTTGCTCTTCGGGGTCTGTCGACATGACTTTGCGCGCAAGTCGCACGGTCGCTACACCGTCGAGGAGTGCGTGGTGGCCCTTGATGTAGATCGCGACGCGTCCGTCGTCGAGTCCCTCGATGACGTGCATCTGCCAGAGCGGATGTGATCGATCCATCCGGATGCTGTGTAAGCGGGAAACCAACTCGCCGAGTTCGCGCTGACCGCCCGGCGCCGGCAGTCGATGGCGCTGGAGGTGGTAGTCGAGGTCGAGTTCGTCGACGCTCCGCCATTGCGGCAGGAGGCGTCCGTGTACTCGGCGGTCGAACGGCGACGTGGCTGTCGCGTACGCACGGAGTTCGGCGACAAGGTTCGACACGAAGTCCGGGGCAGCGTCTGCGGGCAACCGAAAGATGTCCAGATGCGCGATGTTCATCAGGTTGGTGTCTGACTCACCCCAGAGAAATGCCATATCGATCGGGTTCAACGGCGTCGTTGTCGTCATTGTTTGCCTCCGGTTGCGTGGCGCCCGAAGACGCTCGCGATCACAAATAGACTGTTCGGTCTATCGAAGAACCGTAGCCGGGGGTAGACCGCTTGGTCTATTTGTTGTGACGGTCGCGACATGCATCGGGGTCTGCTGATTGAAAAGGGGTCCCGGCGCGGCGTGGCGCGACTGTGAATGCGCTCACAGCGCTGACTGGGGAGTGAACGCAGGTTGAACTGTGAGGGCTTTGGGACACGTAGTACCGCTTGAGGCGGCCGGGTGGAAAGTCCGATAACGAACTTCCCAGGTCAAGTCCACAATCCCCAGCCGTCGGGGTAGCATGCAAACCGGACGATTGTACTGTTTTTTCAGAACGTCGGACGAGCGGCTTCGCAAAGTTAGCAAGGAAGCGTCCCAGTGTGGCGAATCTTGGCATTTGCAAAGGCTGGACGTGCGATTTCTGTTGTGCAATCGTTTCAACGTACACACGAAGTGCCTCGCAAAATTGCGAAGGCCAAGTCGGCGACGAGGCTGACCGGTCGGTCTCCTCGCCCCGACTCACTTCAATAAGGGAGAGAACCAGAGCATGTCGACTGTCGGCACTCCGAAGACCGCGGAAGAGATCCAGAAGGATTGGGACACCAACCCGCGCTGGAAGGGCATCACCCGTGACTACACGGCTGATCAGGTCGTTGCGCTCCAGGGCAACGTCGTCGAGGAGCACACGCTCGCTCGCCGCGGCGCTGAGATCCTCTGGGAAGGTGTCAACCGCCCGGACGACTACATCCACTCGCTCGGTGCCCTGACCGGTAACCAGGCCGTCCAGTACGTCCGCGCTGGTCTGCGCGCCATCTACCTGTCGGGTTGGCAGGTCGCCGGTGACGCGAACCTCTCGGGCCACACGTACCCGGACCAGAGCCTTTACCCGGCCAACTCGGTGCCGAACGTCGTTCGCCGCATCAACAACGCGCTGCTCCGCGCGGACGAGATCTCCAAGGTCGAGGGCGACACCTCGGTCCCGAACTGGCTCGTCCCGATCGTCGCTGACGGTGAGGCCGGCTTCGGTGGTGCGCTCAACGTCTACGAGCTCCAGAAGGCCATGATCGCCGCTGGTGCCGCTGGAACCCACTGGGAAGACCAGCTCGCTTCGGAGAAGAAGTGCGGCCACCTCGGTGGAAAGGTCCTCATCCCGACCCAGCAGCACATCCGCACCCTGACCTCGGCTCGTCTCGCAGCTGACGTCGCCGGTGTGCCGACCGTCGTCATCGCCCGTACGGACGCTGAGGCTGCCACGCTCCTCACGACCGACGTCGATGAGCGCGACAAGCCGTTCCTCGACGGCACCCGCACCGCGGAAGGCTTCTTCGGCATCAAGAACGGCCTCGAGCCCTGCATCGCTCGTGCCAAGGCTTACGCGCCGTACTCGGACCTGATCTGGATGGAGACCGGCAAGCCGGACCTCGAGCTCGCGAAGGCATTCGCCGAGGGCGTTCACTCGGAGTTCCCGGACCAGCTCCTGGCCTACAACTGCTCGCCTTCCTTCAACTGGAAGCAGCACCTGGACGACGACACCATCGCCAAGTTCCAGAAGGAACTGTCGGCAATGGGCTTCAAGTTCCAGTTCATCACGCTGGCGGGCTTCCACTCGCTCAACTACTCGGCGTTCGACCTGGCACACGGCTACGCCCGCGAGGGCATGACCGCCTACGTCGACCTCCAGGAGCGCGAGTTCGCTGCCGAGGCACGTGGCTACACCGCCACCAAGCACCAGCGTGAGGTTGGTGCCGGCTACTTCGACACCATCGCCACCACCGTCGACCCGAACACCAGCACCGCTGCGCTCAAGGGTTCGACCGAAGAGGGCCAGTTCCACTAGGAACTGGGCTGAGAGCCACACCGCGCCGCCGCGGGATTCGATTCGGGTCCCGCGGCGTCGTTTTTTACCACCACAAGTGGAAGCCCCACATTTCCCACCACGGAAGTAACGAGCAGGAGCGTCAGTGTCCGAGAAGATTCAGCGAGTCGGCATCATCGGTGCAGGCCAGATGGGTGCCGGTATTGCGGAGGTGTGTGCCCGTGCACACGTCGACGTGCTCGTCTACGAAACCACTCGTGAGCTCGCAGCTGCCGGTCGCGCGCGCATCATGCGTTCGCTGGATCGCGGCGTGAGCAGCGGCAAGATCACTTCCCGTGAGCGTGAGCAGGCTGCCTGGCGCCTGCGGTTCACCTCCGACCTCGGCGACTTCGCCGACCGTCAGCTCGTCGTCGAGGCGATCCTCGAAAACGAGGAGATCAAGACCCAGGTCTTCCGCGAGCTCGACAAGGTCGTCAACGACCCCGAGGCCGTGCTCGCCTCCAACACTTCTTCGATCCCGATCATGAAGCTCGCGATGGCCACCACCCGGCCCGAGCGCGTCGTCGGAATGCACTTCTTCAACCCGGTGCCGGTGCTGCCGCTGACCGAGCTCATCACGACGCTGCGCACGAGCCCCGAGGTTTCCGCGCGCGCCGAGCACTTCGCCAGCGAGGTCCTGGGCAAGCAGGTCGTGCGCTCGGCCGACCGCTCGGGATTCGTCGTGAACGCTCTGCTCGTTCCGTACCTGCTCTCGGCCATCCGCATGGTCGAGTCGGGCTTTGCGAGCAAGGAGGACATCGACAAGGCGATGGTCCTCGGTTGTGCGCACCCGATGGGCCCGCTGGCCCTCACCGACCTCGTCGGCCTGGACACCGTGAAGTCGATCGCGGACTCGATGTACGCCGAGTTCAAGGAGCCGCTCTACTCGGCGCCTCCGCTGCTTCTTCGAATGGTTGAAGCCGGACTCGTCGGGAAGAAGGCTGGTTCGGGCTTCTACCAGTACCCTGACAAGAGCGCGGCCAAGCCCAAGGCATAAGGCCCGGCGCACGGATTCCGCTCCACAGCGGATTGCACTGTCAGGACTGGTGTTTGATGGTCGCTTCGCAGGCTGCGCTCCTGTGTTTTGACGGAAAGGTCGAACGCGAATGGCGAACGTCGCCGACGGTTTCGGATCGAGCATTCTGGGCTACCCCCGGATCGGTTCCCGTCGCGAACTGAAGTGGGCTCTCGAGCACTACTGGCACGGGACGGGAACGCGCGAGGACCTCGAACGCGTAGCCCGGGAGATCGTCGACGATCAGATCAACGAGCTACACGCCGCTGGTCTGACGCAGGTGCCGGGGAACACCTTCAGCTACTACGACCACATCCTCGACAACGCGCTGCTGTTCGGCGCGGTGCCGGAGCGATTCAAGAGTCTCCAAGCGGACATGCATCCGCTCGACTTCTACTTCGCGATGTGCCGTGGCGCGGAGGACCAGCCGCCACTCGAACTCGTGCGTTTCTGCAGCACGCCGTATCACTACCGGCAGCCCGAACTCGACGAGAACACGGAGTTCTCGCTGCATGCGGAGGCACTTCTCGACGAGTTCGATCGTTCGATGGCGCGGGGGATCGAACTCCGTCCGGTCGTGGTCGGACCGGTCTCGCTGTTGCTGCTGTCGAAGAAGGGGCCAACGTCGGAAAGGGAGTTCTCCCGCCTCGACCTCCTCGATCGTCTGCTGCCCGTATACGAGGAACTGTTCGAGATCCTCGCCAGGCGCGGTGCCACCTGCGTGCAACTCGATGAACCGATGTTCACACAGGATCGCCGGGACGTCGATCTCGAGGCATTCAAACGTGCCTATGAGCGGCTGACCAACGCGCCGATGCGCCCGCGCATGCTCGTGACCGGCCAGTACGACGATTTCGGCGAGGCCCTCCGGATTCTGGCTGCGACGAAGGTCGAAGCGATCGGTCTCGACCTCGCGTCGTTCCGGATGAAGCCGGACCGGCTGGCCGAGATTCCGGGCATCAAGCGCAAGCGTCTGTACGCGGGCGTCATCAACGGGCGCAACGTGTGGAAGTCGGACCGTTACGTCACGCTGAAGTACCTCAGCGAACTCGCCGAGGTCTGCCCGGACATGGTGGTCTCGACGGGCTGCTCGTTGCTTCACGTGCCGTACGACACGCTCATCGAGTACGAACTCGAGGGGAACCTGGCCGACCGTCTCTCCTTCGCCAAGCAGAAGGTCGGCGAGGTCGTTTCGTTGGCTCGCGCACTCACCGAGGGACCGTCGGAGAACTGGCGCCGGAAGCCGTCCTCGGTGCACTTCAAGCAGAAGCACGACGTACGCCAACGCGTTTACGCGGTCACCCCGGCCATGCGCGAACGCGAGCCCTACGCCGACCGGCGGCCGGCCCAGCAGGAGCGCCTGAACCTGCCGCTCGTGCCCTCGACCACCCTGGGGTCCTTCCCACAGACCAACGAAATCCGGCATCTGCGCTACGAACTCGGCCAAGGTCGGCTCGATTACGACACGTACGTCGAGAAGATCAAGGAAGAGATCGAGCGCACGATTCGACTGCAGGAAGACATCGGGCTCGACGTCTTGGTGCACGGCGAGCATGAGCGCAACGACATGATCCAGTACTTCGCGGAGATGCTCGAGGGCTTCGCGACGACCCATCAGGGCTGGGTCCAGGTCTACGGCTCGCGCTGCGTCCGTCCGCCGATTCTCTACGGCGACGTGCGCCGACCCAAGCCGATGACGGTCGAGTGGATCACGTACGCGCAGTCACTCACCGACAAGCCGGTCAAGGGCATGGTCACCGGTCCCGTGACGATGATCGCCCGGTCGTTCGTGCGTCAGGACCAGCCGTTGTTCGACACCGCAGACCAGGTCGCGCTCGCGATTCGCGACGAGGTGACCGATCTCGACCGCGCCGGGATCGCGATCATTCAGGTCGACGAACCATCGATCCGCGAACTCATGCCGCTGCGTGAGGGCAAGGAGCGCGACGAGTATCTGCGATGGTCGGTGGATGCGTTCAAGCTTGCGACCTCGAGTGTGCGGAAAGAAACGCAGATTCACACGCACATCAACTATTCGAGCAAGCACTCGGTGGTCCACGCTATCGAGCGCCTCGACGCGGACGTCACCGCGCTGGTCGCGACCCGCTCGATCAAGTGGGTGCTCGAGGCGCTCGAGGAAGATGCCAGCCATGGTGAGGGACTGACGCACGGCGTCGGGCCCGGCGTCTACGAAAGCCGTTCCGCCCGCATTCCGGACATCGATGAGTTCGACGAGCTTCTCACTCTGGCGTCGAAGTCGATCAGCATCGATCGTCTGTGGGCGAACCCGGATGGCGGCCTCAAGACGCGTCACCAGTGGCAACTCGAGCCATCCCTTCGCAACCTGGTTGCAGCAGCCCGCCGCCTGCGCCGCCGAGCGGCTCAGGAGCAGCAGTGAGGATCAGCGCATGAACGCCGTAGCTGCGCGCGGGATGACCGCGTCGGATTCAGACTTCGAGAAGTTGACGATCGACCGACGCGACCCCGCCGGCCGCGATGTCGTGATCGAGGTGAAGTTCGTGGGCATCTGCCACTCGGACATTCACACCGCGCGCAACGAGTGGCCGGGAACGGTCTACCCCTGCGTTCCGGGACACGAGATCGCGGGCATCGTCTCGGCGATCGGTCCGGAGGTCACCAAGTACCAGGTCGGCGACCGCGTCGGCGTCGGCTGCTTGGTGAACTCGTGCGGAAAATGCGAGCCATGTGTCGCCGGTGAGGAACAGTTCTGCAAGAAAGCCGTCTGGACCTACAACTCGCGCGACGTCGACGGCACGATCACCTACGGCGGCTACTCGCAGCAGATCGTCGTCAATGAAGGTTTCGTTCTTCGCATCCCGGACGCCCTCGAACTCGACGTCGCGGCACCGCTGCTGTGTGCGGGCGTCACGCTGTATTCGCCGCTGCGACACTGGGACGCCGGACCCGGCAAGCGAATCGCCATCGTCGGCATGGGCGGGCTCGGGCACGTCGGTGTGCAGATCGCGGCGGCGATGGGTGCCGAGGTTTCGGTGCTGAGCCAAACGCTGTCGAAGCAGGAAGACGGCCTCAAGCTCGGCGCTTCGGCGTATTACGCGACCTCCGACTCGGCGACCTTCGGTGCGCTTCGCGGAAAATTCGATCTCATCCTCAACACGGTGTCCGCGGATCTGAACATCGATCGCTACCTGTCGTTGCTCCGGCTCGACGGCTCGCTCGTGATGCTCGGCCTGCCGACCAAGCCGCTCAGTATCCGCACCGGAATGCTGACGAGTCAGCGGCGCAGTCTCAGCGGCTCGTCGATCGGCGGCATCCGCGAAACCCAGGAGATGCTCGACTTCTGCGCCGAGCACAAGATCGCGCCGTTGATCGAACTCATCACCGGCGACGACATCACCGGTGCCTACGACCGCGTGCTGCGCAGTGACGTGCGGTACCGGTTCGTGGTCGATGCGGGGACGATCTAGCGGTTCTGATTCAGCTCGCGTGATCCGAGCCAACGCTCGCGAAGCTCGGGGAGGCGCCCGTCGCGTTCCAGCGATGCCTGCGCGGCATTGATCTGTGTCAGTAGATCGCGATTCGAGCGGCCTACCGCGATGGCGATCTTCTCGGTGTCGATTCCGCGTTGCACGATGTCGACGCCGGGGACGGACTTGACGAGTTCGGTCAGCACCGGCGCCAGTTTCATGAACGCGTCGCACTTGCCGGTTGTCAGGTCCGCAATAGCCGTGCGCACGTCGCCGTAGTCGTATACCCGGACGGATTTCGCCTTGCCCTGTGCGACGAGATCGTCGGCAATCGGTTGGCTGGTGTTTCCGCTCTGGACTCCGATCGTCAAACCGTGCAGGTCATTGACGCTGCGGACATCGGGAAACCGTCGGACGTCGACGGCGAGGGCTTGGCCTGAAATGAGGTACGGCTCAACGAATGACGCCTTCTGGGCGCGGGCATCAGTGATCGTCGTCCCCGATGTGATGCAGTCATATGTGCCGTCGTCGAGCTTGTCGAATATGTCGTTGAAGTCGTGTCCGGTGAACGGGATGAATTCCACAGTCCGGCCGAGAATTGTGCCGATCGCGTCCATCAGCGAGACGTCGAATCCGCGGTTTCCGGCGAGCCCGTTGAATGGCGGGTCAGGGAAAGCTGCGCCCACCCGAAGCTGCTGCTGGACAGGCTCCGCCCGGACACAGGAGACAGTGCCGAATGCCAGTGCGACTTGTGCCGTCCCGGCGAGCATGCGTCGTCGCGAAATCCGCATGAGTCGAGGGTATCGAGCACGCCACCCCGCCAAGGGAGAGTCGTGGTTCGGCCTCGTCAATTGACGGGGAGCGACCGCCCGGTGGAACGAGGAGAAACGGCGCTCACCGATCGGCGTAACCTCGATATATAAGACGTCTGTCTTGAGGTGACCACAAATGAAGCTCAATATCTTCGTGGGCTGGCTCGGTTACGTCCTGGTTTTGACTTCTGCGTTCTGTGTTCCGGCAGGTGTTGTTGCAGCGGCAACAGGGCATTTGGGCTGGGCGGCCGTCGCATTCTTGATCGTGGGAATCGCTGCGATTGTCGGTATCCCGACCGTCGCCGAGACGATTCACTACGACCACAAGATGCACCGCGATATTCCGCATCCGTTCTGACGTTTCTTGCGGACGAAGATCAGATGGGGTCTCGCATACTGGGATCCCACCGGCGTAACGTTGTGCCTATCAGCGGCTTTATTCCTTTGGAGGCCTTGATGAAGCTCAACATTTTCGCAGGCTGGGTTGGTTACCTGGCAGTTCTGGGTTCGTTCTTCTCGCTCGCTGCCGGTCTCGTAGCGGCTGGTACGGGACACACGAACTTCGCGATCCTGGCGGCGGCCGCGTTCGTCATCTTCGCGGTCGCAGGAATCTCGGTTGTGGGCTCGACCGTCCATTACGACCACGCCCACCATCGGGACATACCGCACTTGATCGAGTGACGTATTGGGAAGGATCTGGATCGCTGAGCGATCCGAATCCTTCCCAGTCAGTGATCAGCAGGTCAGGCTGACCGCTTGATCTCGATCGTGAAGCCCGCCTTCCGCAACCGGTCGGTGAGCGACGAGCCCATGGCCGTTGCCGGGGTGAGGATGCCGGCGGCGCCGGACAGGGCGTCAAAGGCGAGGCAAAGTCCGGATTCGCCGAGCATCACCGAGGTGGCGGCATAGCCCGGGTCGCCCTTGGCCGACATCGTGGCGACATATTTCGCGCCGGACGACGTCCGGGCGAAGGTCTGACTCGTGAACCAACCGTTCTCTCGGGACTCGGCGGACGGCCCGGTTCCGGGCTTCGGCGCGACCTTCTCCATGAGCTTCCGGCCGACGCCGAATTTCGCGAGGATCGGGCCGCCCAGGAATCCGGCGACCATGCCACCGGTGATTCCGGCCGCGATCAGGGGAGACGCGAGAGACGTGCCGGTGCTCATCACCTCGTGGTAGCGGAGATGCTTTCCGTAGGCCCAACCGAGGAGACCGTTGGTTCGGCGCACGATCTTCGCGTTGCCCGGGCCCATCATGAACGTTGCAACCCAGCCTTTGAGGCTCGGGTCGATCGACGAGGCCGGGGCGAGGGTGGCTCGTGGCTCCGGCAGGTCGGCTTCGAGCGACCGATCCGTGGACAACGAATAGGGATCACCCATGACCTTGCGGACCGCGGGGTCGT
>JAJFUQ010000053.1 GCA_021372355.1 Nocardiaceae bacterium | reverse complement strand
TATGCGACCGTCGAGCCGGTGCCGACTCCCACGATCATGCCGTCTTCGATGAAATCGATCGCCTTTTCCGCGGCGCGACGCTTGGCCTCAGTCATTCCTCGATCCTTACAGGCTGGTTGGACGACGGGGTGTCGATCAGCTGAATGTGGCCGCGACGTTGCCCGGCGCGGTCTCCATGATCAGGGGGAAGGCGGCTCGGGCTCGCTTGACGTCCAGCGCGTTGGGTCCGAGCGCGTCGAGTTCGGCCGAGGTCGGAGTGAGCACGCGAACCGTCAGCCCCGCGTCACGCAGCTTCTTGACCTCGTTGTTGAGCAGGAAACGCATGCGCTGGCGCAGCAGGAAGTCGCTGTACGTCGGCCGTCCGGCGGCGGCCATCGGCGCCACGACGATGACCTCGTCGAGTCCCTGGTCGAGGGCCAGGTGGGCACTCGTCGACGACGCGACGGCACCGTCCATGTACTTCCGGTCTTCGATCAGGACCGGTGTGAAAACGCTCGGGACCGATCCGGAGGCGCGCACGGCGTCGACGATCCCGCACTTCGGTGCGCCGGGGGAGCCGAACGCCACCGGCTTGCCGTTTTCACAGTCGACCGCGACGATCCACGTCTTCGGATGGTTGACCCATTCGCCGGGGTTCGAGTGCGCGGTCAATGGGGCGAGCCAGATGTCGAGGCTGTGCGTTCCGCGCGGCAGCATTCCGGTGAGGGCAGCCGTGACCGGCACCGCACCCGTCAGGGCGCGGAGAGCCAACAGCGGGTCCGCCGGCAGACGCGATCCCTTCGCCGACGGAGTCGGCGCCTCGGGCTTCATTCGCAGGGGGTGATCTTCCGGCAGTTGCTTCGTCCGCCAGGCGACCAGGTCACTGACCGAGACGCCCTGGGCGAGAAGTGCGGAGATGAGTGCACCGGCGGAGGTTCCGACGAACATGTCGGCTTCCCGTGCGTCCCAGCCGAGGTGCTTCTCGAGTGCATCAAGAGTTGCGATCGCCCACTGAAAGCCAGTGTCGCCGCCGGCTCCGAGAATGAGCCCGCGCTTGGGAGAACCATTGGCCGCCATGAGGCTAGACGCTACAGAAGTCGGACACCGATCAGGAACCGGATCGCTTGCGGCGTTTGCCTTCGTGCATCGCGGCGACCCGGGCGACCGGGATGGTGTGGCCCTCGGCGATCAGATCCGAGGAGATCTGTTGCGGTTCGGGCATGTGCTCGGCCCACGGATCTGCGTCACCGAGCAGGCCGGGGGCGGTCTTGATGGTGAAGTCGCGGGGATGAACGTCGTCGAGGACTTCCCAGGTCAGGGGATAGGAAACCGTCGTTCCCGGCCGAATCCGCGGACTGTAGGTCGCGACGACCGTCGCGCCGCCGACGCGCGTGGAGTCGACGAAAACGCGATTGCCGCGGTCCGCCTTGATGAATTCCGTGGTCGCGATCTCCGGGTCGAGCTTGGCCGCACGTTCGGCGAGCGCGCGGGTGACGGCTGCGCCGTCGTCGAGTGCGAGGCCGGTGACCGGAATGAAGATGTGCAGGCCTTTCGATCCGCTCGTCTTGATCGCGCCGCTCAGGCCGCACTCGTTCATCGCTTCGCGAACGAGTTTCGCCACGGCGACGACGTGCGAGAAGTCCGAACCCTCCGGTGGGTCGAGGTCGATGACGAGGTGCGTCTGCTCGTCGGACTCACCGCGAACGAGCGTCGGGTGGTACTCGACCGCGCGTTGGTTGGCGAACCAGATGAGCGTCGGCCGGTCATTGCACAGCGCGTAGGACACCGATCGGTGTGATGAATGCGACCAGATGTCAACGGTTTTCAACCACTCCGGCGCATACTTTGGGACGTTCTTCTGCATGAACGGGGCCTGTCCGGGCCGGACTCGCACCACCGACAGCGGACGTTGCTCGAGCACCGGAATGATCCGGTCGCTCACGGTGTCCAGATAGTCGACGAGGTCGCGTTTCGTGGCATCCGCGCCGTCGAAAAGCGGTTGATCGAGGTTCGTGAGCGTGACACCCTCACGCTGTTCGGTTGTGCTCACGTGTCCAACGATAGGGAGTGTCAGTGACATCTCGCGTTGAAGCACCCGAACAGCGGCGGATTCTCGTCGTCTTGGTGATCGCCCAGATGTTCAGTGGCGCAGGTCTGGCCGCCGGTGTCACGGTCGGCGCATTGCTCGCGCAACAGATGTTCGGTTCCGCCGGTTGGGCGGGACTGCCCGGTGCCTTCATCACCGTCGGGTCGGCGACGGCCGCGATCCTGATCGGAAACATCTCGCAGGCGTCGGGCCGTCGGCGCGGTCTCGTGCTCGGATATGCGGGCGGCGCCATCGGTGCGTTCGGTGTCGTGCTCGCCGCCGTGATCGGTAGTGCGTTCCTGTTCTTCGCGAGCTTCACCGTCTATGGGGCGGGTACTGCAGCGAACCTCCAAGCTCGCTATGCGGGCGCCGACCTCGCCGAACCAAGCCGTAAGGGGCGAGCCATCAGCACCGTGCTCGTGGCGACGACCTTCGGGGCGGTGGCCGGGCCCAATCTCGTCTCGGTAATGGGCGTGTTTGCCGAGCGGATCGGTTTGCCGGAACTCTCCGGGCCGTTTCTGCTGTCGGGCGCCGCGTATGGGCTCGGCGCCATTGTTCTCGCGGTCGCCCTTCGACCGGACCCGCTCCTTCGATCACGCGAGCTGAGCCTCGGCGCCGACGTCGGTGGCGTGGTCGTCGCCACCTCGAGAGCCGGACTTCGTACGGGTGCGATCGTCATGGCGTCCGCGCAGCTCATCATGGTCGCGATCATGACGATGACGCCGATCTACCTGCAGGATCATCATCACGGACTCGGCACCACGGGATTTGTCATCGGCCTCCACATCGCCGCCATGTATCTGCCGTCACCGTTGAGCGGATACTTCGTCGATCGTTGGGGTGCACAACGGCTCGCGTATCTCAGCGCGGTGGTGCTGACCGCGGCGGGACTGGTTGCCGCGCTGGTGCCACCGACGTCGGTCGCAGGGATCGCGCTCGCCCTCGTTCTCCTCGGTCTCGGCTGGAACCTGGGCCTCATCGCCGGCACGACGATGGTCGCGCAGTCGACGCCACCCGATGTTCGAGCCCGAATCCAGGGTCGACTCGACATGGTGATCGCCATCTCCGGCGCGGGTGCTGCCTTCGGGTCCGGGCCGATCGTGGCCGACGTCGGCTACGCCGTGCTCTCGGCCGGCGGAGCGGTCATCGCGGTGCTCAGCGCACTCGCCATCACCTCACGCGGAGCGCTGCAGAACTCTCGGGCGTGACTTCGCCGCTTGCACGATCGACGGCGACAACCAGAACAGAATCGTCTGGTCGTATGCGAAGTACCGCGCTTCCCCGATCCGGTTGTGCACAAAGCCGACGGACAGCCCGGTGCTCGGGTCCGCCCACCCGCCCGAGCCGGCGAAACCGATGTGTCCGAAGCCCTTCGGGACTCCGGCGAAGTGGAACGAGTGGAGTCCCAGTCGCCAGTTCATCGGCAGGAACAGCGTCTTGTCGAGCGAGCGCTGCTGCACCTGCGTGACGTCGCGGACGGTCGATGCGGACAGCAGACGGCCGCCGGCGGTCTCACCGTTGCAGGCGTAAGCGCTGTACATCTTGCCGAGCGCTCGTGCGGTGAGGACGCCGTTCGCGGCCGGCATCTCCGAACGCAGAATCGGGGGAGTCGTGCCGCGGATGAGCGCCTCGAAGTGTGGGACGTAGACGGTGTTCAAGAAGCCGCCCACCGGGCCGGGGAGGCGCCGCGCGGCGGCCATGGCGGTCTGTCCGACCGGCCCGGCGAACGCTACCTTTCCCACGAACTGAGAAACATTTGTGGGGGAGTCCGCGGGCGGTCTGCCCAAGTGGATGCCGTCGTCGTCGATCGGTTCCGCGATTTCGGTGCGGAACAGTTCCGCCATGCCCTTTCCGGTGATCGCGCGCGCGATGCCCGAGCACAGCCAGCCGTACGTGAGCGAGTGATACGCGGACGTGCCGAAATGGTGGGTGGACTTCGCCGCGGCGAGGCGCTGCTCCATGAGGCGGTGATCGAGCATCTCCTCGAGATTCGATGCGACACCGGTCATGAGCGCCAGGCCGGCCTGATGGGTCAGGACCATCCGGGTGGTGATGTGCCGCTTGCCGTTGACGCCGAATTCCGGCCAGTACTCGGCGATCGGGGCGTCGTAGTCGAGAAGTCCGCGGTCCGCAAGACGGTGCAGAACGGTCGCGGCGACACCCTTGGTGGCGGAGAACGGGACCGCCGCGGTGTTGCTGTCCCATTGCGTTCGGCCGCGATGGTCGGCGACGCCAGACCAGATGTCGACGACGGGTGTGCCGTGTTCGTAGATTGCGAGTGCGCCGCCGCCGCGATGACCGGCAAAGAGACGGCCGAATTGGCGGACAGGCGTGGCGAACCGGGCGTCGGCATGGCCGTGCACACCCATGGGAAGGACCATCTGCATCTGACATCACCTCTTTGTGACTACTGATGCCGCGCCACCATTGGCGCAGGTAGTGCCAGATTTACTCCGACTAGGACAGCCCCGCCACCACTTCCGGCGAATCGGGATCATCTTGAGATTCATCGTCGTTGAGCTGCAGGGAAGGCGAGCCCGAGATCGCGCCCCAGGCCCCGTCGACGTGGTGCGTCAGGTCGATCTCGAGGTTCCGCTGGATTTCCGGCTTGTTCACTTCGTCGGTGATGTATTTGACGATGAACTTCTTGATCTGATGATCGACGGCCGCGAAGATCCGCAGCAGTGCGGCCCGTGTGCCCTCGTGCTGCACCACGATCTGCACGTCCCGCGTTCGCGGCTTCTCGATCTCGATGAGGATTCGCAACGGCGAGGCAGCGCGTACCCGAAGGCGAATGTGGATGTCGCCGTCGACGTCGAACTTGCTGGAGTCGAGCGTCAGGTTGATCTTGAGCAACACCTTGATCGGGATGGCGACATCGAACTGCATCTCCCGGCCCAGCTTGCGATGCACCGCGACGTCGCCGAGCGTGACGTCCGCGTCGACCTTCGCGAGGCCACCCGGTCCGACCGGCAGCGGACCGAACTGGAACGAACGGCCCGACAGGTCGCCAACCGAGTCGCGTACCTTGTCCGCGGTCACCGCGTATTCCACGAAAGCCCGGCCGAACTGCTCATACGAGATGTAGTTCGTCTTCGTCGGTACCGTCGGCGCCGGCTCGGTGCTCTGCTCTGAGGTCTCCACGTTCGAAATCTTAGGTGTATGAGAACTCGGGTGCCGTTAGAACGCCTGCAGGGCCCGGCATCACGCCAGGCCCTGCAGGTCAGAGGGTTGTTCTAGAGGTTGATGACCGCGAAGTACGTCGCGATGACAGCGGTCGCCGCGAGCAGGCCAGCCGACACTCCGAGGATGGCCCGGGTGGCGTCCGCCCCCGACTTCCGCAGTGCCGGGATGCCGAAACCGACGACAGCCGCGGCCGCGACAGCCGCGATGGCGAACAGCCACCACACCTCGGACGGGGTCGTCGTCGGCGCCGGAGCGGCCTCGCCTTCGGCGGTGACCTCACCGGCCGTGACCTCGGTCTCGAAGAGCGCGCCATCGCCCAGAACGAACGCCAGCGCGTACGGGTGGCCCTCGATCCACGGATAGTCGATGATCACGTGCGCGGACGAACCTGCCGCGATCGGATCTTCGGCGCCCTCGAAGTTGGTGTACTGGTCCTGAATGAACAGCTGCGCAACGCTGATCGGCTTGTCGCCGTTGTTCTTCAGGTCCATCTCGATGGTGCTCGGGGAGAACGAGGTGTTCTTCGCCTCGATCGTTGCGACTTCGGCGGCCGGTGTCGCTGCCGCAGCGGTGCTCTTCGAGTGCAGGGCGGCTCCGAAGACACCGGTTAGGATGGCCAGCGTGCCGACGAGGAGGCCGGCGATCACGGCGATCAGCCACGACGGTCGGCTCGCGAACACCGCGTC
Organism: Nocardiaceae bacterium; assembly: GCA_021372355.1. Classification (GTDB taxonomy): domain Bacteria; phylum Actinomycetota; class Actinomycetes; order Mycobacteriales; family Mycobacteriaceae; genus Smaragdicoccus. Next base: position 46,334 of record JAJFUQ010000053.1, on the reverse strand, counting down.
GACGGATTCGGTGGCTTCTTCGAACGGGTCGTCCAGCTTTGTCTCGGTCATTCGGTCACCTCGAAGAAGCCCATCCAGCCGAGGTCAGCGAACTCGGACTTGTGTGCATGGAACATGTACTTGCCAACGAAGGGGAACGTGACCTCGAGGATTCCGCGCTGGCCCTGTCCCTGGATGATCGTGTCGGTGAACTCGGAGTGCACCAGGCTCGTGCCGGTCGGGTAGTACTTGAAGAAGTTCGCGTGCAAATGAAAGCTGTTGATCGGGTCGTACTCGAGCATGTTGCCGAGGTAGATCCGGACGAGCTTGTTTCGCTTCACCTGAATCGGCTTGTACATGTAGTGGAACGGGATCGCGTTCACGGCGTACATCTGGTTGCCCTCGCCGTCGAACGTCGTGTTCCAGCCGTTCTGGATCATGACCATCTCATCGGCGTCCGGACGACCGTCTGGCGGATCGATGACGAAGCCGGCGTACATGCCGCGGGCGATGTGCTCGGCGAGCGGATTCGCGTGGCAGTGGTACAGGTGGAAGCCGAACGGCTCGGCGTCGAACTCGTAGGTCGTCTCGCTGCCGGGCGCGACGAGACCGGCGCCGATCCCTGGCACGCCATCCATCTCCGAGGCGTGAATGCCATGGAAATGCATCGTGTGCGGGTGCTTCGAGTTGTTGATGAACCGGATGCGCAGGCGGTCACCTTCGGTGGCACGCAGCGTCGGTCCCGGCGTGCGGTTGTTGAAGAGCCATGACGGGAACTTCACACCCGGCGCGATCTCGATGTCTTTGTCGGTCGCGGTGATGGTCCATTCACGCAACGTCTGGCCGTTCGGGAGCGTGCTCCGGCGGCCTCGGTCGAAGTCACGCAGGATGGCCATCGGGTCGAATCCATTGACGGCCGGGTCGACGACTCCGCTGCCGCGGAACGTCGCACCGGACATCACGCCGTGGGCGTGCGGTTCTTCGGAATGGAGAGGTGCTGCGCCGGCCAGCTGCCGCGCTCCGAACGTGGCGCCCGCTACTCCGAGCAGTGCGCCACCGGCCAGGAATCCGCGCCGAGTCGGGCCGGGGTTCGAATCAGCTGTCATTGGTATCGGCCTCGCATTACCGCACCTCCTATGGGCCCACTAGAACCCATTTCTTCGGTCGCCACAAGTTTCATTTTAGGTGAGGCGAAGTTTAGCCCTCTACACCTAAAACCGTAGCCGCAACTGTGTCGCTATTGCACTCTTCTAGCCAAATTGCGCAGTACGCAACGGCTATCGCATTTTGCTCAGCCGTCACACGGTGAGGGAGGCCTGCTTATCGCCGTGTCAGCAGGTCAGGCGAGTGCGCCGTGGACCCGCATCGTGACGACGGTCCCGTCGCCGTCGCTCGAAATGTCGGTCTCGTCGGTCAGTGCTCGAATCAGTGAAATTCCGCGTCCGCGCTGACCGGAATCCGCCGCGGGGGGCTGCCAGGAACCTGCGTCCCGAGTGACAATGACGACGTCGTGATTTTCGACGGAGGCCTTGATGTCGACGCGGCCCGAGTCGACGTTGCGGTACGCGTGCTCGATGGCATTCGTCGCGGCTTCGGCGACCGCCAGCACGATGTCGCTGATCTTGGCTGTCTCCACACCGCCGAGGCGAAGCCATTTCGACAGCTCCTGCCGGATCGTGGCGAGGCTGTCCGGGGTCGCCGCGAGGTCCAGAGCCAGTGGCAGCGGGGGCTGCCGGTAGACGACCATCGCGATGTCGTCGTCGTATCCGACGCTCGGTCGCATCCACGACAGAATGCGGTCGGCCAGGATGTCTGGCTTCCGGTTCGCCGACGTGCGGATCATCGCCGTGAGATCCGAGATCCCGTCGTCGATCGACAGTCCTCGTCGTTCGACCAGGCCATCGGTGTACCAGACCACGGTGGCACCGGGCGGAATGGCGGCCTGGGCGTCCGGTCGACGGCGGCCGGGAACGGCGGCGAGTGGCACACCGCGCCCACCGACGATTTCGCCGAACGCGCCGTTGGGGCCGGCCCACAGCACCGGCATGTGGCCGGCGCTGCTGATCGACATCTCGCCGGTGCTCGGATCGATGATCGAAACGCACACGGTCGTGCAGAGGGCACCGGGGATCCGTGCGGCCACCGCGTCGAGCCCTTCGAGAACCGCCGCCGGTCGAACGTCCTGCAGGAGCAGTGCTCGACTGGCGCTTCGCAGCTGCGACATCACGACCGCGGCTTCGAGTCCACGACCGACGCAATCGCCCGTCACAACGGCAATTCGGTTGCGGGACAACGCCACCACGTCGTACCAGTCGCCGCCGACCTCCAACGGTGAGACGGCCGGCTCGTACCGGAACGCGAACCCGGCGGGGCGGTCGACCGGGCCCAGCATTGCGCGCTGCAGCGTCATCGAGATGTCGCGAGCCTGAAGGTAATCGGCCTTCTCGCGCGCCCGGGCGAGTTGGTCCGCGGTGACGTCGCGAATCGTTCCGACGTACGTTCCGGTGCGCCCGTGCGGTCCGCGAACCGGATGCGAGTTGACCGCGACCCACACCCGCCGGCCGGTCTTGTGGGTGATGGCGAGCAGCCGTCGACCGGTGAGCTTGTACGAATCGTCACCGTCTTCCGGTACCCAGGGATAGGGCCAGTCGAACGGAAGTCCTTCGGCGCCGTAGCCGGTGATCGACCCGAAGGCGGCATTGATCTCGACGACGGAGGACTTCGAATCGGCGACGAAGAACCCGTCTTGCAGCGAGTCCACGAGTGCCGTGCGGAACGCGTCGCGTTCGGCGAGATCGTCGGCGCGAGCCCGTTGTTGCTGGTGCTGTCGCGTCTCGTCGAGAAAGCCGCGGGTCGCGACATCGAGGGCGGCCAAGGTCTGCAGGAGGAACTGCAGCGCGAGTTCTTCGCCACCGGGCTGCTTGTGCACTTCGGCAAGCAAGCGCATGTGCGTCTCCGCAACCTCGAGAAGGCTGATTCCCTCCTCGAGGAAGAGCCTGCCGAGTTCGTGCCCCGCTTCGAGAGTCTCCTCGCTGCGTTCGCGAACGTAGCGGCGCAGAGCTTCGCTGTACGCGGCGGCGAATCTGCTAGCAGGCATGGCTGATCACTGCGGTGTGCCGCGGTGCCGGACGACGAGGACGAGGGAGTCATCGGTCGGCTTCGAGCGGGTCGCGACGAGGTCTTCGGCGATCTCACGCGTCTGGCTGGCGAGGTTGAGCGCGGACGGCTCGTCGGCGCCGAGACCGTCGGTGGCGATCACGAGAAGGTCGCCGGTACGAACCGGAATCGTCTGGGCTTCGAAGACCGACGGGAGGCTGTATCCGACGATTCCGCCGAAGTTCAGCGCGGTGGCCCGGACCGTCGGACCGCCCGGCGCAACCGCGACCAGGCTTGCCCGGACGTTGCCGATGCCGATCCAGGAGATCGAACTCGGCGAGAAGCTCACCAGCGTGACGGCAGCCCCGCGGGTGTTCGCCAATGCCCGGTGACACAACAGGATCAGGACGTCGAGCGGCTCCGCCGGGTTCTCACTGAGCACCGCGGCCGCACGATGTGCCGCCTCGAACGCGGCATCTCCGTGACCCAGGCCGTCGATGGCCCCGAACAGTGCGGAACCATCTCCGGTGTCGAGGGCGACGAAATGATCGCCCGATACGTTCTCCCCGGGTAGCGCACGTCCGGCTGCGGCCCATTCGGCGGAACCGATTCGCCCTTGCTCCTGCACCAGTTTCAGACCCATTTCCACATTTCGACGACGGTCCCGGCGCCGACTTCAGAGTGAACCTCGAGTCGATCCATCAGTCGTTTGGCGCCCGGCAGGCCGAGGCCCAGTCCTTTGCCGCTGGAGTACCCGTCCTCGAGCGCGCGCGAAACGTCCGCGATTCCCGGTCCATTGTCGTGCGCACGAACGACGAATGCGGTTCTGCCGTCGTACTTCTCGACCGAGAAGTGGATTTCGCCGCGATCGGCGTAGCTCGTGATGTTCCGGGCGACTTCGGAAATCGCCGTGGCGATCATGGTGACGTCAGTGAGCGAGAAGCCGAGCCGGGTAGCGAGTTCCCGACCCGACTGCCGCGCCTTGACGATGTCGTCAGGGCTGTCGACGGCGACCACCGTCACATCCGTCCGCTCATCGTCCACCGTCGCGCACATCCTTGCTTCGGCGTTTCGAGAGCTGGTGGTCGAGCAGCGCCAGACCCTCCTCGAGGTCGAGCGCCAGAGACATGTCGTTGAAGGTCAGCCCGAGTTGGACCATCGAGAACGCGACGTCGGGCTGAACTCCGACGATGACGGTGTCCGCGCCGCGTAGTCGCGTCATGTGCGCGATCGTCTGGAGGGCGCGGGCCGCGAACGAGTCCATGACATCGATCGCCGTCACGTCGACGATGATCCCCTGTGAGCGGAAGCGACTCACCCGCTCCATGAGGTCGTCCTGGAGCCGCTGTGCGTCCGTGTCCGAGAGCTCGGCCTGAACGGTCGCGATCAGGTAGTAGCCCTGTTTGAGAATCGGTACTGGCATCGACTAGCCCGCGGCGTCAGCGCTGGTCACGGCCGTCGCCGGCGCGCGTGACCTCGTAGCCGAGCAGTCGCTCGGCCTCTTCGATACCACCCTGGAGGTCACCGACCGCGTTCATCTTCGACAGGTCGAGACCGATGGTGACCAGGGTGAGGGCGATCTCCGACGACAGGCCGGTGATGATGACGTTCGCGCCCATGAGGCCCGACGCGTCGACGGTCTGCACGAGGTGGTTCGCCACCGTGGAGTCGATCGTGGGAACACCGGTGATGTCGATGACGACGACCTTCGCGCGGTTCGCGCGGATGGCTCGCAGCAGCTGCTCGGTGAGCTGGCGAGCGCGCTGGCCGTCGAGCACGCCGATGATCGGGAGGATGAGGAGCTGTTCACGAACCTGGAGAACCGGGGTCGACAGCTCGCGGATGGCCTCCTGCTGCTGACGAATGATGCGCTCGCGCTCCTGGACGAAGGACACGCCCACGGTGTTCGCGATTCGGTTGGCGGCGGGCTCGTACGCGTCGAGAACTCGGTTCAGCAGTTCGAAGTCGGACTGGTATTTCTCGAACAGCGAGCGGGCGAGGACGTCACGAAGGAGCAGAACGATACCGAGAACTTCGTCGGTCTCGACGCCTCGCGGAATGATGCGCTCGGACAGGTTTCGCGCGTAGGCCTGCAGGGCTTCGACCGAACCCGTCTCGAGCACCTCGACGTAGTTGTCGTACACCGAGGTCGCTTCGGAGAAGATCTCGTCCTGCGTCATCGCGGTGAGCAGTCGGGCGTTGGTGATACGACGCGCCCATTCCTCACGCAGAGCGGAACGGTTCTGCCGGAGGTGTTCGACGAGGAGGGGGAGCAGCGTGTCCGAAGAGGACACAGTGTTGCTCGGTTCAACGACTGTGGAGGTGTCTGACACGGTCAACCCCTGCTTTCGGGCGGGCAGAAACAAGGACCGCATGCACTGCGTTCCGGATTGCACCATATACCGAGAATTTCGATGTTTGGCCGGCTTCCTGCGCGGGTAAAACACAAGTCGGCAACGGTATGTGGCTGACAGCGGTGAGGTGACTCACCGCTGCTTTTCATGCAGAGTGGAGACCATGGCTACCAACGTCGGCGACTCTCGAGTTTCGCCATTGACCGTGGAAGTGATGACGAAAGAGAAGGTCACGGTGCTCTCGGCCGTGGGTGCAATCGATCTCGCCACGGTGGAGACGCTCGAAGCCGCAATCGAGAAGGTCATCGAGTCGGAAAGTGGTCCGATTGTCGTCGACCTGACCGGAGTCGATTTTCTGGCTTCCGCCGGAATTGCCTTGTTGGTTGCCACCCACCAGCGCATCGACGCCGACCGCGGACTCGCGGTCGTCGCCGATGGTCCGGTAACTGCGCGACCGCTCATGCTCACCGGGCTTGACGAGGTTTTGCACATTCACACGAGCGTCGATGACGCCGTCGCGGCGTATTAGATCTTGAATTATCAGCTGGTAGTGACGGATTTTCGCGGCGCGCTCTAGGGTATTTGCCGTGACCGTCCTGCAGAGTCTGCGCCGTTGGCCAGACATCGAGGCGCCGAATCTGTATGCGTTCGACGCCGCCGACACCCTGCTGCTCGACACCGCCGCCTCAACGATCGAGGCCGGTGGTCCCGTGGCGATCGTCGGGGACAACTACGGAGCGATCACGCTGGGCGTCGCGGAGCGGTTCGGGTTGCGAGACCTTCGGGTGCACCAGGATGCGCTGACCGGCGAGCGGGCCCTCGACCGGAACGCCGCCGAAGTCGGCTTGTCCGATCGCTTCACGCATCACCGGCTCGACGCCGCGTTGTTCGACGGCGCGCACGTGATCCTGCTGCGGATGCCGCGGAGTCTGGCAGCCATCGCCGAGATCAGCGAGCTCGCCGCCAATCACGCGGATCCCGACGCGACATTGTTCGCTGCGGGCATGGACAAGCACCTCAGCCGGACGATGAACGACGTTCTGGGCCGTCGCTTCATGACCGTCCAGGGCGGCCTGGGCCACAAGAAGGCGCGGGTGGTCACCGCGACCGGGCCGATGAAGGGTGCGGTCACTTATCCGCAGCTGTCCGAGCTGTCGGACATCGGGATCCGGGTGTTGGCGCACGGTGCCGCCTTCGGGGGAAACAAGCTCGACCACGGCACCCGATTCCTGCTCGGCTTCATCGACGACATGCTTCCCGACGCGAAGATCGCGGCCGACCTCGGTTGCGGCACCGGCGTTCTCGCGACTGTCCTCGCCAAGTCCCGGCCCGATCTGAAGGTCATCGCCGCGGACCAGTCGTATGCGGCTGTCTGCTCGACCGCGGGGACCGTGGCGGCCAACGGTGTCGCGGGACGCGTAGAGGTCGTGCGCGATGACGCACTCGACTCCGTCGACGAATCGAGCATCGATCTCGTGGTGTGCAATCCGCCTTTCCACGCCGGCTCGGCCGTTTACGCGGGTGCCGGCATCAAGCTGCTCGAGGGTGCGGCGCGCGCGCTGCGCCCAGGCGGCGAGCTGTGGACGGTCTACAACTCGCACCTCAATTACCGCGAGCAACTGCGCAAGCTCGTCGGGACCACGCGAGTCGTCGGACGAAACGGGCGTTACACCGTGACGTGTTCCATACGACGGGGTTAGTGAAGAATTCGCGGGTAGAGTCCGAATTGTCGAATTCTGCGGGAACTCAACGACCATCCCGGTCGTTCAACAAGCAGATTCGCAAGCGCGATCTCGCGGCGTAGCTCGCCGCGGTGCTAACCGAGAAGGGAAAACTACGGTGCGCTCCACCAGCAACCCGGTATTCCGCAACCTGCCGCAGCAGTCCGGCGGATATTCCGCGTTCGGTTCCGCCGCCGCGGGTGCCGGTTACTACGGTCACCAGCAGGGTTACGGCCAGCCTCAGGGCTACGGCCAGCCCCAATACGGCGAATACCAGCCTCAGGCGCCTACCCGCGCCATGACGATCGACGACGTCGTGACGAAGACCGGCATCACGCTCGGTGTTCTGGTCGTCGCCGCGATCGTGTCGTTCATTCTCTCCGCCGGGAACCCGGGCCTGGCCCCGTTGTTCGTCATCGGTGGTGGACTCATCGGTTTCATCCTCGCGATGGTCGGTAGCTTCACCCGCCTCATGAACAACCCGGCGCTCGTCCTGAGCTATGCCGCATTCGAGGGCCTGTTCCTCGGTGCGATCTCCCACCTGTTTGCGAACGTCGCAATCGGTGGAAGCACGCCGAACGGCAGCTCGATCATCATCCAGGCCGTTCTTGCCACGATCGGTGTCTTCGCCGGCATGCTCGTGGTCTACAAGACCGGTGCGGTTCGGGTTACCCCGCGCTTCCAGCGCGTGATGTTCGGCGCCCTGATCGGCGTCGTGGTCCTCATGCTCGGAAACCTCGTGGCGAGCTTCTTCATGGACGGTGGCTTCGGCCTCCGTGACGGCGGCCCGATCGCGATCATCTTCAGCCTCGTCTGCATCGGCCTCGCAGCCTTCAGCTTCCTGCTGGACTTCGACGCCGCTGACCAGCTGATTCGCGCCGGTGCACCGGAGAAGATGGCGTGGGGCGTGGCCTTCGGCCTCACCGTCACGCTCGTCTGGCTCTACGTCGAAATCCTCCGACTGCTGAGCTACTTCAACAACGATTAGCTGTCGCCGGAACCGTGGCCTTGGCGCGACGTAAACTCCTGAACAGCGGACGGCCCCGATTTCGATCGGGGCCGTTTTGCGTTGGTAAACGTTCCCGCATCCGCTGCGGGAATCTCTTCCATCAATTAGCTGGAATGAAGAATCGCGTGAGTCGCGCTCTGACCTTCTTGTCCTCGACGTGTGGTGAGCGTTCTGGAACCTCCGGGAGCGGGCCGCCGGCCCAGACGCCGAGTGCGGACGCGAGTACCGGGAGCAGCAGACTGGCCGCCCGCTCGTATCCCGCGGCCGACGGATGGAAGCCGTCGGTGGAGAACATCTGATCGGGAGCGGCCAGGAATTCCGGGGAGAGCAGGTCGGCGAGGGCGACCGGGTGTCCGCCGGCCTCGAGCACTTCGTGCGCCTGTGCCTTTGCCAAGCGGAGGCCGTATTCGCGGACGACGGCCCGTAGCGGTTGCGGGATGGCGCCGACGGTACCCAGATCAGGGCACGTGCCGACGACCACGACCGACCCGGCGCGACGCAACCGGTCGACAGTTTCGCCCAGGCGTTCGGCGGAGCGATGGATCGAGTGCTTCTTCGTCACGTCGTTGGCGCCGACGAAGATGACGGCGGCGTCGGGCGCTTTGCCGGCCACGAACATCGCGTCGACTTGTCCGCGGAGACCCTTCGACGTGGCACCGCAGATTGCCTTGGTGCTGAGCCGGATGCGCTGTCCGGACTCCTCCGCGAGAGCCCGGGCGATCAAGACGCCGGGGACTTCCTCGGGACTGATGCAGCCGAGCCCGGCGGCGGTCGAGTCGCCGAAGATCATGAGATGCAGGTCGTATTCGACGCCGAGTCGGTAGGGCAGGGGATCGCCGCCGGCGGGCGAGTACACGCCGTCGGCTTCGGGCGGCTTGGTCGTGTCGCGGCCGATGCGCTTGCGGGCGACCGCGGCCTGGGAGTTGAGGTGTCGATACGCCCGACGCGCGCTCTGACCGGCGACAACGGTTGCCGTTCCGGTGAGCGCTGCAGTTCGCCAGCCTGGAGTTGGCATGGACGGATGACCTTCCGTGCGAAGGGATTGCCCCAAAAGGTTGCTCAGTAAAGGTTACCTAGCTGACGGCCTTCCGGCGCGTCTGGAAACATAGAGGTATGCGCATCGCTGACCACGTCGTGGATCTGATCGGCAACACCCCGCTCGTCAAGCTGAACTCTGTCACCGAACAGGGCATGGGAATCGTCGCCGCGAAGCTCGAGTACCTCAACCCCGGCGGCAGCAGCAAGGACCGCATCGCGGTCAAGATGGTCGAGGCTGCCGAGGCATCAGGCCAGCTCAAGCCAGGTGGCACCATCGTCGAGCCGACGTCGGGAAACACCGGTGTGGGCCTCGCGCTCGTGGCTCAGCAGAAGGGCTACAAGTGCATCTTCGTGTGCCCGGACAAGGTGAGTCTCGACAAGCAGAACGTGCTGCGCGCGTACGGCGCCGAGGTGGTCGTGTGCCCGACGGCGGTCCCGCCGGAGCACCCGGACTCGTACTACAACGTCTCGGACCGGCTGGTCCGCGAGACCCCGGGCGCCTGGAAGCCCGACCAGTATTCGAACCCGAACGGTCCGGCGAGCCACTACGAGACGACCGGTCCGGAGATCTGGGCGGGCACCGACGGCAAGATCACGCACTTCGTTGCCGGTGTGGGTACGGGTGGCACGATCACCGGCGTCGGCCGCTACCTCAAGGAGCAGTCGGGTGGCGCGGTGAAGATCATCGGCGCCGACCCGGAAGGCTCGGTCTATTCGGGTGGAACCGGCCGTCCGTACCTCGTCGAAGGCGTGGGTGAGGACTTCTGGCCGAGCGCCTACGACCCGTCGGTCGTCGACGAGGTCATCGCGGTGTCGGACGCCGACTCGTTCGACATGACGCGTCGCCTGGCTCGCGAAGAGGGCCTGCTCGTCGGCGGATCGTGCGGAATGGCGGTCGTCGCCGCGCTGCGGGTTGCCGAGCGTGAGGGACCGGACGCGCTAGTCGTCGTGCTGCTGCCGGACGGTGGCCGCGGCTACCTGTCGAAGATCTTCAACGATGACTGGATGTCGTCCTACGGCTTCCTGCGGTCGCGGCTCGATGGCAAGACCGAGGAGAAGCGCGTCGCAGACATCCTCAAGGGCAAGTCCGGCGCGCTACCGGATCTCGTCCACACGCACCCGACCGAGACGGTGCGCGACGCGGTCGAGATCCTGCGCGAATACGGCGTTTCGCAGATGCCCGTCGTCCTGGCCGAGCCTCCGGTCATGATGGGCGAAGTCCGCGGCTCGGTGTCTGAGCGCGACCTGCTCAGCGCGGTGTTCGAGGGCCGCGCGAAGCTGACCGACCAGGTGTCCAAGCACATGAGTCCGCCGCTTCCGCTCATCGGTGCCGGTGAGACGGTCTCGGTGGCACAAAAGGCACTGGCTGAATCGGACGCGCTCATGGTCGTCGACGACGGTAAGCCGATCGGTGTCATCACGCGGCACGACCTGCTGGGCTTTGTCAGCGGGCGGCCGGAACGCTAGAAATTCTGTGCGCGAGTGTCGATTGCGCCCGCCTTCGATCGTCATCGTGATGTCCGGTCCTCATGCCGGACACGATGAAAGGAAAAGATCATGCGCTACGCACTCGTTCTCAACCACGCTGAACCGGCACCCGGCGACATCCCGGAGGAAGCCATTCAGCAGACCCAGGCGGCGTTCGCTCGGTATGCCGACGATCTGGTCTCCGCCGGTGTGCTGATCGGCGCGGACATCTTGCGACCGAGCAGCGCGACCACTCAGGTCACGCTGCGCGACGGCACGCTCAAGGTCCAGGACGGCCCCTTCGTGGAATCGAAGGAGATGCTCGCCGGCGTCTTCGTCATCGATGTGCCCGATCTCGATGCCGCACTCGCGTGGGCAGAGAAGTGCCCCGTGGCTCAGTTCGGGGTCATCGAAGTGCGGCCAGTGGCGACGTCGATCATCGATGGTGAGTGGTCGGACGCGTGCCGTCTCAAGAGCTGAGTTCGACGGTATCGGCGGTGGTGAGCCGGTCGTATGGTCGGCTCATCGCGCTGCTCGCCGCGCCGACGCGCGACCTCGCCGCCGCCGAAGATGCTCTGTCTGATGCGCTGGAGCGTGCCCTCGTGAAGTGGGCGGACGACGGGATTCCCGACAACCCGGAAGCGTGGCTGCTGACCGTGGCCCGGAATCGGCTCCGGGATTCCTATCGGTCGGCCGCCCACCGCACGTCGGTCGAACTCGAGGACGATGTCGAGGCAACCGAACCCGTGGTGATGGGCGACCGGCGACTCGAGTTGATGTTCGTCTGCGCGCACCCCGCGATCGATCCGGGTATCCGCACTCCGCTCATGCTGCAGACGGTGCTCGGCCTGGAGGCAGTGCAGATCGCGGGAGCTTTCGCGATCCCCACGTCGACGATGGCGCAGCGCTTGGTGCGAGCGAAGCGCAAGATCCGCGACGCCGGAATTCCGTTCGTCGTCCCCGAGGCGGACGCGCTTCCCGGGCGGCTGAATGCGGTTCTCGAAGCGGTGTACGGCGCCTTCGCGATCGACTGGCAGGGCATCGCGGGAATCTCCGAACGCGACGGACTCTCGGGCGAGGCGCTGTATCTCGCGCGAACGCTCGTGGAATTGATGCCTGATCAGCCCGAAGTGCTCGGACTGGCGGCACTGATTGCACTGTCGAACGCCCGGGCCCGGGCCCGAATTCGCGACGGAGTCCTGGTGCCTGTTACTGAACAGGACGTCGACGCCTGGGATGCGGAACTCATCGCCGAAGGAGAGGGGCTGCTCGCGCGGGCCCATCAGTTCGGGCGCCCAGCCCGATTCCAGTTCGAGGCGTCCGTGCAGTCCGTGCACTGCAATCGGAGGGTTTCCGGGAGAACCGACTGGGCGGCTCTGGAAACGATCTATCGCGCGCTTGTTGCGACTGAACCGACGCTCGGAGCGCAGGTTTCGCTCGCGGTTGTGGTGGGAGAGCGGCATGGCGCAGATGCCGGCCTTGCCCTGCTGGAGATCCCGGGTGGGGAACGATTCCAGCCGACGTGGGCGGCGCGGGCGCATCTGCTGCGGGGCACCGGTCGGATCGACGAGGCGGTGGCGGCCTATGACAAGGCGATCGACCTCACCGTCGACGCGCCGATGCGCAGGTTTCTGGTCGCGAAGCGGGACGAGATCACCGCTGACCATGCAGGGCGTACGTGACCTTCCGGATCTCGACACTGCTTGGGACGATCGCCACCACATCCAATTCCGCGCCGAGATTGGCCGCCGCGAGCAACTTGTGGTGACCGTCGAGCAGGAAGTGAATGAGGTTGTCTTCATCGACGTAATCGCAGTCATCGGTGCCGTCGGCTCGGCGCGACCTCGAGTCGAGTAGACCCAGACTGACCGCCGTCGGAACGACCCCGTCGCGAGTCTTCTGTTCGTAGAGGTGAACCCGGGATTCGTCCAGCTGAGCAGGGCCGATGGGAATGACGTATTCGTTGGCGACGTCGTCCTCGTTGAGCCGTGCGGTGTTCGTCCCGTACCGATCGCCTCGCTCCAGCGAAGGACTGATTCGAAGAAGGAACACGTCGTATTCACCTTCGACAAGCAAGCTTCCGTAGATGTCGAGGAGTTCCGCCTCGAGCGTGTCGATGCCGTTCGCGAGACGAGCCGAAAGGTCTTGCACCTGCGCGAATTCGGGTGCCTGCCGCCACCGGCTGAACACGAATTCGCACGTTGAGCAGACCGGACCGGCCGACAGCACAGGTTGACCGTCGACGACGAGTTCGAACAGGAACTCGTTGGAATCGCTGCGCTGAATGCTGACCGAAGCGTGCGCTTTCGGTACTCCGAGTCTGATGCCGAGGCGCTCGCTGCGGATGGTCAGCGGAAGGCGCTTTCGCCCGTGAGCGCCTGGCCTACGACGAGCTGATGCACTTCGGCCGTGCCCTCATAGGTGAGGACCGACTCGAGGTTGTTGGCATGTCGCATGACCGGGTAGTCGAGGGTGATGCCGTTCGCGCCGAGGATCGTGCGGCATTCGCGGGCAACTCGAATCGCGGTGCGGGTGTTGTTGAGCTTGCCGACGCTGACCTGCTCGGGCCGGATGACGCCCTGGTCCTTGAGGCGGCCGAGGTGGACCGCGAGAAGCATGCCGTTCCCGATGTCGACGGCCATGTCGGCGAGCTTCGCCTGCGTGAGTTGGTAACCCGCCAAGGGCTTTTCGAACACCTCACGGGTCTTGGAGTACTCGACCGCGGATTCGAGACAGTCGCGCGCGGCACCGATCGAACCGAAGATGATGCCGAAGCGGGCCTCGGAAAGGCATCCGAGGGGAGAGGCGAGCCCGCGCGATTCGGGCAGGATCGCGTCGGCTGGGAGAACGACGTCGTCGAACGACAGTTCTGCCGTGATGGACGCACGCAACGACAGCTTGCGGTGCATTTCGTTGGCCGTGAAGCCCGGAGTGTCGGTGGGAACGAGGAAGCCGCGGATCTTGTCCTCGGTCTGTGCCCAGACGATCGCGACGTCGGCCACGGTGCCGTTCGTGATCCACATCTTCGAGCCATTCAAGACCCAGTCGGTTCCCTTGCGCGTGGCGCGAGTTCGCATCCCGCCGGGGTTTGATCCGAAGTCCGGTTCGGTGAGTCCGAAGCAGCCGATTTTCGTTCCGGCGGCCATGTCCGGAAGCCACTGCTCTTTCTGCTCTTCGCTGCCGTACTTGTGGATTGCGGTCATGGACAACGATCCCTGCACCGACATCAAACTGCGTGCGCCGGAGTCTGCAGCCTCGATCTCCAGACAAGCGAGACCGTAGGACGTGGCCGATATCCCAGGGCAGCCGTAGCCCTCGAGATGCATGCCGAGGAGCCCGAGCTTGCCGAATTCCGGTGCGAGTTCGCGGACCGGGAAGGTGGCGTTCTCGAACCACTCGGCGAGGTTCGGCCGCAGCGCGGAATCGGCGAATTTCTTCACCGTGGAACGGATTTCGCGCTCCTCGTCGCTCAGGAGAGAGTCGAACGCGAAAAGTTCCTCAACACTGCTGGCCATGAAGTCACGATAAATGACTGTTCGATGACGTCAATGGCTCAGGTGTTCTCGGTTTGGCTGCGCTCGGTAACGATGGACTGATGCGGGTACTGCTCACGGGGTCGGCGGGTTTCATCGGGTCTGCGGTTGCCGCGGAGTTGAGGTCCGCGGAACACGAGGTCGTGGAATTCGACGCGTACCTTCCGTCAGCGCACGGCGACTCCCAGGGTGTGCGGCGCGATGTTCGTGACGGACAGGTTCTCGACGAGGCCTTGAGTGGTGTCGACGTCGTGTGTCACCAGGCCGCGGTCGTGGGCGCCGGGGTCGATGCGCTCGACGCGCCGGCCTTCGCCTCGCACAACGACTTCGGAACTGCGGTGCTCCTTGCGGCGATGGCGCGGGCGGGCTGCTCTCGACTGGTCCTGGCGTCGTCGATGGTCGTCTATGGCGAAGGGCGATACTGCGGAGCGGACGAAGTGACTCGGTCGATCGACGACCTGCGAGCCGGCCGGTTCGATCCGCTCTCCGACGCGGGGGAGCCGCTGACCTGGGAACTCGTTCCCGAGGACGCCCCACTGCGACCGCGCAGTTTCTATGCGGCAAGCAAGCTCGCCCAGGAGCACTTCGCGCTGGCGTGGACGCGAACGACCGGAGGTTCGGTTGTTGCGCTCAGGTACCACAACGTCTACGGGCCGAACATGCCCCGCGATACGCCGTATTCGGGGGTGGCGGCGATGTTCCGGTCGTCGCTCGAACGCGGCGAGCCGCCGCGAGTTTTCGAGGACGGTCGACAGATGCGGGACTTCGTCGAGGTCAGCGATGTTGCGCGGGTGAATCGGCTCGCGGTCGAAGCTGCGCTCCCGGGATTCGAGGCGGTCAACGTGTGCTCTGGACGCCCAGTCAGCATCCTTGATGTGGCATCGACGCTGTCGGCCGCGGTCGGCGGTCCGTCGCCCGTGGTCACCGGGGAGTTCCGGCCCGGGGATGTTCGGCACATCGTCGCGAGTCCGGCGAAGGCGCGCGATGTGCTCGGCTTCGAAGCGGCGATCGAGCCAGGCGAGGGACTGACGAAGTTTGCCAGCGCACCGCTTCGCGAGACGGTCGGGACAGCACGACCGACTATCTAGACGATCACAACACATTGCGCGATCTCACCCGCCGATTCGAGCGCATACTCAGCGCATGGCTGTGGCTGTCATGGACGCGAAAGATGAAGCGGCAAACGGACATTCCGGTGGGCGAATTGCCCTGATCATCGGAGCTCTCGGCGTCGTCTTCGGCGACATCGGTACGAGTCCGATCTACACCATCTCGACGGTCTTCAATCCGCACGATCCACATCCCGTGCCGCTCAACCACGAGGCGGTCTACGGCGTCGTCTCGTTGCTGTTCTGGTCGGTCATGGCAATCGTGACGCTCACGTACGTCACGCTCGTCATGCGCGCCGACAACCACGGCGAGGGTGGCGTGATGGCACTGATCACCTTGGTCAAGAAGTGGGGCGCCCGCAGCGGCGGAAAGACGAAAGTCTTGGCCGCGATGGGAATATTCGGTGCGGCGCTGTTCTTCGGCGACAGCATGATCACGCCGGCGATCTCAGTGCTTTCGGCGGTCGAAGGTGTCAAGACCCTTGACCCGGGCTTCGACGAGTGGGTCGTCCCGGTGACGGCGGTGATCATCATCGTGCTGTTCATGGTGCAGAAGAAGGGCACCGACGCGGTCGGCAAGTTCTTCGGCCCGGTCATGATCGTCTGGTTTCTCACGCTGGCTGCGCTCGGAATCAAGGGCATCATGGGCCACCCGGTGATTCTCAAAGCCCTGTCTCCGACCTACGCGCTGGGCTATCTCGGTAACCACTTCCACCTGGCGTTCTTCGCGCTCGCCGCGATCGTCCTGTCGGTGACGGGCGCCGAGGCCCTCTACGCCGACATGGGTCATTTCGGCCGTCGCGCGATCACCCTCGGCTGGTTGGGACTCGTCCTGCCGTCGCTCGTCTTGTGCTACCTCGGGCAGGGCGCGCTCATCCTCGGCGACGAGTCGACCGTGAGCGCCCCGTTCTTCCTGCTCTCGCCGGATTGGGCGCGGATTCCGCTCATCCTTCTCACCATCGTGGCGACGATCATCGCGTCGCAGGCGGTCATCACCGGCGCCTATTCGGTCGCGTCGCAGGCAGCGCAGTTGGGCTACCTTCCGCGACTTCGGATTGTCTATACGTCCGAGTCGACGATGGGCCAGATCTACGTGCCGTGGATCAACTGGATGCTCATGGTGTCGGTGCTGACGCTTGTGTTCGCTTTCCGTAGTTCCGCGGCTCTCGCCTTCGCCTACGGAATGGCGGTCACGGCGACGATCCTCATCACGACGGCTTTGTTCTTCTTCCTCGCCTACAAGCGCTGGAAGACACCGCTGTGGCTCGTGCTCCTCGGCGCCATCCCGCTCCTGACCATCGACCTTCTCTTCGTCGCGGTCAACGTCACCAAGCTCGTGCATGGCGCCTGGCTGCCGCTGCTCATCGGCATCACCGCGTTCACGATCATGCAGACGTGGCAGAAGGGGCGCATCATCGCGACGGCCGCGCGCGAGGCCGAGGAAGGTCCGCTGCAGCAGTTCGTCGAAGAACTCCACACCTGGACGCCGAGCCTGACCCGCACACCCGGAACCGCGGTGTACCTCAACCGCGGACTCGAAACGGCTCCGATCGCGATGCGCGAAACGGTCGAGCACTTCCACGTGCTGCACGAACACGTCGTGATCATGACGATCCTGACGGAGACAGTGCCTTCTGTCCCTGATTCCGAACGGCTGTCGGTGGACAGTCTCGGCTACGACGATGACGGCATCATCCGGGTCACCGTGCGCTACGGCTACATGGAGAACCCGAACGTGCCGCAGGTTCTGCGCATGATCGATCCGGCGCTCACCGAAGGGCGGCTCATCGCGGATGAAGTGTCGTACTTCCTGTCGAAGATCGAGCTCAAGAAGGGCGATCAGCCCACGATGGCCGCCTGGCGTAAGCGGCTGTTCATCGCGTCGGCGCACGTGAGTTCAGACGCGGCGGACTACTTCCGTCTGCCGAGGAACCATACGGTGATGATCGGTTCGCAGATCGAGGTGTGAGAGTGTGCAAAATATGCTTTGACCTGCGGATACGAGGCGGAACTTGTCAGAGGTCGCATGTATGTTCGAAGGGTGGATATCGACGACATCACCTCAATCCGGCGCCGCCTCGCGGTACTGGATCGGCTCGTCGATAACACAACCCGAATCGACCGAATCCGTGCCCTCGAGGATTTAAAAGCCGCAATCGCTGCCGCCCAAGCCATTGACACCGCGGACCTAGACCGTGAGGTGCGGGCTGAGCACGCCGCGATGGGTCTGCCGAAAGACAAGCACGGGGTCGGGGTCGCCGCGCAGATCGCGTTGGCGCGTCGCGAGTCACCGACCGCTGGACAAGGACATCTGACGTTGGCTCGTGTTCTGGTGACGGAAATGCCGAATACGTTGGCTCGGATGCAAGAAGGGGTGCTGAGTGAACACCGTGCTCAGATCATCCGCCGCGGCATCACACACCTGGATGCCATCGACCGTGCCGCGGTCGACACCGCCCTGTGCAGTGACGCCGCCCGGTTCGCGGGCTGGAGTGATCACCGGTTCGAGACCGAAACCCGCAAGGCCGCCGACCTGCTCGATGTCGAGGCGCGGCTGCGGCGCAACAAGTTGGCTGAGTGCCAGCGGCGGGTCACCGTGCGTCCAGCTGCGGACGGGATGGCCTACCTGACGGCGTTGTTGCCGCTCAAGCAGGCGATCGCGGTGAAGGCGACGCTGGTCAAGGCAGCGAAGTGGATCACCGCCGGCGAGCCACGAACCCCCGCCCAGTACGAGGCCGATCTGCTGGTCGAGCGGGTCACCGGTGTCAGCAAGGCCGAGGAGATCCCGGTCGCGGTCAACCTCGTGATGACCGACCTGTCCTTGCTCGGCGGTGACGATCACCCGGCCCGGATCCCCGGATACGGGACTATCCCGGCTGCGATCGCCCGCCTGTGGGTCGCACAGTCCGCAAAAACGAAGGCGTGGATTCGACGTCTCTATCTGGCACCGACGACGGGCGAACTCATTTCCATGGACTCCCGCCAACGCATCTTCCCGAAACCCCTCGCGCAGTTCCTCGACCTGCGCGATGACCGCTGCCGCACGCCCTACTGCGGGGCACCGATCAAACACCACGACCACATCATCCGATCCCGCCACGGCGGACCGACCAGCGCCGAAGACGGGGCGGGCCGGTGTGAATTCTGCAACTACAACAAGGAAGCACCCGGATTCAGCGAGAAACCCATCAACGGGGACCGGCACACCTTCGAAACGCGGACGCCGACCGGACACACATACGAATCCACCGCGCCACCGGTCATCTAGACCGCCAGCGGAATCCGAACCTCGAAGCGACAGCCCTGCTCCCGGTTGGCGGCGGTGATCTCACCGTCGTGTGCCGAGACGAGGCCGGCGGCGATGGCCAATCCGAGGCCGGTTCCCGGTCCGAAATCGCCGTCGGCGGTGGGTGTCCGGGAGTTGGTCCCGCGGTAGGCCATCTCGAAAACGCGGGGGAGATCGGCCGCTGGAATGCCGGTTCCGGTGTCGTCGACGCGGGCCCAGGCGTGTGCCGAATCAGCGCCCAGCGACACGTCGACCGCACCTCCCGGCGGGGTGTGCTGAATGGCGTTGACGATGAGGTTGGACAGCACGCGCGCGAGCGCGCGGTCGCTGCCTTTCACGACCACCCGTTGATCGGGAGCGTGTGATCGGAGGTCGACCTGAGCGCGCGCCGCCGCGAGTCGATGCGAGGCGAGCACTTCGTCGGCAATCTCGGCAAGATCGACCGGTTCGACGTCGAGCATCAAAGCACCCGAGTTGATCCGCGACATCTCGAACAGGTCGTCGACCATCGCGGACAGTCGAAGAGCCTCGCTGCGGACCTGGCGGGCGTAGTTCTCGACGTCGTCGCGGTCGGTGACGACCCCGTCGAGAAAAGCTTCGGTCACCGCACGAATTCCGGCGAGCGGCGTCCGCAGGTCGTGGCTGATCCACGCGACCAGTTCGCGGCGGGACTTCTCCGCAGCGCGTTCCTTCTCCCGCATCTGTTCCTGCCAGACAGTTCGTTTGGCCTGCATCCGACCGAGCGCGACCGCCGCCGGCAGCGTCACGACGGCGACGACGATGAGAACGAAGAGATTGCGCGTGAATTCGTCGGTGAACATGAAGCCGCTGACGCCGACGACTCCCGAGAGCGTCGCGAGCACCGGGATCATCACGAGCACTGCGGTGCTCACCGTGAGCGAACCGCGGTTCATCCGAAGGACGACGAGTGCGCCCAGTACGACGACCGGTACCGCGAAGACCAGTGCGTACAGAATGATGTGGAGCGAATCGGTGGGCATCGTCATTCTTCCTCTCCCGCGCCACCCCAGCTGTACCCATGCCCCCACACCGTGCGCACGCGGTGATGTTCCGCGAGCTTGGCGCGCAGGCGCTTCACGTGCACGGTGACCGTCGAGTAGTCGCCGAAGTCCCAGTTCCACACCTGCTCGAGGAGGTCCTGGCGCGAGAACACCACACCCTGGTGGGTGAGGAAGAAGTGCAGAAGGTCGAACTCGCGACCCGTGAGATTGACGGGCTTTCCGCCTGCCACGACCGTTCGCGCACCAGGATGCACCTCGAGATCGCCGTCCCGGATCGTTGCCGCCACTCGAGTGATTGGCGCAGTCTGGGCCCTGCGGAGCAGAGCCGCTACGCGCAGCGCCAGTTCGCGCGGGCTGAACGGCTTCACCACGTAGTCGTCGGCTCCGGATTCGAGCCCGACGACGCGGTCCTCCTCTTCACCGAGTGCCGTGAGCAGGATGATCGGCGTCGCCGCGTCGACGACCGTTCCCGATCGGATGTCGCGGCACAGCGACAGTCCGTCCCGGCCGGGCATCATGATGTCGGCGACCACGAGTTCGACCTCGTTGTTGCGCAACAGGTCCCACGCCCGGTTGCCGTCCGGCGCAGCGAGCACAGTGTGACCGTCGCGCTCGAGGTAGCGGCGGGCGATGTCGAGAACGATCGGATCGTCGTCGGCGATCAGGACGGTCATCTCACTCACCAATTCGTCAGGATCAGATGGTTGATCAATAGTGCGCCCGCCGCCTGGGCCACGAGCCATCTTCGCGTATGGGGGAGCAGTGCCGCGGCCGCGAGCAGCCAGACGGTGAACGACAGCCAGATTCGTTCGGTTTCGGCTTTCGACAGCGCGCTGAGGTCAGCGGCGAGGATTGCGACCAATCCGGCGATGGGCAGCACGCCCGCGCCATTCGGTCGTACCCGGTGCAGCCCCGCGACGGTCGCGAGGCCGACCGCGCACACGGTCGCGGCGAGGTTTGCCCACACCCAATATCCGAACTGCCGCTCGCTCGCGATGCCCTGGTAGTAGCGCTGAACAACGAGGTGCATCCCGTCCAGCCACCAGAAACCGCCCAGAGTGAACGCCGCGGCAACGAGGACCGCACCGACGAGTGCGGGTACGAGCGGTCGCCAATTTCGTGCCGCCCACAGGACGGCCAGCGCGGGTACCCCCATGAGGAGAAGTCCGTAATTGAGGTAGACCCCGAAGCCGAGCAGGAGTCCGCTCGCGAAACCGGCGGCCGCGTTCGACGTCGTCGCGGCGATGGCCAGGAGTGCGATTCCCCATGCGGTCACGCACATGAACCAGCCGTCCGCAGACGTTCCGACCCAGACTGCGATCGGGGCCAGCACGAGAAACGGTGCGGACCGTCGCGCCCAGTTCGCGTCGCCGAGAGCGCGGATGGTCAGCATGACCGCCACTACCGCGGTGCTCCCGGTGATGACCACGAAGAGTCCCGCCCAGGTTCCTCCGGACAAGCCAAGACGGTCGAGGGCGACGAACGTGAGCAAGGCGCCAGGCGGATGGCCCGAAACGTGCGTGGTCCAGGAATCCGGCTGGAAGTCGAGAATGCGACTCGAGAAGTCGCGGACCGCTTCACCGACGCTGCTGATGCGTGGAATGTCGTGCAGATACTCGTTCTTGTCGGTCAGAGGGTCG
This sequence comes from Nocardiaceae bacterium, assembly GCA_021372355.1. GTDB lineage: Bacteria > Actinomycetota > Actinomycetes > Mycobacteriales > Mycobacteriaceae > Smaragdicoccus. Next base: position 25,080 of record JAJFUQ010000053.1, on the reverse strand, counting down.
CCGAATCCGCGCTGGGAAGAGTCGACCAGGACGAGGCTCACCGTCCACGCCAGATTCCCGAGCCAGGTGACCGCTACCAGCCTGCGCCACGACAGTCGCTGTGCGAGATCGGGGCCCCACCAGACGACGGCGGCGGCGAAAGCGAGGGCCGGAACGGTGCCCCATCCGACGTGGGGGTGCCATTCGCCGAAGATCGGCGCAGTCGACGCATGGTTCCGGCGGTGCAGACTCTTGTCGATCGATGGCACGGCGACGGCGATCGCGACGAGCGTCAGTGCTCCAGCCGCCATCAGGTAGTCGAGCCGCGTCCGTGACGCGCTCCTCGGCTCGAGAGTGCCAACCGCCATACGAGAAGACCTTAGTCGGCCGTTTGTCCGATAAATGCAGGTCAAGGCGCAGAAACAGGGAATGTCATGGTTTCGTCATGGCCAACTTGGGGTCGAAAGACGCCCGTCGGTTCTAGCGTCGGACTCATGGGACAACCCGTGACGGTCGTGGTGCCGTGCCGAAATGAAGCGGACGCACTGCCGGTAGTGCTGGCCGCGATTCCGCCGGAATACGCCGTCATCGTCGTGGACAACGGTTCGACCGATGCGACCGCTGCGGTAGCCACCCAATGGGGAGCACAGGTTGTGCACGAACCACAGCCGGGATACGGGGCTGCGGTTCTCGCGGGCATCGCCAGCGTCACGACGCCGCTGACGGCCGTGATCGACGGCGACGGTTCGCTCGACCCGAAGGAATTGGCTTCGCTGATCGCCGCAGTCGAGGCGGGTGCCGATCTGGCCGTTGGTCGTCGGCGCTCCCGCCTTTCGGAGGCTGGCGTCTGGCCGTGGCATGCGCGTCTCGGATCGTCGGTCGCGGCATGGCGACTGCGGCGCAAGCACGGCGTCGGCGTCCACGACATCGCACCGATGCGAGTCGCTCGGACCGATCGGCTGCAAGGTCTCGATGTGCAGGATCGGCGCTTCGGTTTTCCGATCGAACTGCTGGTCCGCGCGGGTGCTGCCAACTGGCAAATCAGTGAGCATGACATCTCGTACCGCCGTCGAGCGGGTGGGGTGTCGAAGGTTTCCGGGTCGGTTCGCGGCAGCTTCATCGCCACGGTCGACTTCCTGAGGATGCTGCGATGACGACGCTTCTGGTGATTGCGAAGGCTCCGGTCCCGGGTGAGGCGAAGACGCGGCTGGCGCCGGAGTTCGGAAGCGTTCAGGCCGCGCGGCTCGCGGCCGGGAGTCTTCTCGACACTCTGGGAACTGTTCTTCGAACTCCCGCTGCGCATCGCGTGGTTGCGTTCACCGGTGATCTCGCTCGCGCCGAGCGTGCCGACGACGTTCGGCGGATGCTTGCGCATTTCACGGTGATTCCGCAGCGTGGCAATGGATTCGGTGCGCGTCTGGCGAATGCGCACGTCGACTCGGCGCGCTTTGGTCGCGGACCCGTCGTACAGATCGGAATGGATACCCCGCAGGTGACGTCGGCCGAATTGCTCGCCGCGGCCACCACGGCCGAGCCCGGCATTGCGGCGCTTGGCCCGGCCGACGACGGCGGCTGGTGGGTGCTCGGGTTGGCGAACCCGGAAGCCGCGTCGGTGCTCGCCGAGGTGCCGATGTCGACGTCGGAGACCGGCGACCTGACCGCCGCCGCGCTGCGTGGTGCCGGGCTCGCGGTTCGGCCGGTCGCCCAGCTTCGGGATGTGGACAATCCGGAGGACGCGGCGGCCGTCGCCGCGCTGTGCCAACCCGACTCCCACTTCCGCGCCGAGCTGTTCGCCGCGCGTCTGGCGCGAGGAGCGTGAGATGCGCCGCGTGAAGACTACCGAGATCTACGAGCGCGCGCTGGGCGGCGAGCGAGTCTGGATGCGCGGCGCAGATGGCAGCCTCGCACGGCTTCCGTTGGGACATCCCCGGGTAGTCGACGGCTCATTCGAGTCGCGGGTGCTTCTGCTGTGCACCGGTCCGACGATCGATGTGGCCTGCGGTCCGGGCCGATTTGTGGAGTGGCTCGCCGAGCGCGGGACTCCCGCACTCGGGGTTCCGGCGCTGCAGCGGGACGTCTTCGGGCAACTACCCGGCGGTGGCCGCTGGCACCACGTGCTGGTGATGGATCACAACCTCGGGCTCGGAGCGGACCCGGTTCGACTCCTGCGCAGGGTTGGCGAACTGCTGCGTCCCAACGGCACGGCGATCATCGAATTCGATTCGCCCGGCGTGGCATTGGGAGTCCGGGCGGTTCGCCTGGAAACCCGGGACGCGGCTAGTCCGTGGTTCCCGTGGGCTCAGGCGGGGTTGGATTCTGCCGCCGAGTTGGCGGTGTCGGCGGGTCTTGAAGTTGTGTCCACGATGTCGGACTCCGGCCGGCATCTCGCGGTCATGGGGCGAGCGGCATGAGCGATACGAAAACGGTGCGAGGCCCCGCGATCGCCTCACGAGTCGGACTGCTGCTCGGGATTGCGATCTCGATCTGCTTCGTGACGGGATATCTCTCGTTCCTGATCCAGCATTCGCACGGCTGGGTCCCGTGGCCGACGCGCCCGGTGTGGCTCTACAGCTTCACCCAGGGTCTGCACGTCATCACCGGCGTCGCGAGCATCCCTTTGTTGCTGGTCAAGTTGTGGGCGGTGTTCCCGAACCTGTTCCAGAAGCCGATCATCCGTTCGCCCCTGCACGCTGCGGAGCGGGGAAGTGTCGCGGTCCTGGTCGGTGCGATGATCTTCGAGGTTGTCTCAGGCATCCTCAACGCCGCGCAGTGGTACCCGTGGACCTTCTTCTTCCCGCCCGTGCACTACGCCGTAGCGTGGGTTGCCGTGGGCGCGTTGCTCATTCACATCGGTGTCAAACTGCCCGAGATTCGGTCGGCGCTCGCGGAGCGCGAGGTCGATCCCGCGCGTCGGACGGTGCTGCGGACCGCGTGGCTCGCGACCGGTATCGCCGCGTTGGCCGTCGCCGGGCAGTCGGTTCCTGTTCTCCGACGTGCTTCGGTGCTGGCGCCGCGCAGCGGCAACGGCCCGCAGGATCTGCCGATCAACCGGACCGCGGCGGCGGCCGACATCGGCGAGGCCGCGCAATCGCCTGACTACCGTCTCGCAGTCGTCGGCGTCGGAGGGGAAAAGGCCTTCACCCGAACCGAATTGCAGTTGATGGCGCAGACGAAGGCGACACTCCCGATTTCCTGCGTCGAGGGCTGGAGTGCCTCCGCGAACTGGGAAGGCGTCACCGTGCGACAACTCCTCGACCTCGTAAAAGCCCCGCAAGGTCGGGAGGTCCGCGTCACCTCGCTCGAGAAGAACGGGCTGTACCGCGCAACGACATTGCCCGCGGCTGTCGCCGACGATCCGCTCACGCTCGTCGCGCTGCGGCTCAACGGCGCCGTGCTCGACCTCGACCACGGCTATCCGTGCCGACTCATCGCGCCCGCACGTCCCGGCGTCCTGCAGACGAAATGGCTGTCCCGAATCGAGGTGCTGTGATGCTCGTGCGTTCGGCCCTCATCGTCGGTGGTCTCGCCGCTATCGCCTTCGGTGTGGCATCGGCGTTCACCCGTCCGATCCCGGAACTCATCAACGCCGCCACGTGGTTTGCGGGCGGCATCGCACTGCACGACGGGCTGTTCGCGCCGCTGTGTTTGGCGGTGTGGTTCGTGCTTCTTCGCCGCATGCCCGTGTGGGTATCGGTGTGCAGCTTCTTGACGGTCGTGCTGCTGCTGATCGCGATACCCGTGCTCGGGCGCACGCTACCCAACACGACGGTCCTCGATCGCAATTACGTCGGGGGACTGGCTGTGGCACTGACCGTCGTGTGGGCGGCAGGCGGTCTCTACGCGCTCATTCGGTGGCGACGTCACCGCGACTTGGCTGCGGCGCCCTTCTCGGTTCGCTGACCGGCATCGGAGAGCTCGCCGCCGGCATTCTCGAGGTGTGCGCGCACGAACCACTGGAACTTCTCCAGCTCGGCCGCATGACCGATGAGCATGTCCTGCGTGACCGGGTCGAGCTTCTCGGTGTCTGCGATGGCCTTGCGCGTGTCTTCGATGACGCCTCGATAAACGACGTCGAGCGCGCCCAGATGGGCGAGCACGGTGTCCCGGCCCAGCGAGTAGTCGTTCCAGGTTCGATCCTTGATGATGGCGCCGGGAGTACCCTGCGGCGACACCCCGAGGGCCGCGATACGTTCCGCAGCCTCGTCGGCGTAGCCGCGCACGAGCACGACCTGTGGGTCGATCATCTCGTGGACGCCGATGAAGTTCGGGCCGACGACGTTCCAGTGAATGTGCTTGAGCGTCAGATGCAGGTCGTTGTAGGTGCTGAGCTGCTTCTGCAGAATCTCGGCGACCTTGGCTCCATCCTTCTTCGTCATTCCAGGGATCGTGAATTCCGGCATGATGACTTCCTTCTTGGCGACAATCTGCTTCTGTCCGCGTACCCGGATCGGACGCGACTAACCGTTCGAGCACCCGATACCCTCAAGGAATGAGCGACAGCGTCTTCGACAACGCCGGGTTTTCGACGAAAGCCATTCACGCGGGATATGACCCGGACCCGCAGACCGGCGCCGTCAACGTTCCGATCTACACGAGCTCGACGTTCATGCAGGACGGCGTCGGCGGCATGCGCAACGGCTACGAGTACGCGCGCACCGGCAACCCGACGCGTGCCGCACTCGAGGCGAACATCGCGGCGATCGAGGCTGGTCAGTTCGGTCGCGCGTTCAGCTCCGGCATGGCGGCGACGGACTGCACGCTGCGCACGGTTCTTCGCCCGGGCGACCACCTGGTGATCCCGAACGACGCCTACGGCGGCACGTTCCGGTTGATCGACAAGGTGTTCAAGCACTGGGGAATCGAGCACAGTGTCGCGGCCGTGAGCGACCCGGATGCGGTCCGCGCGGCGATGCGCCCGAACACCAAGCTCGTGTGGGTCGAGACTCCGACAAACCCGCTGCTCAACATCGGAGACATCGCTGCGCTCGCCGACATCGCGCACGACGGTGGCGCGAAGCTGGTCGTCGACAACACGTTCGCGTCGCCGTACCTCCAGCAGCCGATCACGCTCGGTGCGGACATCGTGCTGCACTCGACGACGAAATACCTCGGCGGTCACTCCGACGTCGTCGGTGGCGCGTTGGTCACCAATGACGAAGAACTGCACGCCGGTTTCGGATTCCTACAGAACGGCGCCGGCGCGGTTCCCGGGCCGATGGATTGCTACCTCACGCTGCGCGGCATCAAGACGCTCGCGATCCGCATGGAGCGCCACAGTGACAACGCCGAGAAGATCGCCGACTTCCTCGTGGGGCACTCCGCGGTGTCGCAGGTGATCTACCCGGGCCTCGAGAGCCACCCCGGCCACAAGGTCGCCGAGAAGCAGATGCGCCGCTTCGGCGGCATGCTGTCGGTCCGCCTTCACGGGGGAGCGGATGCGGCTCGCGAACTGTGCGCCGGCACGAAGGTGTTCACCCTCGCCGAATCGCTCGGTGGCGTCGAGTCGCTTATCGAGCACCCGGCGGCCATGACCCATGCATCGACCGAGGGTTCGGAACTCGAAGTTCCGGCTGACCTCGTGCGCCTTTCGGTAGGTATCGAGGACGTCGAAGACCTGCTCGCGGACCTCGAGCAAGCGCTCGGATAAACGTGCCCTGGGACTGCCCGCAGTGTGGTCGCCGCTTTCGGCGATCGGGGCAGTCCCATGAGTGCGCGCCGGCGATGTCGATCGAGGAGTACTTCTCGACCGGCCCGCCATGGGAACGACCGATCTTCGAAACGGTCATCGAGCATCTGGAATCGATCGGACCGGTACACGTCGAGCCGGTCTCGGTCGGGATCTTCCTCAAACGAGCGCAGTCCTTCGCGCAGTTGCGACCCATGACGAAGTGGGTCGCCCTGTCGTTCTCGCTGCCGCGTCGGGTTTCGCATCGCCTCATGACGCGCAAGCCGATGGAGTACTCCGGCAAGTACTTTCACGTGATCAACGTCCGGGATTCGAGCGATGTGGATGAACAGATCCGGAACTGGCTGACGGAGGCCTATCTCAACGCGCCCGCTGACTGATCTGCCGGTGATCTTCGCGCAGTTCCTCGTACGTGGCGGCGTTCGCGCGGATGTGGGCGACCTCCTCGTCGGTCACCGGTCGGCGAACCTTCCCGGGTACTCCGGCGACGAGTGAGCCCGGCGGGATGTCGACGCCCTGGGGGACCAGAGCGTTCGCAGCGATGAGCGATCCGGCGCCGATCGTCGCGCCGTTGAGGACCGTTGCACCCATTCCGACCAGCGCGTCGTCGCCAATCGTGCAGCCGTGCAGGATCGCGTTGTGTCCGACGGAGACACCCGCACCGACTCGCAGTGGGAAGCCGCGGTCGGTGTGCAGCACGCATCCGTCCTGGATGTTCGAACCGGCGCCGATGGTGATTGCTTCCGCTTCGGCGCGAAGCACTGCCTGATACCAGATGCTCGCTCCGGGGCCGATCGCGATGTCGCCGATCACGGTCGCATTGGGAGCGACCCAGGCCGTTTCGTCGATCGCCGGGGCGCGGTCATTGAATGGCACGGTCAAGGCTCCGTTCGGGGGTTTGCTCGGTCCGCCGGCAGCGCGGATGAGGGTGTCGATGAGGTGATGACTGCGCGTCACCATGCTGTCTGCACTGACGTCGGGATGTCGGAGCCACCAATTCACGAGCGACGAAAAACTGCCCATCCAGATGTCGGCGAGCGTCGACAATTCCGTCGGATCAGGCTCCACTCCGGTGCTGATGAAGGCGGCGGCGACGCTTTCGCGGGACTGCGCGGCGATTCGTCGGCGCGCGCTCCGGGCCACGTCGGCGACGGGTCCCTCGATCGGATGGGATCGATCGAAGAGCACCGACCAGTCGCTCGGACGAGGTTCGAGTGCGGTGAAGACACGGCGGAACGTCTCTTTCGCGCGCGTGCGTCCGCTGCCGTGGGCGGCGGACTCGATCGCTTGGCTCAGGATTTCCGCGGCGCGCTCGACACATGCGATGTACAGCCGATCCTTCGTGTCGAAATAGGCGTACACCAGCGGTTTCGACACGCCAGCCTGTGCCGCCACCTCCCGCAACGACAGTCCGGCGTACCCGATTCGCGCGATCTGCTCAGCCGCGATATCGAGAATCTGTGACTCTCGGGCAGCGCGCGGCACGCCTTTCGTTCCTGCGGTGCTCACCGTCATCACGACCTTCCCTCGGAACCCTTGCAATAGATTAACCGATCGGTATATTACCGATTAGTCAATCCAATGAGAGGTTCAACTGTGTCGAATCGATCGTCCGAGACTCGTTCGTGGTGGGGATGGGGTGCCGTTGGCGACGAGCTGACCGGGCCCGAAACCGAAGCTCTCGTCGCACGTGTGCAGGCGCTGCTTCCCGGTCATGACTTCACTGACCATGCCCCGCCGGACCCGTCGAGCTTGCCGGTTTCGGCGTCGAGGGTCGCGATGCCCGCGTCCCTGACATCGATCGCCAGTGATGAACAGGTCGACCGTCTCTCGCATGCTCGCGGGAAGGCGTTCCGCGATGTGGTGCGAAACCTGCACGGCGATGTCGCGCATGTACCGGACCTCGTTCTCCGTCCACGCGATGAGCAGGACGTCGTCGACGTGTTGGACTGGTGCTCGGCCACCGCGACGCCGGTCATTCCGTACGGCGGCGGAAGTTCCGTCGTCGGTGGTGTCGAGCCGAGGTTCGACGGGCCGTCGGTGAGTCTCGATCTCGGTTTGCTCGACCAGGTCCTCGAGGTCGACCTGGTGAGTCGCGCGGCGCGAATTCAGGCTGGAACGTACGGACCGGCGTTGGAACAGCAGCTTCGTCCCGAAGGTCTGACGCTGCGGCACTTCCCGCAGTCGTTCGCCTACTCGACTCTGGGCGGCTGGCTCGCGACCCGCGCCGGCGGTCATTTCGCCACGCTCTACACGCACATCGACGATCTGACCGAGTCGATTCGAGCCGTCACCCCCGCCGGGATCAGCGAGTCCCGGCGTCTGCCGGGGTCGGGAGCGGGTCCGTCGCCGGATCGGATGTTCCTGGGTTCGGAGGGAACCCTCGGGGTCATCACCGAAGCGTGGATGCGGTTGCAGGACCGACCGAAATGGCAGATCACCGCATCGATCACGTTCACCGACTTCGCCTCGGCGGTCTCGGCGACCCGGGCCATCGCGCAGTCCGGTCTCTACCCGTCGAACTGTCGCCTGCTCGATCCCGCGGAGGCCTTCATCAATGCGGGGGTCGGCACGAGCGGGGGCGTGTTGATCGTCGCCTTCGAATCCGCCGACCACCCGGTCGATGCGTGGTTCGACCGCGCGATCGACATCGCGACCAGCTTCGGCGGAGTGGTTGTGTCGACGAAATCAAAGGACGAATCAGCAGAGGATTCCGCGGCGGCCTGGAAATCCTCGTTCCTCCGGATGCCGTACCAGCGCGACGCCATGGCGCGACGTTCGATGATCGCCGAGACGTTCGAGACTTCGTGCACGTGGGACAACTTCGATCGCTTCCATTCCGCTGTCACCTCTGCGGCGAACAAGGCGATCACCGAGGTCTGCGGCGGCGGCGTGGTCACCTGCCGCTTCACGCACGTATATCCCGACGGGCCCGCTCCGTACTACGGGATCTACGCGCCAGGTCGTTGGGACTCCCTCTTGGCCCAGTGGGATGACATCAAGTCCGCGGTGTCCGAGGCGATCAACGTCAACGGTGGCACGATCACGCACCATCACGCGGTCGGGCGTGATCATCGCCCGTGGTACGACCGGCAACGACCCGATCCGTTCGCCCTTGCGCTCACTGGAGCAAAGGCCGCGCTCGATCCGGCCGCGATCCTGAACCCGGGCGTGCTCATTCCCGCCGGAGTCAGCAAATGACCTCGGTGCGGATCATTCGCATCGGCCGCCCTGAGGTGCGCAATGCCGTCGATGCGGCGACCGCGGAGCGCTTACATCGCGAGTTCGCGGCCTTCGAAGCGGATCCCGATGCCAAGGTCGCGGTCCTCTACGGCGATGAGAAAGCGTTCAGTTCGGGCGCGGATCTCGTGCGATTGCCGGCGCTTCGCGATGACGGGCCGCTGGGGCCGAGTCGCCGACTGATCACCAAACCGGTGATCGCCGCGATCGAAGGCTGGTGTATCGCCGGCGGTATCGAACTGGCCGCGCTCTGCGATCTGCGGGTCGCCGGGGAGGGCGCTCGGTTCGGCTTCTTCGATCGACTCCACGGCGTCCCACTCGTGGATGGCGGCACGGTCCGGTTGCCTCGGATCATCGGGCTTGGCCGTGCGCTCGACCTCATCCTCACCAGTCGCGAGTTCGATGCCGACGAGGCCTTCCGCCTGGGCTTCGTCAATCGAGTGGTGCCCGACGGCAGCGCATTGACCGCAGCAACCGAACTCGCGGAGCTCATCGCCGGCCACCCGCAGGCGTGCATGCTCAGCGACCGTGAATCGACGTACGCAAGTGTCGGCCTCAATCGGTCTGCGGTGTTCGACATCGAGCAGGAACTGGGGGAGCGAACGATCTTCTCCCTCGACTTTGTCACCCGGGCCGCCCAGAGAACGCTGCGATCGGTCGTGAAGAACGCCATGGCGCGCACCTCTTGACCTGAGATTGACCGATCGGTAACTTAACGATCGGTCAAATAAGGAGGCTTGGCGTGGAAACGCTGGACTATGTGTGGGAGCAGATGCAGAACCCCGTTCTGTACGCCCTCCCGTTCTTCTTCGTGTTCATTGCCATCGAGATGGCGTTTCTGTGGAAGTCAGACGATCACGACGGCGCTGGATACTCGCGGATCGACACCCGGACGAGCCTGTCGATGGGCACCGGAGCGATCGCGGTCTATCTGGGCTACAAGATGCTCACGATGGTCGGCTACGTCGCCTTGTGGACATACGTGGCTCCGTGGCATCTGCCGGCGAACACGTGGTGGAGTTGGGTCTCGCTGTTCGTCCTGATCGATGCCTCGTGGTACGCCTACCACCGGTTCTCGCACCGCGTACGGATCGCCTGGGCTGCCCATCAGGCGCACCACTCGAGTGAACACTTCAACCTGAGCACCGCGCTTCGCCAGAAGTGGAACCCGTGGATCGAAGGACTGTTCTGGGTTCCGATCCCGTTGCTGGGCTTCGAGCCGTGGATGATCTACGTGGTCTTCGGCTTCAACCTGGTCTACCAGTTCTTCACGCACACCGAGGCGATCGGCAGACTGCCGCGACCGATCGAGTTCATCATGAACACGCCGTCGCACCACCGCGTCCACCATGGCAGCGACCCCGAGTACCTCGACAAGAACTACGGCGGAATCCTCATCATCTGGGACCGCATGTTCGGCACCTTCCAGCCGGAGACGCATACCCCGAAGTACGGGCTGACGAAGCCGGTGAACACCTACAACATCGTGAAGCTGCAGTACCACGAATACGGAAACATCATCGCTGACGTGCGGAAAGCTCGCGGTTGGCGGAGCAAGCTCGGCTTCGTATTCGGTCCGCCCGGTTGGACGCCTGCTGATTCGGTGAACGTACAAACTGAGGAGATTCGCGATGTCGTTGCTGCAGAGCGCGCTTGAAATCGTCAATCGGACGCCGGCACTGAATCGCCGGCCGTTCGATCCGAACACCACTATCGCCACCCAGCACGGTCGCTTCGGGGTCATCCACTACGGCGTGATGATCCCGGGTCTGCCGGAGCCGTTCGGATTCTTCGACGCCATCGTCGTGCTCGGAACGTCGAAGGCACCGGTTTTCGACAATCGGAAGCTCGCCAGGACCGGTGACCCGGCGTGGGTGCTGGTGGGATCGGCAATCACCCGAGACTCCTTCCGCGAATTCAGCCAGGCGGCAGATTGTGATCTCGCGCCAGATGGGAAGGCCCTGCGCTTCGGCGACGACCTCGACATCAAACACGGCGCGGATGAAATTGTTCTGAAGGCGGTCCGGCCCCAGGCTCAGATCGAGCTGACGATCCGACCGACGGCAGCGGTCTCGCACTTCGCGCACATGCTCGGTGTCTACGACCACTGGAGCGTGCTCTGTGAGTACGAGGGGACCTTCACGCCTACCGGCGGCGACGCGCTGACCCAAACGGGCCTGTGCACGTTCGAATACGCCCGAGCGGTGAATCTCCCGTTGCCGTTCCGGTTCTTCACGTATCAAATCCTGAACATCGACGAGAACACGCAAGTGCTCTTCACCGATGTCCGGGCAACGGCCGGGCTCCCGGTGTCGCGCTATGTCTACGTTCGGCGAACGGACGGCACTGCGACCGTGCACCGCACCGGTTTCCATCACGAGGTGCTCTCGACGACGACGGTCACAACGCCGGACGGTGTACGGATGGAATTGCCGACGCGGTTCCGTTGGCGTTGTGGGGACCTCATCTCGATCGAGGGCGAAACCAGCGGCGACTGGGCCTATGGGATGGCCGCTGGCTATGCCGGCAGCTACCGGTACCGCGGGACTTTCGACGGCAAGCCCATCGAGGGGATGGGCTACATCGAGTGGATCGAACGCTGACGAGCATCGCACCTCCTTCCGGGCACAATGAACGGATGCAGGAGACCCGGCACGTCGGCACGAAGGGCGTCCCCCGCGCCGAGCGCGAACAGTTGATTCTCGATTCGGCGACCGTCGAATTCGGAAAGTTCGGCTACGCGGGGGCCGCCCTGTCGGCGATCGCGGCTCAAGCCGGCGTCTCGAAGCCGCTGGTTCTGACCTACTTCGGGTCGAAAGAGGGCTTGTTCGTGGCGTGCGTGCGGCGCGCGGGCGCCAACCTCGCGGACCACATCGAAGCGGTGGCCGAAATCGGGGACACCCCACGCGACAAGGCTGCAGTCACGCTCGACGCGATTTTCCAAGCCCTCGCGCCGCGGCCACACGACTGGAACGTCATCAGCGACCGCACGACGACGAAGGGTACGCCCGCCAACGATGCTCTCCGTGAGGTGCGGGCCGTCATCGCCGGCCAGGCAGCCAGGGGAGTGGCGGCTATCTCGACCCCGACCGGCCTCGACGCCGACGACGTCTCAGCGCTCACCGACGTGTGGATGAGTGCCGTCGGTGCCTTGGTCGGATGGTGGTTGCGCCATCCCGATCGGTCGGCAGCGGAGATGAGTGCGCGCACTCATCGGGTGCTTGCGGCGATCGTCGGCTCGGCCTAGGGCTCGCAGTCGACCCATTCGATGTAGCCGTTTCCGCTGACCGCGGAGCCGTTCCACCGACCGGTGTAGCTGTACGCGGAGACGTAACCGCGGCCGTGTCCGAATCGCCACGGGGCGTCGTGGGTGGCGTCGATCGTCAGTACTTCACGCTCGCCGTCCCGGACCGTCCACCGCATGCGCGCTGGGACGCGCATCTCCCGGCCGTACGGGTCGGTAAGCGGTTCCTCGTGCTCGAGGACCTCGAACGTCACGTCTGAATACACCTCGGCCGGCCCGCCGCGCGTGCGCACGTGTGCCAGCCGGCAGGCGGTCGAGCCGGCGGCCCGAACGTCGGTGAGCAGCAGTTGGGTGTCCGCATCCAGATTGATGATCTGGTACGTGAAGAAGTCGGCAGGCAGCTTGAGCGCCTCGGGGAGCGGACGACTGGACAACACCTGCGGGGATACGGAGCGGGCGTACTCGAAAGTGCCCAGGCCGGAGAATCTGTGGTTACCGGTCTCGTCGCTGATCGTCGCGTCGAACGGCGCGAGGAGACTGATGTGGTCGTAGACGGGACTACGCACGAAATAAGACACGGTGTCGGTGACGGTCAACGTGATGTGGGCTTCGAAGGACGCGTACGAAGCGTCGACGGCAACGTTCGGGAGCGCGACCCGTATCGACAGGTCGTCGCCCCATTTCAGGAGATGTCCGTCCTCGGCGAAGTCGCACTCGGTGGACGTGTCGTACGCCCGGTAGTGGTGCTGGTCGGCGTGCGCGGTCGAGGACAACACGGTTGCGGTGTTGCGGGCGTCCGGGGCGGCCAACTCGTCGTTGTCGAACATGACCGTTCCCGTGGGGCCGATGAACGTCATCGTGTTGAGGTAGCGGTACGGCGCGGGCAGGTCCGGAATGAACACTCCGTAGTGCGTCCAGCCCCACCGGCGGGACTCAGTGTGTGGTCGAAGCAGGTCGTCGCGGTCGAAGGGTTGTCGTGACGCCTCGAGACGGCTGTCGATACGCGGCAGGATGCCGTCGACCAGAACTTTGGCCGTCAAACCCCAGGGCGTCATGCGAGTCGTCATCCGCCGATTGTTTCGCCGATCAGTTGTTGGCGAACGCTATTCGGCAGAGCCGGGGCAATCTGCCTGTGCCGCGCGAATCCGGCGGTCGATGACGAACTGGAGCTCCTCACGGGTGAGGGGCGGCGGAACGATCAGGTCGGACGGTGTTCTGGCATCTTGACGCGCGCCGTCGATGCAGAGGCGTAGGGCGCGGCGCCACAGGTCGGGGTGCTCGGTCCCGCCGAGGTCGCGGACCGCCTGAATGGCGACGAGAATGACCGGGAAGTCGCTGGGAGCGAAGGATTCCCGCAACCAGCCGGCATGCTTGGCGCGGTTGGTGATCTCTTCTCGCAGTGGCCCCAGTCGTTCGGCGGCGGACATGGTGAGTTCGGTGGGCGGGAGTTGCCGGCTCAGCATGAGCTGGCGCAGACCCTTGTTGTCGGCGAACAGTTCGCTGCACCGAAGACAGAAGGTAAGAAAAGCGCTCGCGGGGTCGTCTTCGGCGAGCGCGCTCTCGGCGAGTTGGATGACCTCGTCGATCTTCGCGGCGAAGAGAGTGTCGATCAGGCTGTCTTTGTCGCCGAATCGCCGGTAGACCGTACCGACCCCCACGCCTGCCCGTTCGGCGACCTCGGCAATCGAGACTTCCAAACCATGTTCGGCAAATGCGGCCATCGCGGCCGGAACGATCTTCTCGCGACTGCGAACGGCATCTTTGCGCAGCCGCTTTTCGTCCGAGGGTGGTCGATCGTTCACCGGCGGAACCCCGCCTGTTAGCTGCATAACACTATTCTACGCGTAAACGGAATGACATCGTCCGTTTCATCCGCTAGGGTCGAATCAAGAAACGGAATGACCCCCTCCGCTTGACGGATCGAGTCGCTCGCCGATCGAAAGAACGAAGCAGATGATCCTCACCGAAGTGCCCACGATCAGCTGGGCCGCGCCCACGCGATTCGTGCCTGCGCGCATCGATTTTCGAGGTGACCACTGGGTTGCTCAGCTGGCGCGGTTCGCCGTGACCGGCGGCCTGAGCAACGTTCTCTATTTTGCCGTATTCGTTCTGCTCACCGACGACGGGACCCAGGTCGCGAATGTGGCAGCCGTAGTGGCCAGCACGATCGCCGCCAACGAGCTGCATCGCCGAGTCTCATTCCAGGCGAGCGACCGGGTCCACTGGTTTGCTGCGCAGGTCGAAGGCGGTGGCGTGGCGCTCGTTGGGCTGGGCATCAGTGCGGCAGCGATAGCGATGCTTCAGATGTCCGTGCCCAGCATCAGCGCAGCGGCGTTGGCGCTCTGCACGATCGCGCTCAGCGGCGTCATCGGCGGTATGCGCTTCGTGGCGCTTCGGGGCTGGGTCTTCAGCCCCGCACGCGCGGCCTGATTGGAACAAAAAGAGCGACCCGCCGGTGATCCGGCGGGTCGCTCTCTTCTATGTCTGAATCGTCAGCCGTGGTACGGCTCGGCGCTCACGAGCGTGACCTGCATGTAGTTGCCGTTCGGCAGCTGGTACTTCTTGGTGTCGCCGATCTTGGCGCCGATCAAGGCGCCGCCCAGCGGTGAATCGGGGGAGTAGACCTCGAGCGTGGTGGCGCCACCGGCGGCGCGCGTACCGATGAGGAACGTCTCGGTGTCGCTCTCGTCGCCGTCGTAGTAAACGGTCACGACGGTTCCCGGCTGCGCAACGCCAGCCTGTGACGGCGCGACGCCGACCTTTGCATTGTTGAGCAGTTCCTGGAGCTCGCGGATACGCGCCTCTTCCTGGCCCTGCTGTTCGCGCGCGGCGTGATAGCCACCGTTCTCACGGAGGTCACCTTCTTCGCGTCGCTCGTTGATCTCCGCCGCGATGATCGGTCGGTTCGCGATGAGCGCGTCGAGTTCCCGCTTAAGCCGGTCGTGGGACTCAGGCGTCAACCACGTGGTTTCGGACATCTCGGTCTCTCCCTCATACGTTGGATCCCCCCGCGGGATCCATGTGCACGCAGCTGCCCAGCCGCGGCCAGAGGTCTGGGTTGCATGGCGATCATCGGACGGTGTCCCCCGAACCACCGTGCTCGGGGTCTCGCTCCCGGCCACGTAAAGCAGCAAACACGGCTCCGATGCACGGAACCGTGTATCCGAACATTTTAGCACCCTCAGCCAACACGCATGACAACGTGCGAAGGCAACACCGAGTTGATCTTGTGAATCTTCAGCTAATTGGTGCCGGCTTGGTCGGCCTGCAGGTAACGGGGTACCTCATATCCGCACCCGTAAACCTCGGCGACCACCGGCGGACGGGAGGTACGGATGGAAGTGTGCACCACTGTCGACGATTCCGCACTCGGAGGAACGAGAACTTCCCGGCGACCGGTCTCATCCGCTTGCTTCGAGCGTGCACGCACGATGCAGACTGCGGGTCGGCTCGGGTCGTCCCGAGTGACCGAGAACGTCATGTCGACCGTCGAGTCGTCGACGAGTTGGAACGAGACGCTTCCGGTGTCGATCGGAGTGCGACCGAACCGCAGATAAAAGGCGACGGCGATCCCCGCGCCCACCACGAGTCCCGCGACGAGCACGAGAACTGCGGCGCGTCGGGTAATGCGCGAATTGCCCGCGGTCGGATAACGACCTGCTGGGGTTGTCAGTGGACGCTCAGCCATCAAGTGGAACTATAGGGGAGTGGTCGACACTCGAGTCGGCCCGCTCTTCGGCTACGGCGAGAGGGACGGTGAGCAGCGTTGCGTCTGATGGCGGTGCATGCACATCCGGACGACGAATCGAGCAAGGGTGCAGCGACCTTGGCCAAGTACGCCGCCGAGGGGCACGACGTGCTTGTGGTCACACTGACCGGGGGCGAGCGCGGAGACGTTCTCAATCCCGCCGTCGACATCGAAGGTGTCGCGGATCGGATGCACGAAGTCCGGCGGCAGGAGATGGCCGAAGCTGCGCGAATCCTCGGAGTCCGGCAGCACTGGCTGGGGTTCGTCGATTCGGGATGGCCGGAGGGCGACCCGTTGCCGCCGCTGCCCGAGGACTCTTTCGCGGCGGTTCCGCTCGATGAGGCGACGGCCGCGCTGGTCCAGGTCGTGCGCGATTTCCAGCCGCACGTGATGATCACGTACGACGAAAACGGTGACTACCCGCACCCGGATCACATTCGCTGCCATGAGGTTTCGGTCGCGGCCTACCACGCCGCCGCGGACCCGGAGCAGTTCCCGGACGCCGGCGACGCCTGGTCGGTGTCGAAGCTGTACTACGTCCACGGCGCCTGGTTCGTCCAGGCGCGGGGTGAGGCGCTCGCGGCGGACTACGCCGCTCGAGGTGAGAAGTTCCCCTTCGCCGAACGGATGGAGATGATGCGTCCGCTGCTCATCGCATCGGACCGCATCACCACTCAGATCGAGTGCGGAAAGTACTTCCAACAACGCGATGACGCCCTTCGTGCGCACGCGACACAGGTCGACCCGAATGGCCCGTTCTTCGCGATCCCGTTGGACGTGCAGCAACGCGTGTGGACAACAGAGGAATTCGAACTGGCACAATCGCGGGTGCAGACTTCGACCCCGGAGTCCGATCTGTTCGCTGGCATCGAAGACGAGGAGGCGCAGCCCTGATGAACCAGCTCCTGCTCGCGGCCGGTGACAACAACCCCGCAGGACCCGAATTCGGTGAGGCGTCACCGCTCGGGTTGTTCATCATCCTGCTGCTGCTCATCGGCACGATCCTGCTCGTGCGGTCGATGAACGGGCACATCAAGCGGCTGCCGGAGTCGTTCGACGAACCGGCGGAAACTCCGGAAGCGGAAGAGCAGCCGGAGAAGAAGCCGGAAGACTAGCGGCAGTCCACCGAACGTTCGGTCCCGGCTAGGGCTTGGCGCCCTTGCTCGGCCTCTTGATGTCTCCGGTGAGGTAGCGCTGCAGCGTCGGCGCGAGGGCGGCGACGAGGTCGTCGACCGGTGCCGAGGCGAGTGGGTCGGTTCTCACGACCCAGCGCATCGTGCCCATGCCGACGATCGCTGATGCGCACAGCGACGCCCGGAACGGGACGTCTTGCACGCCGAGGCGTCGGAGAAGTTGTTCGAAAACGGGTCCGAGGAACAGGTCCATCGAGGCATCGACGGCTTTGTTGGCGGCGAGGCCACCTGCCGTGCTGACCGCGAACGGACCGCCGCCCGTCGCGTCCCACGTGATGATCATGGTCTTGATGAGGCGCTCGCCGATGTCGTTCGACGCGCCCTTGACCATGTTGTCGATGAAGTCCGGTACGCCGAACGGCAGATGCAGTTTCTTGGCAACCGAATCGAGGCTGGGTATGAACCGGGCTTCGTTGCTGGACATGGCATTCAGCTTGCCATCTTTCAACGCTGCTACGTGCGCAAATGGCGCGCCGGGCGACCACGGAGCGACCGATCTGTGATCTTCATTGGATACTGGTCGCGTGGATTCCGACGCGCAACATCCCGACGACGACCGTGACGAGAGCATCGAAAACCCCGACGCAAGTGCCGAGATCGCGCAGGAGAACGTCGAAACCCCAACGGCGGCAAAGAAACGCAAGCTGAACCGGAAGGTGTTGTTCGCTGGCGCCGGCCTCGCCATTGCCGCGGTCGCTGCGTACGGCGTCGACATCTACGTGACCCATGGCGAGACCGCCCGCGGTACGAGCGTTCTCGGTGTCGATATCAGCGGAATCTCGCCGGCTGCCGCCCAGCGAAAGCTCGAAGGTCAGTTCCCGGACATCGCGTCGAGGCCGGTGAGCCTCCGCGGTGGCGAGACGTCGGTCGAGATGGTCCCGGCGACCGCCGGACTGGGCATCAACTGGAAGGCTACGGCCGAATCCGCGGCCGATCAGAGCTACAACCCCTTCAGCCGTCTCATCGCGTTGTTACACACGCGCGACCTCGCACCGGTCCAGACGGTCGACGAGCCGAAGTTCACCGCAGAACTGCAGAGTGTGTCCGCCGCCATCAACCGCGAGCAACTGCAGGGCGGAATCGTGTTCCACGGGTCAGTCCCGGAGGCGATCACTTCGATCGCGGGGCAAAAGCTCGACGCCGCGAAGCTACGCGGAGCGATTCAAGATGGTTGGCCCAAAGGTGGGCCGGTCGAACTTCCGCTGACCGACCCAGGCGCGCTGGTCACCGATCAAGCGCTCAAGAAGAGCATGCGTGATGTCGCGATCCCGGCTTCGGCGGCTGATCTGATCGTCAAGGGCGAGCAGAACATCAAGGCCACGCTGCCGCGAGATCGCATCGGCGAGGTGCTTTCGTTCACGTCGGACGGCAAGGGCGGTCTCGACGCGAAGTGGGACGTGAAGGCCGCGGAGAAGATCCTGGCTCCCCAACTCGCGTCGACGGAGAAGCCCGCGCGCGACGCCACGGTCGCGATCGGCGCCAAGGGGCCCTACGTGGTCGGCGAGCAATCGGGCCGCACGGTGGATTGGCGCAAGACTCTCGCGAATTTCAGCAAGGACATGCTCAAGCCGAAGGACCGGGAGCTGACGGCGACCTACGGCGACTCGGTTCCTGCATTCAAGAAGGCCGACGCCGAGAAGCTGGGCATTCGCGAGGTCATCGGGGAGTTCTCCACGAGCGGCTTCGAGTACGCCTCCGGTGTGAACATTCGACGGACTGCTGAGCAGGTCAACGGCGCGATCGTCAAGCCCGGCGACACATTCTCGCTGAACGGCTTCACAGGTCCGCGAGGTCTCGAGCAGGGGTACGTCGAGTCGGGCGTGATCATCAACGGACGTCCTGGTCGCGGTGTCGGCGGCGGCGTGAGCCAGTTCGCGACGACGCTGTACAACGCGGGCTACTTCTCCGGCATGGACGACATCGAACACCGCGAGCACAGCTACTTCATCTCGCGCTATCCGGCCGGCCGTGAGGCGACGGTGTGGGAAGGCTCGATCGACGTCAAGTTCCGCAACCCGGCGAAGACCGGCGTTCTGATCCAGGCGTTCGGCGACGACTCCTCGGTCACGGTGCGGATCTGGGGTACGAAGACCGTCAACGTCGAGTCGATCAACGGCGGTCGCTGGGACTACACGAGTCCGTCGACGATTCGACTGCCTGAGGGGCCGGACTGTGCGGCTTCGGGTGGTCAGGACGGATTCACCACGAGCGACACCCGAGTGATTCGCGACGCCACGACGAATGCGGAGCGCTCGCGTGCCACGCGAATCGTCGTGTACGAGCCCGTGCCCGTCGTGATCTGCGAGAAGCCGAAGCCTAAGCCGGCGCCGAAGCCGGACGCCAAGCCGGCGGACGCGCGCGAGGGGGAGCCCTCCACACCGACCAGCACGCCGCCGACGACAACGCCGGAAGCGCCGCCTGCGCAGGTGCAGGAGCCGTAGGGCATGCCTAGGGTTGTGGCATGAACCGCTTGCGGAACGCAACGAGTCCCTATCTGCGCCAGCATGCGGACAATCCGGTCGACTGGTGGCAGTGGGGGCCCTCGGCGATCGAGCAAGCCAAACAGCTCGATGTCCCGATCCTGCTGTCGGTCGGGTATGCGGCGTGCCACTGGTGCCATGTCATGGCGCACGAGTCGTTCGAGGATCCAGCGACGGCGGCCTTGATGAACAACAACTTCATCTGCATCAAGGTCGACCGTGAGGAACGCCCCGACATCGACGCGGTCTACATGAACGCGACCGTCGCGATGATCGGTCAGGGCGGCTGGCCCATGACGTGCTTCCTGACGCCGGAGGGTGAGCCGTTCTACTGCGGCACCTACTACCCGAAGGAACCGCGGGGCGGCATGCCGTCCTTCACCCAGGTGCTCGAAGCGGTCGCCCGGACGTGGACGTCCCGCCGGGCTGAAGTGGTCCGCGCAGCGTCGGGGATATCCGCGCAACTTCGCAAACAGAACGCGATTCCGCGGTTCGGCGGCACGGTCGGACCGGAATTGCTCGATGCCGCGGTGGCGAACGTGCTGCGCGACCTCGACCATGAGAAGGGCGGGTTCGGAGGGGCTCCGAAGTTCCCGCCGTCGTCGCTGCTCGAAGGACTGTTGCGGAGCTACGAGCGGACCGGCGACTCGGCGACCCTCGATGCGGTCGCCATCACCGCCGACGCGATGGCCCGCGGTGGGATCTACGACCAGCTCAAAGGTGGATTCGCGCGCTATTCGGTCGACGCGGACTGGGTCGTCCCACACTTCGAGAAGATGCTGTACGACAACGCCTTGCTGCTGCGTGCGTACACGCACCTGGGGCGCCTTGGGTACGACTTCGCCTTGCGCGTCAGCGCGGAGACCGCAGAGTTTCTGCTTACTGACATGCGCACAGCCGAAGGGGGCTTCGCCTCGGCGCTCGACGCGGACACCGACGGCGTCGAGGGTCTCACGTACGTGTGGACGCCGGATCAGCTCGACGAGGTGCTCGACGAGGCGGACAGCGACTGGGCGGCGGACCTCTTCCATGTGACGGTCGAGGGGACGTTCGAAGAGGGCGCTTCGGTACTTCAGTTGCTGGCCGATCCCGACGATTCCGAGCGATTCGCACGGGTGAAAGCGACGCTGTCGAAGGCTCGGGCATTGCGCCCGCAGCCGGCTCGCGACGACAAGGTCGTCACGGCGTGGAACGGCATGGCGATCGCCGCGCTCGCGGACGCGGGTGCGATTCACGGACGTCCGGAGTGGATCGCCGCCGCTGTCGAATGTGCAGAGTTCCTGCTCGACCAGCATGTGAAGAAGGGGCGCGTCCGGCGGTCGTCGCTCGGCGGTGTGGTGGGCAAGGCGCCGGGTGTCCTCGAGGACTATGCGTGGCTCGCAACCGGCCTGCTGACGCTGAACCAGGTGACGGGTCAGCGGGAGTGGCTCACGCACGCCCAGGCGATTTTGCAGCGCGCGATCAACCACTTCGAGGTTCCGGGGGATGTCGGCAGCTGGTACGACACGGCCGATGACGCCGAGAGCCTCATCACACGACCGCGTGACGCCGTCGATGGGGCGACGCCGGCGGGCGCATCGTCGCTTGCGGAAGCGTTGCAGTTGGCTGCTGCGCTGAGCGATCCGGCAGAGGCTCAGACCTACCGCGATCATGTCGCGCAGACCGTCGGTCGGTCCGCGGTCCTGCTCGCGCGCGCGAGTCGATCCGCCGGGCACTGGCTCGCTGTCGCGGAGGCGGAGATCGCATCGTTGCAGGTCGCGATCGCGACCGAGGGGGACCAGACATTGGTCGACGTCGCTCGGCGTCTCGCGCCAGGAGGAGCAGTGGTGGTCGCGGGCCCGCGCGACTCGATGCCGCTCCTGGCGGATCGGGGACTCGTCGACGGCCAATCTGCGGCGTACGTCTGCCGCGGATACGTGTGCGATCTTCCGGTCACGACGGTCGGGGATCTCGAAGCGGCGTTGAAGCATTTTTGACCCGGCGGGAATATTCGGGGACGGCTGGCTGCTGAACGAGGCGTCACTTCAAGCTTGAAGTGAACCGCCGACGCCGAGGAGCCACTATGACCGCCGCGCTGCGCCCCGCCACGGGGCTGGTCCCCGCCACGGTCCGTACTCACGTGCGAATCCCGCTGACGTTCGCCGACGGGTACTCGACGGTCGCGGATGTCTTCACGTTCTTCGACCTCGTCGACGACCGCGAGCACCTGCTCCTGGGTCTCGGGGACTGGCGGGGTGCACTCGATCGCGGCGACGCACCCCTCGTGCGCCCGCACAGCGAATGCCTCACCGGCGATGTGTTCGGTTCGCAGCGTTGTGACTGCGGCCCGCAGTTGCGCGAAGCAGTCGAACAGATCGCCGCCGAAGGTGGATTCCTGCTGTACCTCCGCCAGGAAGGTCGCGGAATCGGCTTGTACGCCAAGCTCGACGCCTACGCGTTGCAGGACTCCGGCCTCGACACCTACGAGGCGAACGTCGCACTCGGTCACGGAGAGGACGAGCGGGACTACCGCGTTGCCGCGCAGATGCTGCTGTCTTTCGGTGCCGACCACATCCGACTGCTGAGCAACAACCCCGACAAAGCCGCGCAGCTCGAGGACTTCGGCATCGCGGTCGACGAACAGATCGCGACCGGCGTGCACCTGTCCGGAGCCAACGCGCGGTACCTGCTCGCCAAGCGCGACCACACCTCGCACACGATCGATCTGGGGATGCTCGCATGACGACCACCGCTGCCGCTGACCGCCTGATCCCGGCACACCATCCGTTCGCTGCCCACCTTCGACACGTCGCGACCACGGGCTCGCACCGCGAGTGGACCCCCGCCGACGGTCCGTTGCCCGCGCTGTACGTCAGCCACGGTGCACCGCCGCTGTTCGAGGACGGTGAGTGGATGCGGGAACTGCATGACTGGGCTCGCGCTCTGCCCAAGCCGAAGGCGATCCTCATCGTCAGCGCGCACTGGGAGTCGAAGAGCCTCGGCATCACGAGTACTCAGCCGTCGGAACTCGTCTACGACTTCGGTGGCTTCGACCGGTTGTACTACCAGATGCGCTACGACACCCCGGAGAGCACGATGCTCGCCGCGCAGCTCAAGGCCGTGCTCGCCGACACCGAGCACGTCTACGAGCACCGTCGCGGCATCGACCACGGCGCCTGGGTTCCGCTCAAGGTGATGTACCCGGAGGCGGACATCCCAGTTCTGCAGCTGAGTCTTCCGACGACCGGAACCGACCGGCTTCTGCGACTGGGCTCGCGCTTGAAGGCGCTGCGCGAGCAGGGCGTTCTGGTGATCGGCTCCGGCTTCATGACCCACGGTCTGCCGTACGTCGACTGGGCGAACCCGGATCGCGTGCCGCGATGGTCCTCGGAGTTCGATTCCTGGGCCACTGACGCACTGGCCCGTGGCGATGTCGACGAGTTGCAGAGCTTCTGGACCAAGGCGCCCGGCGTGCATATGGCGCATCCGACCGTCGAGCACTTCACGCCGCTCTTCGTCACGCTTGGCGCCGCGACCGACCCGACCGCACCGGTCGAGAACGTCATCGACGGCTACATGCTCGGTCTGTCGAAGCGCAGTTTTCAGGTCGCTTAGGGGACCTTCGACCAGGTCCCGTATCGGGCCGGGGGATAGCCGCGCTTGTCGGTCCAGGTCTTGGTCTCGACGGGGCGGCCACGGAGCTGAATCGCCTGGTAGGGCATCCATCTGGTCCGCATCGAGGGTGCGGCGTCGATCACCGATTCGCTGGCGAGTATGCGCTGGCGTACGCCCTTGGCGGCCTCGGTGAGTCGTGCGGCCTCGTTGACCGGATCGCCGATCACGGTGAACTCGAGCCGCTTTGCCGAGCCCACGTCGCCGGCGAACACCGTGCCGCGGGATAGTCCGATGCCGATGTCGAGTTCGCCCGTGGCCAACACTTCATCGCGGATGCGAAGTGCGGTTTTCAGCGCTGCTTCGGCGTCGTTTTCGAGCTGGATCGGTGCCCCGAAGATGCACAACGCCGCGTCGCCTTCGAACTTGTTGACCAGTCCGCAGTTGTCCTCGGTCGCATCGACGACGGTCGCGAGGAGGCGGTTGATCTTCTCGACGAACACGTGCGGTGGGATCTTGTGCGCGAGTTCGGTCGACCCCACGATGTCGACGAACAGCGCCGTGACCACGCACAATTCGCCCGTCAGGGTGGATTCGTTGAGGCTGCTCCCGGCGGCGAGAGCACGTTCGGCGACATCGATTCCGACGTGGCGGTCGAAGACGTTGCGGAGGCGTTCGCGCTCGCGTAGCGACTCCGTCATGTCGTTGACCGAGGCCTGCAGGACGCCGACCTCGCTGGTGAATTCGACCGGGACGCTCACGTCGAGGTCGCCGGCGGTGATCCGGCCGATTGCCTGCTCGAGCTGACGGAGGGGAACCGCGACCGATTTCGCGAGGGCGAGCGTCGCGATGAATCCGAACAGGATCGCGCCCGCGCAGATGACGAGCGCACCGCGCAGCTTGTCGTTCGGTGTCGCCGCCCGGTCGGTGAGAACGAGGATCACGCTGAGGATCGGGAGTCCGCTCGCGAGTGCCCACGTGATCCCGACGCGAGCGAGGGCGCTGAGGCTGCGATCGCGAACCGGGATGACCGACGCCAGCGCCGGCACCGCAGGTCGGAGCACGCGATCGGTGGCGAGGTACGCGAACGCGCAAGAAGCGAGCCCGCCGGCGAGGATGAGTTGCATCGTCGTGAACAGGACGTCGGTGTAGTCGAACGCGATGGCGAGCGCGGCCTCGAGAATCGTGCCCGGGATCCACAGTGCCGCGGACAATGTCGCCATCTTCAACGGTAGGCGGAGGGCTCGGCGAGCTTCACCTTTCGTGGGTGGCCGACGAGCGCGCCACCAGGTCAGTCCCCGCTGTTGCATCCGCCAGGCGACGAATGGCCCGATGACTATGCCGATCGCCACGTACCCGAAGGTGAACCCGAGAACCTTGTACAAGCTGCTGCCGGTGCGCTGGAGCACGCCGGTCAGCCACAGCTCGATCATGACGACGAAGAAGCCGCCCAAACCGCAGATGATGGCTATTCCGGTGAAGCCCACGGGGGATCGCAACGCCAATCTGGCGAGACGATCGATCATCGCGGACCCCGTGTTTCTCCGGCTCTACCTGCGACTGTAGAGCCGGGTGGGGCGGTCGCGCGCCGAGTTGTCCGGTCTAGGCGGCGACGACGAACCACACCGCGATGTAGTGGCAGATCGCGGCGACAACGGTTGCGGCGTGGAAGAACTCGTGATGTCCGAAGTGCGTCGGCCACGGGTTCGGCCATTTCGTGGCGTACAGGATCGCACCGACGCTGTAGATCACACCACCGACGGCGAGCAGCACCATCGGCGTCACGCCGGCGGTGTGCAGCAATGTTCCCGCGTAGGGGACGATCGCCCAGCCGAGGATGATGTAGAGCGGAACGCCCACCCATCGGGGCGCGGTCGGCCACAGCATCTTGAGCGCGACACCGAGCGCGGCAGCGACCC
>JAJFUQ010000052.1 GCA_021372355.1 Nocardiaceae bacterium | reverse complement strand
ACGCGGGTTCTAACGGTGGTTGCAACACCTCGATTTGAGGAGTTGCAACCACCGTGTCGCGCAAACAGGAGTACGCCGGCCGTCGACGGAGGGTTTTAGAACTCGCCGATCGCGGTCTGAGCGTCAAAGAGATCATTACCGAGACCGGCATCACCATGGCGACGATCTATCGGTGGCTCAAAGAAGCGGGAGTCGGAAAGATCGAGCAGCGGACAACGCTGACCGACGAGATCCGCCAGCAGGTGATCGATGCGTTCCCTCGTCTTCGTGACACCCGACTGGTGGCCGAGGAAGTCGGTGTGAGCTGGCGTTCGGCCCGCCGAATCCTCATCGAGGCCGGAATGCTCGAACCGCAACACCGTGTCGGGGCACCGGAGAATATCGCCGGCAAGCAGCAGTTCCGCGCGTTGATCACACAGGGCGACACGATCAAAGAAGCCGCGCACAAGGTTGGCGTTTCGGTCGATACGGGGCGCCGGTGGCACAAAGAACTGAACGGGCTCGCGCCGCGGAAACGCGTAGCCGCGCGCAGCGACAAGCAACGTGTGCCACCACCGATGACCGAACCCCGCCCGATCAACGCCAGATTCCTGAACCAGGACGAACGGCTCTCAATCGCCGACGGGCTGAACGCGGGATGGACGCTCACCGTCATCGCTGAGCAGCTCAAACGAAGCACGTCCAGCATTTCCCGCGAGATCACACGCAATTCGGTCGACGGACTCTACCTGCCGTATCGGGCCCATCAACACGCTGCCCACCGCCGCTGCCGACCGAAAACAGCCAAGCTCGCTGTCGATGGACCTCTGCGGCACGCGGTGGCGGCGGGTTTGGCCGATCGCTTGTCACCAGAACAGATCTCGCACAGGCTCGTCGCTGAATACCCCGACGACGAGAGCATGCGGGTGAGCACCGAAACGATCTACCAAGCCCTCTACATCCAGGCCCGCGGCGGTCTCAAGCGCGAAGTCGAGGCCGCGCTCCGCACCGGCCGGGCACGACGCATCCCGCACAAGAAGCCAGCCGAGCGCCAGCCACGGTTCACCGACGACATGGTCATGATCAGCGCACGCCCCGCCGAGATTGAGGACCGCGCAGTCCCGGGGCATTGGGAAGGCGACTTGATCATGGGCGCCGGGAACAAGACCGCGATCGGCACCCTCGTCGAACGCGCAACCCGCTATGTCATGCTCCTGCACCTGCCCAACGGCCACAACGCTGACCAGGTGCGCGATGCGCTGGTCACCACGATCGGGCAGCTACCGACCCATTTACGCGGGTCACTGACGTGGGACCAAGGATCGGAAATGGCTCGGCATAAACAGTTCACCATCGCCACCGACGTACCCGTGTACTTCTGCGAACCGGCCAGCCCCTGGCAACGCGGATCCAACGAGAACACCAACGGCCTGCTCCGCCAATACTTCCCGAAGGGAACCGACCTGAGTGTCTACAGCCCCCTGGACCTCGAGGCCGTCGCTCAGCAAATGAACCGACGCCCACGCAAAACACTCGACTGGGAAACCCCAGCCGAGCGTCTCACTAAACTACTGCCCACCACCATCTAGCAGCGGTGTTGCAACCACCCCTTGAATTCGCCTCAGTGCGGTGAACTGTCCAGGATCGGAACGGAATCAGCAGGCTATGCAGCGGCAGCGAGCAACTTCTTCTGCTCCACCACTTGCGGCGGGTCGCTCGGCAGCACCGCGAGCAGCGGACGCGGAGTCACGAACAGCCAACTGAAGCCCACGCGGCGAAGCACACGGTGCAGCGTCAAGGCCATGAAGATCGACACTCCAGCCAGCAACACCGGGCTCACGTAGAACATCAGCGGATGCGCCGCCAAGACCGCCTGCACCCCGGACTGGCCGGCGAGGGCACCGAGGATCATCTCGTGCATGAGATAAATCGGCAGCGTGATGGCGCCCAGGCGCGCCAAACCACGACCCACCAACCTGTGCTGCACGAGCACGGCAGCACAGACGCCGGCAGCCAAGCCGACGACCGACACGACAACACTGACGACAGCGACACTGGCCAGCGGCATGTGCAGGTGGTCTCGAATCGACTTGAGCCCCGTGAACGCGGCGATGGCGATCGCGAACCAGACCCACGTCGCTTTACGGCTGATCGCCACGACGATCTCGCGCGCGTGCAATCCAAGCAGGAAGAACACAAAGTCCTGAAGAGTGCGCGCCCAGGCCCAGCTCAGCTCACTGAGATAGGGCGCTGCCAGCGCGAATCCGAGGCCGACGCCCATCGACAGTCGCATGCCGCCATAGGCGAGGACCTTCGCCAACACGGCATACAGAGCGAGCGCGTACAAGAACCAGAGACCACTGTTCGGAACGAACAGCGCCTGGAGCATCATCCACGGATTACCGATCTCGCCCGTGCTCACCGTCGACGGGAGCAGCGTGAAGTAGGTGAAGCGGATGACGATCCACAGCACATACAGCCACACAAACAGGGCGATCCGCTTTCGCACGACCGCGCGCCAGGACGTCTTGAGGATGTTCTGCGCGAACAGTCCCGAGGCCAGGAAGAACAGCGGCATCCGGATCGGCTCGAGGAACGTGTTGAAGCCGTCCCAGAACCAGGAGGCCAAGTTGTGGCCGAGAAGGAAGTTCGTGGAGTGCAGCAGTACGACCAGGACGATCGACGTGCCCTTCGCGACATCAACCCACGGCACGCGGGTCGTCGAGATGAGCTTTCGGCGTTCTTCCAGCCGCATCAATGACACTTCCTAACCGCTACCGGCCCTACCTCCCCCGAAGAGGTAGATGCGAGTCGGGCTGATCTCGAATACCCCGCATGCGCTCGGCTTATTCGGAACAATGCCCACTCTGAATTTCGACAGCGTGGTACACCCTACCGTTAACGCAAGGTGAACCGAAATGAATGACATCTCATTTCGGTTCATTCCTAGCCCATACACGGGAAACTGCCAGGGTTTCAACCGGCTTGGGCAGCGCGCCGCAACTGACCTCTCGAGGGGGCAGTTTGGCGGCTGTGACCTCGACTCCCCACGAGCGTCCGTCCTGGTGAGAGACCACAAACGCGTCGCCTGAGGCCTCCACGGTGAGTTCGTTGACAGAGGCATCGACCAATTCCCGAATGGCGATCTCAGCGGCCTGGGCGCCAGGTGAATAGCAGCTTCGTCCGCGTAATCCCTGCTGCGAAACGGAACCATTCTTCGCCATTTCGATCACCTTTTGAGCACCCTCAAGATCGAGTCGCCCGTAGGTGTATCCGCTGGGCAGCATGATGACCGACGGCGCGAACCGATGACCGCCGGTGTGCGAGCACTCCCACACAAGTCCGGGGAAGGTCATCGCCAGGCCGGAAGCGATGGGCCGGCCGAGACGCGCGCAACACTGGTCGCGCTTGCCATGCACACACACGAGGACGATCGGGTCCGTGACCGGCGTGCCGACACCTCGACTCTCGAAGGGAAGGTCGAGAAGTTCCGCGGCGCTGGAGACCTCGAGCCGCTCACACCACTCGTCGCCGACGACCGAGCTCGCGATGAACACCTGGCGCATGCTCGAATTGAGGGGTCGCCCGGGACGCCGAATGAGCATCAAGCGGAATCCGGCAGCGTTGCATCGCCGATCGAGCTCCGCAGTCAGCTCAGCGCCAAGCGGGGCATCTCCGACGACATCCCGTCCCCATGCGCCCGGATGCTCGATGCACAGCCATCGATGCACCACGGCGGCGGTGCCGGGCAGCGGCTCGTCGATCGCGGAGACTGCCGAACACGTCGCCGGCACATGGCCTGCGGCGCGACCTAAACTCACTCGTAGACTCCCTCCACACTCCATCGGTCGTTGCAGTAGATCAGCAGGAGTGCCTTCCCGTCGATCATGACCTGCGCACGCGACGCACATTGCGCAGTAACCGGGTCCCACCAGCGTTCATCCGCCGACCATGGGCCCGACCAACCACGCAGTGGCCATACCTTGGTTCCCCAGCGTAATTGTGCCGGGGAGTCGGTGAATGTCCCACGTGCGCCAACTCTCACCGGAACTCCACCCGGCCCTTCGAGCACGACCTGGGTCCGAGCATCGAGGACGACGGCCGGAGCCGGAGCGGGCAGTCGTCCCGGCCACGGCGCATCCGGATCTGCGGCGGCGAGGACTTCATCACCCAGCGGCACGGTCGAGATGCGTTCCGCCGGGCCCCGACCACCCGAGAGAACCGGCATCTGCACGGCTTCCCCACCGAGCAGTCCCTGCACACGGATGAGCGCACGACGTGCTCGCTCCTCTTCCTCGCCGACACCGCCCCACAACCCCAACTGCAGGGCACCCGCCGAGATGACTTCGACCGGTTCGAGCCGAAGCATCGTGATGCCGGCCGTTGGCCGGGTTCCGTTGCGCCCGGTCAGCCAGCCGTCCAGCTGCCAGCGCACTCGATCCGCGGTGCCTTCAGGTGTCAAAGGTTCTGCACAGCGCCACGTCCGCGACAGGTGTTCGCCGTTTCCGGTGCTTGCCTGTACGAGCAATCTGGTGCAGGCCACGGCTGCTGCGGCCAATTTGACGTGCAACTGCTCGGCGAGCGAGCGGCCGGCGAACGCGGCCGCGTCAACTCGATCGATC
>JAJFUQ010000038.1 GCA_021372355.1 Nocardiaceae bacterium | reverse complement strand
ATCGGACCCGGAGGTGCGCTCTGGCGACCTCATCGCGAACCTCGACAGCCACCAACGCTGGCCCGCCGGTTCCCGCTTCGCCGTCATCACCCGCTGACCCGAGCGTTCGCTGCGTCACACTTCACCGATAAGCGCGTGTCGTTTATCCGAATTCTGATAATTGCGTTATGTCGTCGGAGACAAATATGTCGGCGGAATTTGTGGTGTGACGGCGGTCACCCATTCTTCCTTTGCGTGGCCCAGGCTACTGTTACACGATCGAGATAGTCGGGCGCATTGTCCGTTCTACCCAGACTCCGCTGTGTAACCCAGGCCACAAAAAAGCGGTGGCTCTGCATTTCTGCAGAACCACCGCAATTCGCGACGTCTTACCCGGCAAACGGGCCACAGTCGATGCCGTGCGCGATGAGCCACGGCAACGGGTCGATCTTCGTGCCATCCGGCAGCCACACCTCGTAGTGGAGGTGTGGGCCGGTCGACTGACCCTCGTTACCGACAGCGGCGATGACCTCGCCGGCCTTGACCTTCTGGCCCTCGGTCACATAGAAGGCGCTGACGTGCCCGAACACGGCAATCGTGCCGTCGTCCTGGCGCATCCGGACCCACTGGCCGAAGCCCTCGGCCGGACCGGCCTGGATGATCTCGCCGTCGGTGACCGCGACGATCGGGGTGCCAATCGGAGCAGCCAGGTCGATTCCGTAGTGGAACGTTCCCCAGCGCTCAGCAAACAGCGAGGTCAGGATGCCGTGGGTCGGCTCGAAGTACTTCGGCGGCGGCGGCAGCACGGGCGCTGCGACGGGGGGCACGAAACGGGTGACAGTGGCCTTGCCCTGGAAGTGCGCATTGGCGAACAGCGGCGACGCATCGGCGGTCGGCGGAGCGAACACGGCAGCTGTTGCCATGGACACTGCTGCAACACGAGCTGCGGCGCGACGCTGCGACCGGGCCAGGAACGGCTTGCCGGATTCGGTGCGTCCACGGCCACCTTTGTTTTTGGCAGTCGATAACGAATCAATCACGAGCATGGGAATGACTCTAATACTTAAGTATATTTCGCCCTAATACCCAGCTTGATTTTCGGTAAACAAAACCGTTCTTCAGAACAAATCGCGATTCGCAAAAAGTATGATCTAGCAGGGGTTTTTCAGGGGGTCTCCAGCGGCCGTTTGGTAAAACCGTGACGCTCGTCTCAGAGGCGCGTTTTCGTCCCCTGGCGGGTATACAAAGAGGTCGTCGCCCCCCGGCGACGTGCAGAGATGGCGACATCGAGGTCGTACCCGCCGAACAGCGGAAATGTGGACGTTGCACAGACGCCGCCGACGACTACGACTACGGTTTAGCTGTCGGTACGCACCGGTAGCCCAGTGCTGCCCAACGTTGCATGTCATGGAGGTACAACGAATGACCATCGAACCAGCCGCGATACGCCGTCACCGCGTAGTCATCATCGGCTCGGGGTTCGGCGGCCTGTCCGCGGCGAAGGCCCTCAAGAAGGCCGACGTTGAGGTCACCCTGATTGCAAAGACCACCCACCACCTCTTCCAGCCGCTGCTGTACCAAGTGGCGACTGGAGTGTTGTCCGAGGGTGAGATCGCGCCGGCGACCCGGATCATCTTGGAGAAGGTCAAGAACTGCAAGGTCCTGTTGGGCAATGTCACCAACATCGACCTGAAGAACAAGACCGTCACGTCGCACCTCGTTGACTGGGACACAGTCACGCCGTTCGACAGCCTGATCGTCGCCGCGGGAGCCTCGAGCTCGTACTTCGGCCGCGACGAGTTCTCGCGATTCGCGCCCGGCATGAAGACGATCGACGACGCGCTCGAACTCCGTGGCCGCATCCTCGGTGCCTTCGAAGCTGCCGAGGTCACCACCGACCTCGAGGAGCGCGCGCGCCGCATGACGTTCGTCGTCGTCGGTGCCGGCCCGACCGGTGTCGAGGTCGCGGGTCAGATTGCGGAGATCGCCGACCGCACGCTCAAGGGCACGTTCCGGAACATCGACTCCCGCGACTGCCGAGTGATCCTGCTCGACGCCGCGAACGCAGTCCTGCCGCCGATGGGTGAGAACCTCGGTCTCAAGGCACAGCGTCGCCTGCAGAACATGGGCGTCGAGATCCAGCTCGGTGCCATGGTCACGAATGTCGACTACAACGGCATCGAGATCAAGGACATGAAGACCGGCGAGACGCGTCGCATCCCGGCGGCTGTCAAGGTCTGGTCCGCCGGTGTTTCGGCGAGCCCGCTCGGCAAGATGCTCGCCGACCAGTCCGACGGCACCGTGGTCGACCGCGCCGGACGCGTCGTCGTGGAGCCCGACCTCAGCATCAAGGGTTACCCGTACGTGTTCGTCGTCGGCGACATGATGTCGGTGCCGAACGTCCCGGGTATGGCCCAGGGTGCGATCCAGGGTGCGAAGTACGCGGCCAAGCGCATCAAGGCCTCGCTCGAGGGCAAGGACGATCCCACCAACCGCAAGCCGTTCAGCTACTGGGACAAGGGCTCGATGGCCACGGTCTCGCGCTTCAGCGCCGTATGCGCAGTGCCGCTCCCGGGTGGCCGGAAGCTCGAGTTCGGCGGCTTCATCGCGTGGTTGGCGTGGCTCGGGCTGCACCTGTTCTATCTGGTGATGCCGACGAAGTCCTTCTTCACGGCGATGACGACGACGATGTCGTGGTTCATCACGTTCATCGGGTCGGGTCGCGGTCAGCTCGCCATCACCGAGCGGTTCGTCTACGGACGTCTCGCGATGGAGACGCTCGCGACGGTCGAGAAGGCGCCGGAACTGCCGATGGCGTCTGGATCGATCCAGAACGCCAACGGCGCACCGGCCACCAAGCCGGACCCGGTCAGCTGACGCGCTAGTCGGATTTCGGTCGAGGGGGCAGGTTCTGAATGCGGACCTGCCCCTTCGCCATGAGACGACCGTCTGCGTTGGTCATCAGGACCTCCCACAGCTGCTGCAAACGGCCCCGATGGAGCGGGCGCCCCTCTGCATAGAGGGTGCCCTCCCGCGCCGACTGGAAGAAGTCGGTGTTGTTGTTGACGCCGACGCACAGGCCGCCCTTGCCATACGGCTGGGCGCGAAACCAGTTCCCCGCTGCCACGCTCGCCATCGACTCGGCGACCGCGCAGTACACACCCCCGTGGACGAGTCCGAACGGCTGATGGATCTGCGGCGTGATGTCGAGTTCGGCTTTCACGCTGTCGAGAGCGAGCGCCGTGTAGCGCAGCTTGATGACTCCGTCGAAGGATTGCCCCACGAACTCGTTGAGCCGGGCGATCTCGTCATCGGTGCGCGGGCGGCGGTCGTCGTCTGAAGCGGTCATGTTTTGGATCTTGGCAGATGCACCTGGCAGCCCGAGAAGGCCTTCGACAAAGAAGTCGCGGCGGGCCGCACGCCCTGGTTCTGTGCGACCCGCCGCTGGAAGGACCGGGAGATTGCTGCAGCCCTCAGCACTCCGGCGCGGTCCAAGCTCTGACACCAACAACAATAGGCAAGGCTGCCCTAACTGGCAAGGTATTTTCGCAACAAAGATGTATGAAAAATCGCACACGTGTCACGACCCTGCGTAGTAGGCAGACCGCCCAGTCCTCCGTACACTTGGCCATGTGGGGCGTTTAGGTGATCTGGAGAAAGCCGTCATGGACCAGTTGTGGTCTGCTGACGAGCCGCTGACCGTTCGCCAGGTGCATGAGGCGCTGTGTGAATCGCGAGATCTCGCGTACACCACCGTCATGACGGTCCTGCAGCGCCTGGCCAAGAAAGATCTCGTTGTCCAACGTCGCGACGACCGGGCGCACCGCTATGCGCCGGTCCACTCGCGGAACGAACTCGTCGCCGGGCTGATGGTCGATGCGCTTGACGAGGCGTCTGAGACTGGCCGAATGGCCGCGTTGGTGCACTTCGTCGGCCAGGTTGGCGCGGACGAAGCCGAAGTCCTCCGGCAAGCCCTGGCAGACCTCGAGAAGGCTGAGAAGCAAGCCGGTCGATAGTCCCCATCCACGTGCGAAACTCGTCGAGTTGACCACCTCCGTGCAAAGATCGACCCATGGACCACACCGCAGTCGTCCTGACCGCCTTGGCAGTGTTCTTCGCACTGCCCTTTCCGGCTTGGCTTAGCCGGTCGCAGTGGCCCCTGCGCGCACCCCGCGCCGCGATCTTCCTCTGGCAGTCCACGGCACTCGCCGCGATACTCTCCGCATTCGGCGCCGGACTGGCAATCGCCTCGATGTTGTTCGTGCCCGGCCCCGACGGCCGGCCGACCGCAACGCCCGCCGATGCAATGATCACCTTGGGCTGGCCGCTATGGGTTGCGCTGGTTCTCGTCTTCGCTCTCACGCTGCTTATCGGCGCCCGCTTGATGTTCTCCGTGGTGAGCGTCGCGATTCGCACCCGGCAGCGTCGAGACCGCCATCGCATGATCGTCGACCTGCTGGACTGTGAAGAGTCCTCGGAACATCGGCACCAGAACATCCGCGTCCTGGCGACCGATCAACCGCTCGCCTACTGCCTGCCGGGTAGCCGGCCGCGCGTGGTGCTGAGCCAGGGCACGCTCTCGGCCCTCGACGAGAACGCGGTCAGCGCGATCGTCCACCACGAACGCTGCCACCTGCGCGAACGTCATGACATTCTGCTCGAGGCGTTCGTCGCGATGCACCGCGCGTTCCCCCGCGTCGTCCGCAGCAAAGCAGCGCTGCAGTCGGTCCAACTGCTCGTCGAACTTCTCGCCGACGACAACGCCGTCAAGCACGCCGGTCGCGGCCCGTTGGCCCGCGCCCTCGTCGCCTGCGCCGGCGGCGCAGTTCCCGCCGGTGCGCTCGCCGCGGGCGGTCGATCGACGCTGCTGCGCATTCGCCGTCTTCATTCGTCCGGCGCCGGTGCCGCACTGTCACCCGACCCGCGGGTATCGGCCGCGGCTTACTTCGCGTCGGCCGCGATCCTGGTCGTCCCGACTCTCGCGGTCGCGATCCCCTGGCTCATCGAGCTGAACCGGCTACTGCTCGGATAACCGGCGTGGGTTCCCGCCAATTCGCTGAGGGAATCGTCAATTGTGTCGAACACACGTGCGGCCTTCGCCGACGTCGTAGCAGCACCATTTCACGACCGCGCCGGCGTCACCGTCGGCAGTGAGCTTCTTCTCCATCGGTGCCATGGTGACGCTCATCGAAGCGGGCGGATTGTCGATGTACTGCTTGACACCGCGCTTGGTGAGGAAGCCGATAGGGTCTTTGAGCATCTCGGGAACGTCGTCGTCGCTGATGTCGAAGTGATAGACGGGGTAGTCGTGCTGTGCAAATGGTGCGTCGGGTCCGGCGATCGCTTTGAAGTCCAGGTCAACCTTGTCATCTGCCATAGATAGATGCTTCAAGGGCCGACAAACCGATGTCAAGCATTCGATCGTGAACGGGCCTCTGCTCGGCTGAGTCCGATTCGGCGTTCCCGCCGGTAGAGTCGCGTTCGTGCGCTTCCTCGCCGGACATGAGCCGCCATTCGACCTCACCTACGACGACGTCTTCCTCGTCCCGAATCGCAGCTCGGTGAGCTCGCGTTTCGACGTCGATCTCGCAACCGCCGACGGCACCGGCACGACCATTCCGATCGTCGTCGCGAACATGACGGCGATCGCGGGCAAGCGAATGGCTGAGACAGTGGCACGTCGCGGCGGGCTCGTGGTCCTCCCCCAGGATCTGCCGAACGCCGCCGCCGCGGCCACGATCCAATACGTCAAGACTCGCGACCTCGTCGCCGATACCCCGGTGACCTTGTCCCCGTCGGATTCGGTGAGCGACGCCATGGCGCTCGTTCACAAGCGCGCGCACGGCGCGGTCGTGCTCGTCGATGCGAGCAAACCCGTGGGCCTGGCTCGAGAACGCGACTGGACCGAGGTCGATCGCTTTGCGCGCCTCGGTGCCGTCGCGAACACCGACTTCACGCAGGCGCCGCTGACGTCGACACCGCGTGAGGTCTTCGATCTCCTCGAATCGCGGCACGACGACCTCGCGATTCTCGTTCATCCCGACGGCACGCTCGCCGGGGTCCTCACCCGCCGGGCTGCCCTGCGCGCCGCGATCTACCGGCCCAGCGTCGACCAGGCTGGTCGGCTCCGCGTCGCGGCGGCCGTCGGTATCAACGGCGACGTCGCCGGCAAGGCACAGGCGCTCGCCGACGCGGGCGCCGATGCTCTCGTCATCGACACTGCGCACGGCCACCAGGAGAAGATGCTCGATGCCCTGAAGTCGGTCAAGGCGCTCGACCTCGGCATCCCGCTCGTCGCGGGCAACGTCG
Organism: Nocardiaceae bacterium; assembly: GCA_021372355.1. Lineage (GTDB taxonomy): Bacteria > Actinomycetota > Actinomycetes > Mycobacteriales > Mycobacteriaceae > Smaragdicoccus. The sequence continues at coordinate 46,566 of JAJFUQ010000038.1, read as the reverse complement.
TCTCGGCTGAGGGCACGCGCGATCTCGCCGCAGCCGGCGCCGACATCGTGAAGGTCGGAGTCGGGCCGGGCGCCATGTGCACGACCCGCATGATGACCGGTGTCGGCCGACCACAGTTCTCCGCTGTCGCCGAATGTGCAGCCGCCGCCGGCGAGCTCGGCATCGCAGTCTGGGCAGACGGCGGTGTTCGCCATCCGCGCGACGTCGCCCTTGCCCTCGTCGCCGGTGCCTCGAACGTCATGATCGGCTCGTGGTTCGCGGGCACGTACGAATCGCCCGGCGACATCCGTTTCGACAAGCAGGGCCGCGCCTACAAGGAGAGCTTCGGCATGGCCTCCAAGCGCGCCGTCGCCGCCCGCACCGCCTCTGACAGTGGCTTCGATCGTGCGCGCAAAGGATTGTTCGAAGAGGGAATCTCGAGCTCCCGCATGCTCATCGACCCCGAGATGCCGAGCGTCGAAGACCTCATCGATCAGATCTGTGCGGGCGTCCGCAGCACGTGCACGTATGTCGGTGCGCGTTCGATGGCTGAGCTTCGCGAGGAAGCCGTGATCGGTGTGCAGTCGGCAGCCGGATTCGCCGAGGGAAGACCGCTGCCGTCGGGCTGGTGATCAACTCACTCCACCTGCATCCGCGGCGATGCACCCGGTAAACTGATGACTCACCGTGATGGACCAGGGAAAGGGACAAGTGCCGCAGGCGCACGAGAGCTCCACATCGGAGGGCTCCTCTACCAAGCCGGCTAGATCTGCCGGCCACCGAAATTTGTGCTGAGCCCCGATGGACACCTTCTTCACCATCGCAGCCCTCATCGGCTTCTTCGCTCTGACCGCCGGCACCGCCGTGTTCGTGGCGGCCGAGTTCTCGCTCACCACACTCGAACGCAGCACCGTCGACACCCATGCCCGGGACGGCGACTGGACCGCGCGCCGCGTGCAGAAAGCACACCGCACGCTCTCGTTCCAGCTCTCCGGTGCCCAACTGGGCATCACCCTCACGACGCTTGTGACCGGTTACATCGCCGAACCGGTTCTCGCCGGCCTGTTCGCACCGCTCTTGGACCGCTTCGGCTGGAGCGACGCCATGGTCACCGGGATCTCGTTGGCTCTGGCACTGTTCTTCGCGACGTCGCTGTCGATGGTTCTCGGCGAGCTTGTGCCGAAGGGAATCGCCATCTCATATCCCTTGCGCACGGCGCGGGCTACCGCAGCGATGCAAACCGGCTTCTCGGCCCTCAACACCTGGCCGATCAAACTCCTCAATGGCTCCGCGAACATGATCGTCCGACGGTTGGGTATCGAGCCGGCCGAAGAACTGCGATCGGCTCGATCGCCGCAAGAGCTCGGCTCACTCGTGCGGCTGTCGGCACAACGCGGTGCGCTCGATCTGCGGACTGCGGCCATCGTCGATCGCACGCTCGAATTCGGTGAGCGCACTGCAGAAGAGCTCATGACCCCACGCGGGAAGATCGTGGCTCTCCAGACCACCGACACCGTCGCCGACCTCATCGAGACGGCCGCGCGCACGGGCATTTCCCGCTTCCCGGTCATCGCCGGCGACCTCGACGACACGATCGGCATCGTGCACGTCAAACAAGCCTTCACTGTGCCGGTTCAGCATCGGGCCGCGACCCGGTTGTCGACGCTGGCGCGCAAGGTTCCGGTCGTCCCCGCGGCACTCGCCGGAGACGTCGTGCTCGAGCGTGTGCGCGCACACGGAATGCAGATGGCGCTCGTCGTCGACGAATACGGCGGCACCGCCGGGATCGTGACGATGGAGGACGTCATCGAAGAGATTCTCGGCGACGTTCGCGACGAACACGACGAGGTGGCGCTCGAGGTCACCCGAATCGGCGATTCCTGGAGCTGCTCGGGCTTGCTGCGCATCGACGAGGTATCCCGCGAGACCGGATATTCCGCGCCCGACGGCTGGTACGAAACTCTCGGCGGCCTCGTCCTGACCACCATTGGACGGATCCCGGAGGCAGGCGACGAAGTCGTCCTGCCGAATTCGATCGACGGCCTCTCCACATCCGGCGGCTGGGTCGCGAAGGTTCTGCACATGGACGGCCGCCGCATCGACCGCGTTTTGTTGACGCCGGTCCCGGAGTCCGCACTCGAGGAGCGCGACGATGAGTAGCGTCTTCGGGATCCTGCTGGCGATCGTTCTTCTGGCGGCGAACGCGTTCTTCGTCGGCGCCGAGTTCGCGATCATCTCCGCGCGCCGCGACCGCCTGGAAGCACTCGCCACCCAAGGCAAGCGCGGGGCACGCGCGGTCATCAAGGCCGGCGAGAACCTCCAGTTGATGCTGGCGGGTGCCCAACTCGGCGTGACAATCTGCTCGATCCTCCTCGGACGCGTCGCCGAGCCGGCGATCGCGCATCTCATCGAGACGCCCATGGCGTGGATGGGCGTGCCGCCCGAACTGCTGCACCCCATCGGTTTCGCCATCGCGCTGAGTCTGGTGGCGATCCTGCACATCCTGCTGGGTGAGATGGTCCCGAAGAACATCGCGCTCGCCGGACCGGAACGCAGTGCACTGCTGCTCGTACCGGTGCATCTCGCCTGGCTGCGGCTCGCCCGCCCGCTCATCTGGTTCTACAACTTCATCGCCGCAATGGTCCTGAAGGCGCTCCGGGTCCCGATGAAGAACGAGGTCGAAAATACGGTTTCGGCGCTCGAACTGTCCGAGATCCTCGGAGAGTCGCGCGAAGAGGGACTCCTCGACGAGGGCGAGCACCGTCGCCTCAAGCAGGCACTCGCCAACGCCGAACGAACGATCGCCGACGTCATCATCCCGCTCGAATCCGCTCGATTCCTGCGGCAGGTCAACGGCGGGACGCGGCTTGGCGACATCGAGCAAGCCGTTGTCGAAACCGGATACTCGCGCTACCCCGTCCGCGCCACCAGCGGAACACTCGTCGGCTATATCCACCTCAAGGATGTGCTCGACGAGGTCGGAGACGAATCCGTCGGGCCGGAGACGATCATTCCGTACTCCGACATCCGACCGTTGGTTCGCCTTCCGCTGCGACTGTCGCTGTATGAGGCGGTCACGCGGATGCGTCGAGCCAGCAGCCACATGGGTGAAGTTCTCGACGCCCGCGGAGTCACCGTCGGCATCGTGACCCTCGAAGACCTCATCGAGGAATTCGTCGGTCAGGTCCGCGACAGCACGCACCGCGTCCGGGACGTCGTCCCCGGCCGGCCGCGGCAGCAAGGCACGTGACGGTTCTCGATCGCGCTGCGTGGACGGCTCGAAGCGCACGCCATCAGGCCGAGGTTCACGCCCTGCTCGACCCGTACTTCGAGCTGCGCAAACGCGGACAGTCGCACCCGGTGATCGACTTTCTCTTCACCTACTACAACCTGTCCGGCGCACAACTGTTGCGCTGGCATCCGGGTTTCGGTGTCGTGCTGGAGGATGCTCCGGAGTACGCGTCGCAGCGGGGATACACGACGGTCGGCGCCGGTGTGACGGCCGATCCGGCGTTCCTCGTACGTCGCCTCGACACGATCCGCTACGTGGGACGACTTCTCGAAGCGACGGCCGCGCGGCCTCCGGCGTTCGGCTGCTTCGGACTGCATGAGTGGGCGATGGTCTACCAGACGTCTGACGTTCGGCACTCCAAGGTCCCGTTGCGGCTGGGCGGAGCGGGCACCGACGCAGTGGTCGAGTCGCTCCCCCTGCGCTGCACACATTTCGATGCTTTCCGGTTCTTCACCGAGCCGGCGGTCCCGCGCAACCCCACCCTCCTGGCCCGGGACACCCAGATCGAACACGAACAGCCCGGCTGCCTTCATGCCGGCATGGACGTGTATCGCTTCACATCGAAGCTGTTACCGCTCGTTGAATCCGACCTGTTGTGGTTAGCATTCGGGTTGGCCTATGACGCTCGCGACCTCGACATGCGCGCGAGCCCGTACGACCTCTCCGCTTACGGCTACGAACCGGTTCGGATCGAAACCCCACAGGGTCGAGCAGACTACGTCCGCGAACAGAGTGCGCTGACCGAGCGCGCGGAGCCGATACGCGCCCGCCTCATCGAGCGGTGCCGGACCCTCGCCGGAATAAACGTTGACACGTCTACCGTTTACCCGGCATGAAGTCCTACTGACTCACCAGATCCCGGGGCAGAGTGCACCGAACCGCCACCGTGGCGGGCACTACCCATGGGTAAGATTCCAACGTCCCAGCAACTTTTCGAAACGAGGCAGGTTCATGACTGAGCGCGTTCAGGTCGGAGGTCTTCAGGTCGCGAAGGTCCTGTACGACTTCGTACAGGACAAGGCGATCCCGGGCACCGGAGTCGACGCGGACTCGTTCTGGGCTGGTGCTGAGCAGGTCATCAACGACCTCGCGCCGCGCAACCGCGAGTTGCTGGCCAAGCGCGACGACATCCAGGGCAAGCTCGACGCCTGGCACGGTGAGCACCCGGGCGCCGGATACGACCGCGCGGCTTACAAGGCCTTCCTCGAGGAGATCGGCTACCTGCTCCCCGAGCCGGCCGACTTCACGATCACGACCGAGAACGTCGACACCGAGATCGCCGAGACCGCTGGTCCGCAGCTCGTCGTGCCGGTGATGAACGCGCGCTTCGCCATCAACGCCGCGAACGCACGTTGGGGCTCGCTCTACGACGCCCTGTACGGCACCGACGCCATCCCGGAGACCGACGGCGCGGAAAAGGGCAAGGGCTACAACAAGGTTCGCGGTGACAAGGTCATCGCGTTCGCTCGCGACTTCCTCGACGAGGCTGCTCCCCTGGCGACCGGCTCGCACGTCGGCTCGACGAAGTACGCCGTCGTCGACGGCAAGCTGCAGGTGACCCTCGCCGACGGTTCGACCACCGGACTCAAGGACGAGGCGGAGTTCGTCGGCTACAACGGCGAACCGGCTTCGCCGAAGGCTGTCCTGCTCAAGCACAACGGCTTGCACGTCGAGATCGACATCGACCCGACGTCGCCGATCGGCCAGACCGACCCGGCGGGCATCAAGGACCTCGTGCTCGAGTCCGCGGTCACCACGATCATGGACTTCGAGGACTCGGTCGCCGCAGTCGACGCCGACGACAAGGTCGAGGCGTACGGCAACTGGCTCGGCCTCATGAAGGGCGACCTCGCCGAGGAAGTCAGCAAGGGCGGCAAGACCTTCACCCGCACCATGAACCCGGACCGCACCTACACCGCACCGGACGGTTCCGAGCTGACCCTGCACGGTCGTTCGCTGCTGTTCGTCCGTAACGTCGGTCACCTCATGACCAGCGACGCCATCCTGTGGGGTGACGGCAACGAGGTTCCTGAGGGCATCATGGACGGCCTCATCACCTCGCTGATCGCATTGCACGACCTCAAGGGCGACACCGTCCGCGGCAACAGCCGCACTGGGTCGATGTACATCGTGAAGCCGAAGATGCACGGCCCGGAGGAAGTCGCCTTCACGAACGAACTGTTCGGTCGCATCGAGGACGTCCTCGGGATGGACCGCAACACGCTCAAGGTCGGCATCATGGACGAGGAGCGCCGCACCACGGTCAACCTCAAGGCCTCGATCAACGCCGTCAAGGACCGCGTGGTGTTCATCAACACCGGCTTCCTCGACCGCACCGGCGACGAGATCCACACCTCGATGGAAGCCGGCGCCATGGTGCGCAAGGCCGACATGAAGAAGCAGCAGTGGATTCTGTCCTACGAGGACTGGAACGTCGACCTCGGTCTGCTGTGCGGCCTCCCGGGCAAGGCGCAGATCGGTAAGGGCATGTGGGCCATGCCGGACCTCATGGCGGGTCTGCTCGAGCAGAAGATCGCGCACCCGATGGCCGGCGCGAACACCGCGTGGGTGCCGTCCCCGACCGGTGCCACCCTGCACTCGCTGCACTACCACAAGGTCAACGTCTTCGACCGCCAGGCCGAGATCAAGGCCGGTGGCCGGCGTGCAACCGTCGACGAGATCCTGTCGATCCCGCTGGCCGAGTCGGTCGACTGGACCGACGAGGAGAAGCGCAACGAGCTCGACAACAACTCGCAGGGCATCCTCGGCTACATGGTGCGCTGGATCGACCACGGCGTGGGCTGCTCGAAGGTTCCGGACATCAACGACGTCGGCCTCATGGAAGACCGCGCCACGCTCCGCATCTCGAGCCAGCTGCAGTCGAACTGGTTGCGTCACGGCATCGTGAGCGAGCAGGACGTCATCGACAGCCTGCTGCGCATGGCACCGGTCGTCGACCGGCAGAACGCCGGGGACCCGAACTACCGCCCGCTGGCAGACAACCCGGACGACAACATCTCGTTCCAGGCCGCCAAGGAGCTCATCTTCGAGGGCACCAAGCAGCCGAACGGCTACACCGAGCCGATCCTGCACCGCCGTCGTCGCGAGTACAAGGCGCGCTACGGGGCATAACGCCTGCTGAACCGAGGGCCGGGGAATCGATCGATTCCCCGGCCCTCGGTCTACTGTGGGTGCGTGAGTGGGCAGTTGAGTCCGGGACAGACGTTCGCCGGTTATCGAATCGAGCGATTGTTGGGCTCCGGCGGCATGGGCGCGGTCTATCTCGCCCACCACCCGACGCTCCCTCGACTCGTCGCGCTCAAACTCTTGCGCGGCGGCACGGACGGCGACCTCCGTGCGCGTTTCCTGCGCGAGGCTGACACCGCAGCGCGTCTGGACCATCCGAACATCGTCACGCTCTACGACCGCGGGGTCGAAGGCGACGAGCTGTGGATCGCCATGCAGTACATCGACGGTTCGGACGCCGCCGAGGCCGTTCGGCACGGTGCGCTCGACCCGGCTCGGGCGGTACACATCATCGGCGAGATCTCTGCGGCCCTCGATCACGCCCACGCCAATCGCGTCATTCATCGCGACGTGAAGCCCGCGAACATTCTGCTGACGCGCGCCGGTGTCGGCGCCGAATCGCGAGCATTGTTGACCGACTTCGGAATTGCGAAAGCGCTCGACAACACGACCGCACTCACCCAGACCGGCTACTTTCTCGCCAGTTTGCAGTACGCCGCACCCGAACAGTTGTCAGCGGGGGCAATCGATCATCGTGCTGACGTCTACGCCCTCGGCTGCACGCTCTACCACTTCCTCGTCGGTACCCCACCCTTTGCCGGCGGGTCAGCGCAACTGCTGAACGCCCATCTCAACACTCCGGCCCCGCGGCCGAGCGCCGCTGGGGTACACCCCGCCTTCGACGACGTCATCGCTCGGGCGATGGCGAAGGCACCAAGCCACCGGTTCAACTCGAGCGGTGCTTTGGCCAGTGCCGCTTGGTCGGCTCTCATGTCGAGCGGACGGGCTGCCACCACCATCGTCGACGGGCCGGCCCCATTTACCGAACGCAGCCCGGCGCCGCCGACCGCACGGGTCGTGCCGCCGACGTCACAAGACCCGAAGAAGGCCTACAACCAGGCACGCGACTTGGAGAGGAAGGGCCGAAAGGCGGAAGCCAAGGCCGCATACCTCGCGCTCCTCGACTCTGGCGATCGCGAGATCGTCTCCTACGCGAACTGCAATCTCGGGAACCTGCTCCGTGCCGAGGGCGATCTCGTTGCTGCGCGAGCCGCACTCGAGCAATCACTGAGTCTCGGGGTCAACGATGCGGTGCCGGCCGCGGCGTACAACCTCGGCATGGTGCTCGAACAGCAGGGCGACCGGGAAGGTGCCCGCGCCGCCTACAACCGCTCGATTGCCGCTGCTGCGGACGGTGACCCGATCCGGACCGCGGCGAAACTGCGACGAACCAGGCTCCGATTCGTTCGGTGACCGACCACTCAGCGACATTTCCGGCTGCATCGAGCGCGGTTCACGAAGGCACGATCGCCCGCACCCACTGTTCTGGCTGGTCGATGTGCAAGAAGTGCGCCGCACCGGTCAGTGACACGGACCGGACCTGCGGCAGTAACCCCGCAATGAACGCGTCGATCACGGGGAACGCCGGGTCGCTGAGATCGCCCTCGATAACCGTCACCAGGCAGGTAATGGAACGGATCGCCTTGCGCGAGGGATATGGCCAGATCAGTTGATCCATCTCTCGCAGGGTGCTCGATGCGTGACTGGTCATCTGGTCCTGCCACTCTTGCGGCAGCCCGTCATACGCGTTGCCGCCGGTCGTGTAGCCGCTGGCCCACCGATACATCGTCTGCGGTGCGGCACCGACGTCACGGCGGAGGAATCGCTGGACGGAGGACCGCGATTGCACCGCCCCCACTCCAGCCGACGACCGTTGCGGGTGCGGCCTCGAGCTCAGCCAACAGCGCGGCCGCATCCCGTGTGTGGTCGCTGAACTTGCCGCGGGGTGCGGACGCCGAACGTCCGAACCCGCGCCGGTCGTACGCGATCACGCGGTAGGTGTGGGCGAGACGCTCGAACACCGACGTCCAGAGATCCATGCAGGCCCCGGTGCCGAGCATCAGGAGCAGTGGTGGCCCGCTCCCGAGCTCCTCGTAGTAAAGCTCGGCACCGTTGACGTTCGCCGTCGGCATGAGAAGGCCTTACCTGTCGCGGCGCAGGCTACTTCGGCGAGTGGAGCCAGGGCTCCTTGATGTCGTAGTACGTGGGCTCACCCTCATACAGCGACATCATCTCGTTCATCATCGCCGCCATGTTCTCCGGCATCTCCTGCTTCTCCCCGTCGCGCGCCTCGGCTTCGGAGGTGAAGTAGATGACGTCGGTATAGCCGCCGTCGCCGTGCAGCGCCGTCACGCCGCCGATGACGTCATCGCGGAAGTTCTCGAAATCGGCCTCGTGCTCTTCATTGAAGGCCTTGAGCGCGGCGGCATCCTTCACGCGGCCCTGCATGATCTGTACGAATCCGGCGTCGTCGGAACCGCCCTTGCCGAAGGACATCGTCTCGACGCAGTTCTGGAACTCGACATTGCTCACCAAGGGCTCGACCGAGGCCCACCACTCGCCCTGTTGCGGGCGACCGCTGTTGGCCTGCGCGGACTGCTCGGTCGAGAACCGCACGATCCCGAAGAATGTGCCGTCGTCCGTGACGCCGCCGGTAGAACCGAGCCATCCGGTCGCGCCGGGCGCAAGGGCCTCTTGCCACTCGTCCAGCCTCGCCTTCAAAGCCGCTGGATCGCTGACCTGACCTTTGATGATTTGAATGAACATGGCGTGTTCCTCGATTCGCCGGCGGGGCTGAAAGGTGACCGCGTTGTCGAGACTGAGCCTACCCCCGGAGCACTTTGACAACGCCCGTCGTCTAATGTCCGAAAGATGACGAAGCCAACCCGAGTCGAACGCCTCACGAGCGCCGGTGGCGCCGAGTATGCAGTCCTCACCTTCGACAATCCGCCCGTCAATCTCTACGACGCGGCGACGTTCGATTCGCTTCGCGACGACCTTGCCGACCTCACGGCGACCCCCCCTCGGGCACTTCTTCTTCGTGCCGAGGGCAAGCTCAACTCCGGTGGCGTCGACGTTCACGTCTTCGATGGCCTGTCCGAGGCGGAAGGCACGGCGCTGTGGGAGCGCCTCTTCCGCGAGATCATCCACCCTCTCGAGGCCCTCCCCTGCCCGACGATCTACGCGGCCCACGGCCTCACCCTGACCGCCGCGTTCGAGGTCTCTCTCGCGTGCGACATCATCCTCGCTGGCCCGCGCGCCAAGTTCGGGCTCGTCGAGATCGTCGTCGGGCTCACTCCCTCGATGGGTGGACCACAGCGTCTCGCCGAGCGCGCCGGATCCGGCCGCGCTCGCGAGTTCGTCATGACCGGTGACCTCTACGGCGCCGAGACCATGCGCGAATGGGGCGTCGTCAACCAGATCCACGACGACGTCGACGCAGCAGCCCGCGCCCTGACCGAGCGCCTCGCCAACGGACCGACCAAGGCGAACGCGGTGACGAAGAAGATCATCGAAGCCTGGCGGTCAGGTGGGGTCGCGCACGCCGACTCCATCACGAGCGCCGCCTCGGGCGCGCTGTTCGAGACCGAGGACCTCAAGCGAGCCGTGCAGAGCTTCCTCGTCAACGGACCGGGAAAGGCGACCTACCAAGGACGGTAAAATCCCGAGCGTGGCAACGGTGCACGCAAAAGTTCAGCTTCCTTTGACCCCGGCAGAGGTCTGGCAGGCCGCTATCCGACTCGAGGACACTCCGGAATGGCTGGTTCTCCTCGAAGGGTGGCGCAGTCGGCTTCCGGACGAACTGGGCGTCGGCGCGCGAGCGACCGGCGTGGTGACCGCCAAGGGATTCCGAAACCGCACCGAATGGGTGTGCACCATCTACGACGAGCCCCACATGCTCGAACTCAAGGGCACCGGCATGGCCGGAACCAAGTACAAACTGCACGTCCGAATCCACCCCTGCCCCGCCGGCACCGAGGTTCACGTCGGTGTCAATCTCGGCGGTCCGCCGTTGTTCGGGCCCATCGGCAAGCTCGTCGCGCTCGCGTTGCGCGCGGATATCGACCAGTCCGCCCAGAACTTCCGTGACCGGTACGGCAACGTCGCGGCGACCGAATAGCCCTATCGGTTCCGAAGCGACACCGGTTCCACATATCCGCTGATCAGGGTCCGATTCCACCACCTGTGCTCGTGCCTGAGTACCTGCCAGCTGGTGAACCGGTACTCGTAAAGCTGCGCCCGCACGTAGTGCGGCGGTGACTCCGGAAACGGATTGTGCCGGAGCAGTCGCAGCGTGTCCGCGTCGTTGTGCAGCAGCCGGATAAGGAAGCCGCCGAACCAATCCCGTGCGAACGACGGCGAGAGCGCAGCAAACCACATCAGCCAGTCCAAGCGCAGATGGTACGGCGCCCATTGACGCGGCATTCGGTAGAGGTCGCCAGGTTTGCCTTTGAATCCGTATTCCTTCCACACCGTCTCGTCAGTGATCACCACATCCTCGGTCCCCTCGACCACCACCTCGTAGCGGGTGCGGCCGATGCTGCCGAACGCGCCGTATGAGTTCACCAGATGGACGGAGTTGAACGACGCATTCATCCGTTGGTGATGGGAGATCAAGTTGCGCACCGGCCAGTAGCTCAACACGACTGTCAGCGCGGTGAACGCGATGACCAAGCCGGCGAACCACAGCGGCGAACTCGTCGACGCATGGTCGTGGGCCAGCGGAAGTACCGATGCGAACGACGAATCGTCGATCACGCCGAACGTGAGAACGATCGTCACCCAGTTCAGCCACGCGAAGTTGCCGGAAGTCACCAGCCACAGCTGGGTGACGATCACGATCGCCGCGGCCACGCTGGCCACCGGTTGCGGCGCGAAGAGCGCCCAGGGCACCACAAGCTGGACGAAATGGTTGCTCGCCACTTCGACGCGATGAAGTGGCTTGGGCAGGTGATGGAAGAACCAGCTCAGCGGCCCAGGCATCGGCTGCGTCTCATGGTGGTAGTACAGGCACGTCAGGTCGCGCCAGCACTTGTCACCGCGCATCTTGATCAACCCCGCGCCGAACTCCACCCGGAACACGAGCCAACAGATCAGGAACACCGTCAGCCGAGGCGGTGCCGTCTCGTCGTTGCCGAGCAGCATGGCAAGCAGTCCCGCCTCCAACAGCAGTGACTCCCAGCCGAAGCCGTACCACCGCTGCCCGACGTTGACGATCGACAGGTACAGAATCCAGAGCCCCAGCCACGCCGCCATGGCGGCCCAGAGCGGCACGAAATTGCCCGCTCCGGCAATGAGCGCTCCCGACAGCACCGCGCCGATCCAGCACACCACGGCGAACAGTCGATCGGAGTAGCGGAAGTGGAAGAGACTCGGTGCGGCCTTGAACGGCACCCGCTCGACGAAGTGCGGAATCGGAAGCATTCCGTGTTCGCCCAACAACGCACGGAACTGGCGAGCAGCAGACACGAAGCCGATCAAGAAGACCGCGGCGACGCCGCGCTGCACGATCTCCCTCGCCAGCCAGTATTCGGGCGCTGCAAACCACTCCGCGTCCATACGGGCACCCCTGAGACCCGTTTTACCCGCATGGACGGGTCACTGACTAGGGCGTGACCCGGACGCCGTCAAAGATTGCGGCGCCGTCGACAACCAGAGGCTGTCGATTCCACAGGCCGAGGTAGAGCTCGCTCGCGTTCGCCGCCACGGTCGTCCGTGGCGCACCATCACCGAGTGTCCACTCGTCGCCGGTGTCGGCGGCCACCAACTGCACCGCATCCGGCAACGGCTGGGTTCGACCCTTCCGCACCTGGCGTGGATAGAACATCTCGACGACTTCGCTCACCCCGTCCGCCGCGAACTCCGGATCGAACTCGATCGACCTTCCGACCGCGTTCGCGAGGTCCCAGTGATGGATCGCGTGTTCATGCGCCTGACGTCGATGCCAGAACCCGACCGTGCGATCCGACCCGAAGGACCAACACGGCTGTTCCGGGTCGGCGTGCCGCAGCACGGTGAGAAACGTGGGCAGGTCATCGACGAAATCACGCGCTGAGCGACCCGAGGGATCGACCTCCGCCGCCGGCTCACGGGTTCGGATCACGCCCGTCACCCACGTTTCAATTGCCCACAGGTGCGCGAACAGGTCGTCGATGCTCCAACCGGGACAAGACGGCACCGGCCCCTGGCGGTCGACCTTCTCGTCGAAGGCCAGCAACATCAGCTCCGACGTGTGGTGTTGAACCTGATCGAGAAAGTCTGCGCTGATCATCTAGCTGCTGTACGCCTCGACCGGCGGGCACGAGCACACGAGGTTGCGGTCGCCCCGTGCGCCGTCGATCCGGCGCGATCCCGGCCAGACCTTCGCGCGGTGCAGGCCGGCGGGGTACGCCGCCTCCATCCGCGTGTAGGGGTGGTTCCACTCGTCCGCTGCGATGGATGCCGCCGTGTGCGGTGCCCCGTGCAGTGGGTTGTCGTCGATCGGCCAATCGCCGTTGCCGACCTTGTCGATCTCGCGCTTGATCGCGATCATCGCATCGATGAAGCGGTCGAGTTCGTCGAGGTTCTCCGACTCGGTGGGCTCGACCATGAGCGTTCCGGCCACCGGGAAGCTCATCGTCGGAGCGTGGAAACCGAAGTCCGCCAGACGCTTCGCGACATCTTCGACCGTCACGCCGGTGCGCTTGGTGATGTCCCTCAGGTCGAGGATGCACTCGTGCGCGACCATGCCGTTCTCCCCCGTGTACAGCACGGGGTAGTACTCGTCCAGACGGCGGGCGATGTAGTTGGCCGACGCGATCGCAACCTGAGTGGCGGCACGCAGACCGTCGGCCCCCATCATCCGGATGTACGCCCACGTGATCGGCAGGATCGACGCGGAGCCGAACGGTGCCGCGGACACGGTGAACTCGTCCCCGAGAGTCGACTCGAGCGGGTGTCCCGGCAGGAACGGTGCCAGGTGCTCGCGCACCGCGACCGGACCGACTCCCGGTCCACCACCACCGTGCGGGATGCAGAAGGTCTTGTGCAGGTTCAGGTGGCTGACGTCGCCGCCGAACCGGCCCGGCTTCGCCAGTCCGACGAGTGCATTGAGGTTGGCGCCGTCGATGTAGACCTGTCCGCCGGCATCGTGCACGGCGGCGCACAGGTCACCGATCTCGTGTTCGAAAACACCGTGCGTCGACGGGTAGGTGATCATGATCGCGGCCAGTCGTTCCGCGTGGTCAGCGATCTTCGCACGCAGGTCGTCGAGGTCCACGTCGCCGTTCGCACGGCACGCCACGACCTCGACCTTCATCCCGGCCATCACCGCAGACGCAGCGTTCGTGCCGTGCGCACTCGACGGGATGAGGCAGATGTCGCGGTGGTCCTCGCCGCGGCTGAGGTGGTACGCACGAATGGCCAGCAGACCGGCGTACTCCCCCTGTGAACCCGCGTTCGGCTGGAGGCTGATGCGGTCGTAGCCGGTGACGGTCGTGAGCCAGTTCTCGAGGTCGGAAATGATCTGGCGAATACCCACGGTGTCAGACGCCGGCGCGAACGGGTGCAGGCGGTTGAAGCCCGGCCACGTGATGGCTTCCATCTCGGCTGCGGCGTTGAGCTTCATCGTGCATGAGCCCAGCGGGATCATGCTGCGGTCGAGCGCGATGTCCTTGTCCGAGAGTTCGCGCAGGTACCGCATCATCGCGGTCTCGGTCCGGTACTTCGAGAACACCGGGTGCGTGAGGAACTCCGAGGTCCGCGTCTCGATCGCGCTCTCCGCAGCCTCGACCGCTTTTGCGCCGAACGCTTTCAGCACGGCGTCGACGTTCGCATCGGTCGTCGCCTCGTCGCACGCGATTCCGACGTGGTCGTCATCGACGAAGCGCAGATTGATCCCCGAGTCTTTCGCTGCTGCGACGACATCAGCCGCACGCCCCGGCGCCTTGACGAGAAGCGTGTCGAAGAAGGTGTCGTGAACGGTGTCCAGGCTCGCGGCGAGCTTGGACGCTTGCCCGTGAACCCGACGTGCGATCGCCTTGAGCCCCTCCGGCCCGTGGTAGCACGCGTACATCGACGCGAGGATCGCCAGCAGAACCTGCGCGGTACAGATGTTCGACGTCGCCTTCTCGCGGCGAATGTGCTGTTCGCGCGTCTGCAGCGCGAGACGGTAGGCGGGGTTGCCGTCCGCGTCGACCGAGACGCCGACGATTCGCCCCGGCAGCTGACGGGTCAGACGCGACGGCACCGCGAGGTATCCGGCGTGCGGTCCGCCGAATCCCAGCGGGACACCGAAACGCTGCGACGTGCCGAACGCCACGTCCGCACCAAGGTCGCCGGGAGAGGCGATCAGCGTCAGGGCCAGGAGGTCCGCACCTACCGCGACGAGCGCTCCACGGGCATGCGCGTCCTCGATGATCGGCTTCCAGTCCACGATCCGGCCCGATGAACCCGGCAGCGGAACGATGACACCGAAGAATTCGCCGTCGGGCAGCCCGGCGCTGAGGTCCGCGGTGACGACCTCGATACCGATCGGCTCAGCGCGTGTCTCGATGACCGCCTTCACCTGCGGGAAGAGGTCACTGTCGATGGCGACCCGGTTCGACTTCGACCGCGACGCACGCTTGAGCAGCGTCATGGCCTCGGCCGCCGCGGTCGCGTCGTCGAGCATCGACGCGTTCGCGATCTCCATTCCGGTGAGGTCGGAGACCATCGTCTGGAAGTTCAGCAGCGCTTCGAGGCGCCCCTGGCTGATCTCCGGCTGGTACGGCGTATAGGCCGTGTACCAGGCGGGGTCTTCCACGAGGTTGCGCACGAGAACGGGCGGCGTGAGGGTGTCGTAATAGCCAAGCCCGATCATCGACACATCGACGGTGTTGAGGGCGGCCAGCTCGGCGAGTTCGGCGAGGGCTTCGTGCTCGGTCGCCGCGGGCAACAGTTCCTCGAGGCCGGCCAGATCCAGAATCGACGGCGGAATCGCTTTGGCGGACAACGAGTCCAGACTTTCGACCCCGATGACGTGCAGCATGGCGCCGATCTCGGCGGAATCCGGACCGATATGACGGTCAGAGAAGGCGTTCACAGAGGTCTCCCAGTGTTTTGGCCCTCTCCCTCTGTCGATGGGCCTGAGAGATTCCAGCATCGCCGTGTCTTTTTCAAACACAAGCCACGCCGTTTCCCCGTGGGCGGGTGGATTGCCACCACTTTCCAGAGACGCCTTAGCCGCTCGGTCCTTTTGCCTGAGAGATTGACGGAGAGGTGCTGCTCCTTCGGCGCCCGGACTTAACCGGAGCTCTCCCGTGCGGCTGCATCAGCGCGAGCCAAGTGTAGCGGAGACACGATTCCTGGCGGCGCCATCAATCGGCAACGTCACAACAAACGCAGCGTCACCACAAACAAAGACTGGGCCAGCAGATTGCTGACCCAGTCTTTGAGAAGCTACTTAACCGATCTTGCGGCTGATCCGGTTCCGACGGCGGAAGGCGAGCTCGTCCTCGGGGCGCTCTTCGACGTCGCCGTCCTCCGCGCGCTCGGCCGGGAAGTTCGCGATCGTGCCGGTCAGTTCGCGCATGGCGCCGCTGACGGCGATACCGAACACGCCCTGGCCGCCTTGGAGGAGGTCGACGACCTCTTCGGCGGATGTGCACTCGTAGACCGTCGTGCCATCGGAGAACAGCGTGATTCGCGAGAGGTCCTCGACCCCGCGGTCGCGCAGGTGATCAACCGCGACCCGGATGTTCTGCAGCGATACGCCGGTGTCGAGAAGGCGCTTCACGATCTTCAGAACCAGGATGTCCTTGAACGAGTACAGGCGCTGACTGCCCGATCCCGCTGCGCCACGAATCGACGGCACGACGAGCGAGGTGCGCGCCCAGTAATCCAGCTGGCGGTAGCTGATCCCGGCGATTTGGCATGCGGTCGGCACACGGTAGCCCATGAGGTCGTCCGGCACGGTGTCATCCGGAAACAAACCTGGCTGAACTACGTGCTCCTTCGGCTGATCCCCCACGACACTCCCTCTCGGACGATAGTCGGTGTATCCAGGCTACCTTCTGAGTGAAAGATATGG
This sequence comes from Nocardiaceae bacterium, assembly GCA_021372355.1. Taxonomy (GTDB): domain Bacteria; phylum Actinomycetota; class Actinomycetes; order Mycobacteriales; family Mycobacteriaceae; genus Smaragdicoccus. Next base: position 30,160 of record JAJFUQ010000038.1, on the reverse strand, counting down.
TTGTAACCCACTCGGGGCAGCGGAACTCGGGCCGTGCGTGGCCCGATTGCTATCCGTCTGTTGCTTTGAAGTCATCCGGCGACACGGAGTCCAGAAATTCCTTGAATTTCTCGACTTCGTCTTCCTTTTCATCGGGCATGACCAGCCCGGCTTCTTCGAGGATCGCTTCCTCGGCGAAGATCGGCGCGCCGACGCGCAGCGCGATTGCCACCGAGTCCGACGGACGGGCAGAAACACGTACATTGCCGTCGAAAATCAGGTCGGCGTAGAAGGTGCCCTCCTGGAGATCGACGATGCGGACCTCACGAAGTTGGCGGCCCAGCGCCGTGATGACGTTCTTGAACAGGTCGTGGGTCAGCGGCCGCGGGGGCTCGACGCCTTGCTGCTCGAGAATGATGGCCTTCGCTTCTGCGTCCCCGATCCAGATCGGCAGGTATCGATCACCATCCGACTCGCGAAGGAGCAGGACCGGCTGGTTCTGTGGCTGCTCGATACGGATGCCGATGACACGCATCTCGCTCATGGTGCTCCACCTTCCAGCATCTCGAAGCCCAGAAAGAGCCCTGAAGGACTCTGATCTGAGTCTATGCGAATTGTGCCAACGCGCACGTGCTGGTTGGTGGATACCCGGCTAGCGGTCGAGCACGCTCGACACGGCCGATTTAACCAGGCACGTGTGCAGCGTGAGCGACAACGCGGCGAGCTCCGAGGCGAGCTCCTGAGCGCGATCCCGCGCACCGACGTCTTTGCGGTTGGCCACGGGGCCGGCGACCTGAGCGATCAACGCAGCTTCGCGGTCCGCAGCCAGGCGGTACGCGCGAAGGTGGCGGACTTCGAGCCCGAATTCGCACATCGCCTTGGCGGTCTCGATGAGAGTGACCGCGGAGTCGTCGAAGTAGCCCGACTTGCTCGGAACGACCAGTCCGCTCTTGATGAGCTCGGACAGGAAGGTGTCCTCGCAGTTTGCTTTGGCGAGGAGGTCCTTGCGGCTCAACCGAGTCGGCTCGCTGGCGCGGAATTCCTCGGGCGCTACCAAGCCCAGTCGACGCGGGCTGCGCGCCTGGTGCTGTGCGGCACCAAGCGACGCAACGCCGCTGTCGATAGCTTCGAGCTGTTCCTTGATGACCTTCAAGGGGAGGTACTGGTCGCGCTGAGCACTCAGCACGAAACGCAGTCGATCGCAGTCAGCAGCGGAAAACCGACGGTATCCCGACGGGGTGCGCTCCGGAGTCACAAGCCCTTCCGCTTCGAGGAAGCGGATTTTGGAGATCGTGATGTCCGGAAAATTCGGACGCAGGATCTCCAGGACCGTGCCAATGGACATCCCCTGCTGCTGCGGGGCGGTCATGCGCCGGCAGAGCCCGTCGCACGAGGGCCGGTCAGGAAGACCAGACGGAACTTGCCGATCTGGACCTCGTCGCCGTTGGACAGCACTGCCGAGTCAACCGGTTCACGGTTGACATAGGTGCCGTTGAGGCTGCCGACATCGACGACCTGGAACTCGTCGTCGTCCTTGCGGAACTCGGCGTGACGACGACTCACGGTCACGTCGTCGAGGAAAATATCACTGTCCGGGTGACGTCCTGCGGACGTCGTCGGACGGTCGAGGAGGAAACGCGATCCCGCGTTCGGGCCACGCTTGACTACCAGCAGCGCCGAACCACTCGGAAGGCTCTCGACACCGGAGTACGAGACCTCACGAACCGGGGCTGCCGATTCGTCGGCCTCCTTCAGGAAATCGGCCCGAAAGACCGACGTCTGCTCCGCCGGGCTCTCAAATTCGGCTTCGTTCCCGCTCACCGCTGCTCCTCCTGTAGATCCGAACTCTCACGACTTCACGTGGTGAAGCCGGATTCTCGCCAATTAAAACTTAACGGCCTCGGAACTGTCCCCCGACCCGACGGCAGTCGCTTTCCAAGACCGTACCTTGCCTACTGTTCCCCGGATAGGCAGTCGCCAACCTCTTTACGAAGTCTCAACCGTCCACACGAGCGCGGTAGTCATCCGCCGTGAGTAGACCTTCCAGATCGGACGTCAGTGTCTCGCTGGACCCGACCTCAAGCTCGATGAGCCATCCGTCGCCGTACGGGTCGGTGTTCACAAGATCCGGCCCGTCCTCAAGGCTACCGTTAACGGCCGTCACAGTGCCGCTAAGGGGTGCGTAAAGGTCAGAAACGCTCTTCGTGGACTCCACTTCACCGAACGATTCGCCGGCCGACACATCGGCCCCGACCTCGGGCAGCTGAACGAACACCACGTCACCGAGCTGTGCCTGGGCATAGTCGGTGATGCCGATGCGTACCGTTGCCGGGCCGGTCTGGAGCGTCCACTCGTGCTCCTCGGTATAGCGCAGGTCAGCAGGGATCTCGCTCACGCAGTTCGCCTTTCGGTCAAGATCTCAACGCGGGACAGAGTATGGGATGTGGCGCGTCACGGCCACCGCCTTGCCGATATAGAGAACAGCCGTCCAGAAATAGATCGCCGTACCCCAGACGAGCAGACCGTAACCGAACGGTTCGGCGACGCGCGCGATGGCCCAATCGGTCTGTCCGGCCAGGATCCAGGGGAACGCGGACATCAGGGCGAAGGTCGCGCCCTTGCCCAGGTAGATGACCTCTGGCGGCAGCAATCCACGCCGGCGGTACACCGGGATCGTGAAGGTCAGGATGACGTCCCGAGCGATGAGCGACAGCGCCAACCACCACGGGATCAGGTCCCGCATGAGGAAGGTGATGACGATGGTCAGTAAATACAACCGGTCGACAAGTGGATCGAGAACGGCCCCGAGTTTGGAGGCTTGGTTCATCAGGCGGGCCAGCTTGCCGTCGAGGAAGTCCGTCGTCCCGCTGATGACCAGCAGGACGAAGGCGAAGCCGTCCTCATACGGACTGACGAGCATCCAGTAGATGAAGAGCGGCAGAGCCGCGATCCGAACGAAGCTCAGGACGTTCGGCACCGTGAAGATCCGGTCGCCCGGTTCCACAATGCTCATTCCATCCCCATTCGCATTCACCAGAGTTTCGACGGAATTTTCCGCCGCATCGCTTGTCGCCACTACGTCGAAGCCTAGGACATCGGGCCGAACAGCGGTTGCCGATCCACGCGCGCCGACAGCGCACCCAGGGCTCGCCAGGTCCGGGCCGTTCGATCACGATCATCGGGCTCGACAAAATTGCCCATAACGCGAAAAGCGCGGTCCGCCAACGCCGGCGAGGCGAACACCCGGGGCGCGGCCACGCGCAGCACCCGCGGTGAATACACCCGCGGCGCGACTCGTCGGGCCAGTGAATACGCCCCGCCGTAGCGCTGGTGAAGTAATGCAGGCCACGATTTCGAGAGATCATCGGCGGATATCTGTTCCGCGCTCAAACGACCCGTCTCGAGCGCGTAATCGATCCCTTCACCGTTGAGCGGATTCACCAACCCGGCGGCGTCGCCGACGATCACCCAGTTGCGGCCGCCGATGCCCGACACCGCGCCGCCCATGGGTAGCAGCGCGGAGGCTTGATGCTCGAGACTGCCGCGCAACTTCCACCGGTCCCGATTGCGCTCGGCATAGTCCGCGACGATCGGGCGCAGCGAGGCGCCCACCGGGTGCTTCTTCGTCGCGACGAGGAAGACGCCAAGGTTCACTAGCCCAGAGTCGCCCGTCGGGAACATCCAGCCATACCCGCGGAGCACATTGCCGGCGGGGTCGCGCGGTTCGAGGTCGAAGGTGATCCAGTCATCGGCCGCCAGATCCGATTCGATGTAGCCGCGACCCGAGACGCCGAACGCAGTGACCCGGTGCCACTGCCGGCCCAGCATCTTGCCCAACGGAGATCGGACGCCATCGGCGACGATGAGCCTCCGGCAACGCACTGACCGGCGACCCTCCGGAGTGTCGAATTCGACCGCGGTGACCGCGCTGTCCGCCTGGACCACGCTGACCGCACGAACGCCATCGACGGCGATCGCGCCGGCTGCTGCGGCGTGGTCCCGCAACCGAGCGTCGAGTTCGGTCCGCGGCACGACACTGCCCATCGCGGGCCAGTGGCGATCCGGCCACGGGATGAGTGCTTCGCGACCGAATCCGACCGCGCGAATGCCCCGGCTGACCGCACGCGAGCGCACCCAGGCCCCAAGACCCATGTCATCGAGTTCGGCGATCGCGCGCGGAGTCAATCCGTCGCCACACGTCTTGTCCCGTGGGAACACGGCTGCGTCGGCCAGAACGACGCTCCGGCCTGCGCGTGCCGCCCAGTACGCCGCCGACGAGCCGGCGGGACCGGCGCCGACCACGAGGACGTCGATGGATGAGGGCAGGTGCGGCACCCACCCAACCTACCTACTTGCTGAGAAGGTCCTTGTAGCCGCTCCAGGTGGCCTGAGCGCCGGTGTCGCCAGCCATGACCACGAGGTAGACCGACCCCAATGCGACCGCGACAGCGCCCACTGCGACGGCGAGCTGAACCACTTTGTGCTTGCCGACCGACTCGAGCGGGCCGAGCTTGCCAAGAATGCGCTGGCCGCCACTCGCGGCGACGATCCACCACCCCAGAAACAGTCCGAAGACGGCAATCGTGACGTACTGCAGGATCGAACCGTAGTTCGCGTGCTGGTTGATTGTTTCGTCTTCCGCATTCAGCTTGTGCTTGAGCCATTCGCCCGCCTCGGCCGCGACGAGGGCGAAGACCATCGTGATTCCCGCGAGCAGCGGGCCGAAAACGCCGATCCGTTCGCGTGCCGCAGGCCACAGCACAGAAGGAATCAGCAGCAGTGCTGTTGCCGGCACCAGAACCACGACAAAGTGGACTATCAAAACGTGAGCCGGAAGTCCGTTGACCACCATCGGCATTGGTATTGCACTCCTGAACGTTCGTCGCGTTTCGCATTGAGGTCCGCTACAGGCACCCTATCGGCGCGGCTGCGGACCGCGTTTCAAATGACCATTTTCCAGACCCTGACACGCCCGTTTTCAAGATCGTCTCAGGTAGTTGTCAGTCAGATAGATGACCTTGATCACGCTTGAAAAGTGTTGCTTTTCTTCAATTTTGGCCACTTTAGTCACATCAGTCACACCAGTTTCAGATTTGCTTCATCACGGTTAATGCGTTCGTGATCTAGATCCATACTGATCCATAGCAATCCAACACCGAGCGAGCTACGAACCACCCTCGATGGCGCCGGGGTCATCGAGGCAAAACCGTACTTGCAGATCCGCAGGTAGCCGAGCGATCGGCCTGAGTTCGATCTTGGAGCGACTATCTATGACTGACCAGCTGGACGCGATAGCAATCGTTGGGCACGCGAAAATCGACGCAGTGCCGCTGTCTCTCGCGCAACTGGGCATGTGGTACGCGCAGCAGCTCGCTCCGCACGTACCGTTCACCGTCGCGCAGTACGTCGAGCTCGAGAATCCCGATCTCGAAATCGTGGCGCAGGCGCTCGAGATCGTCAGCGCCGAGATTGAGTCGATGCGGGTACGCATCATCGAAAATGAGGGCCAGCCGGCACAGGTGGTCCAGCCCGGCCAGATCGTGCAGTTGGAAACCGTCGACCTGCGCGATTCCATCGACCCCCGCGCCGCTGCGCAAGCCTGGATGCGCGGCGATTACCGCCGCCCGCTCGATCTGCTTCAGGACGATCTCATCCGCGCGGTGATGATCCGAATCGATGAGACGCATTGGTTCAGCTACATGCGCGTCCACCACATCACCATGGACGGCTACGGAGCGACCCAGGTGGTCAACCGTATGTTCGAGGTCTACACCACCTTGTGGCACGGGATGCAGCCTGCGCCCAAAGCGTTCGGAACCGTCCGCGAACTCTACGAATCCGAGGCCAGTTACCGCGACAGCACGCGGTTCGAGTCCGACAAGCAGTACTGGGCAAAGCAGGTCGCCCGCATCACCGAGACGACCACGCTGTCGAGTCGAACCGGCGGACCCGGCGCCATCAGCCTGCTCGCGTCCGCGATCTACAGCGGTGCGGATCTCGCCAACATCGACGCCGCAGCCGAGCGCGTCGGCTCGAGTCGAGCCGGGGTGCTCATCGCCGGTTTCGCGGCATACCTCTCGCACGTTCTCGACCGCCCAGACGTCGTCGTCAGCCTGCCCGTCGCGGCCCGGACCACGGCACTGGCTCGGCGGAGTTCCGGAATGTTCGCGAACATCGTTCCGCTGTGCGCGCACGTCGAGCCGACGATGACCGTCGGCGGGCTCATCAACGCGATGGGCACCGAGGTGATCGGCGCGCTCCGGCACCAGCGGTACCGGCAGGAAGATATCCGTCGCGACTCTCCGATCGCGGCGACCGGCCGCGAATTCTTCGGCCCCCGCGTCAACGTCATGCTGTTCGACCGCGAACTCCAGTACGGCGCGCAGTCGGCGACCTTCAACGTCCTCATGTCGGGCGGCCTCGAGGACATCGGCGTGAACCTCTACCACTCCGATGGTGGGGACCGCGTGCACGTCGACTTCGAGGGCAACCCGAACCTCTACTCGCAGAGCGAGATCGATCTTCACCACCGGCGATTCGTCGAATTCCTTGGCCGATTCGTCGCGGCCGCGCCGGAGACTCCGCTCAGCTCGATCTCGGTCCTGAGCCCCGAGGAAGAGCACTCGGTCCTCGTCGAGTGGAACGACACGGCACACCCGGTACGGGAAGCGACCCTGACCGCGCTGTTGCGCGAATCGTTCGACACCCATTCCGATCGCATCGCGCTCGTCGACGACAGCGGCGTCGAACCGGTGTCGCTGATGTACCGCGATGTCGACAGCCGTGTCAGCCGATTGGCCCGACACCTCATCGCGCACGGCGTAGGGCCCGAGTCCGTCGTCGCGGTCGCCATCCGGCGCAGCGTCGACCTCGTCGTCGCCATGAACGCGGTGCTGCAGGCTGGCGGCGTCTACGTCCCGGTCGACCCGGATCACCCGGCGGAACGTAACGAGCACATTTTGCGCAGCGCGCAGCCGTCGTGCCTGTTGGTGTCGGGCACCGGACACGGACTCGCCGCCGACTGCACGATCATCGATGTCAACGCTGATCTGTCGGACACCTCGGATGCGCCGGTCCGCGATGAGGACCGCTTGGCGTCACTTCGTCCGGACAACACCGCCTACATCATCTACACCTCTGGATCGACCGGCCGGCCCAAGGGCGTCGCGGTCTCGCATCGCGCGATAGTCAACCAGCAGTTGTGGATGCTCGAGCAGTACGGCATCGACGCCACCGACGTCTATCTGCAGAAGACCGCAGCCACGTTCGACGTGTCGATGTGGGGCTATTTCCTGCCTCTGATGGTGGGCGCCCGGATCGTGGTCGCGCCGTACGACGGTCACCGCGACGCCGATTACGTCTCCTCTGCGATGACGCGTCACGCCGTCACCGTGACCGACTTCGTCCCGTCGATGCTCTCGGTGTGGGCCTCGTCGGCGAATCCCGGTCGCTACCACACGCTGCGCCACGTCTTCGTGATCGGCGAGGCGCTCCCGGTCGAGACGGCGGCGCGCTACCGCCGGGTCGCGAACGCCGAACTCGACAACCTCTACGGCCCGACCGAAGCCGCGGTGAGCATCACGCGCTGGCCCGCGACCACTCGCGACAGCGGTTCGGTGCCGATCGGTGTTCCGGCCTGGAACAGCGGCGTTCTGGTTCTCGACTCGCACCTGCGGCCCACGCCGGTCGGCGCGGCGGGACACCTGTACCTCTCGGGTGTGCAGTTGGCGCGTGGCTATCACGACCGTCCGGACCTGACCTCCGACCGCTTCGTCGCGAACCCGTACGGAAAGCCCGGCGAACGCATGTACCGCACGGGCGACCTGGTCCGGTGGCAGTACCGCCAGGGTGAGAACGGCGCCCTGATCCCGGCGCTCGACTACCTCGGGCGCACCGACTTCCAGGTCAAGTTCCGCGGACAGCGCATCGAACTCGGCGAGATCGAGACCGCCCTGCTCGCTCACTCGGGCGTGCAGCAGGCCGCGGTGGAGGTGGTCGACGGACCCACCGGTCAACAACTCGTCGGCTACGTCGTCCTGCGATCCGGCGAATCGGTGGCCGAAGAAGACCTCCAGAACGACGTCCGGCGCGTTCTGCCGGGTTACATGGTTCCGGCCGCGATCGTCATGCTGAGCGCGTTTCCCCTCAACGGCAGCGGCAAGCTCGATCGCAAGGCTCTGCCGCGGCCGGAATTCCAGGCGGTGACCACCGAGTTCGTGCCCCCGCGGACCCGCACGGAAGAGATCCTGGCGGCCGTCTACGCCGACGTCCTCGGCGTCGGGCGCGTCGGCGTCAACGACAACTTCTTCACCCTGGGCGGCAACTCGCTCAACGGCACGCAGGTCATCTCGCGTGCCGGACACGAACTAGCGCGCGATCTCACGATCCGCGACCTGTTCGAAGCCCCGACGGTCGAGCAGTTGGCCGCGCGCGTCGAAGCGATGCCGATTCATGACTACGGCCGCCCTCCGGTCACCCGCGCGCCGCGCGTCGGTCGTATCCCGTTGTCGCCAGCCCAGCGCCGTCTCTGGTTCCTCAACCAGATGCAGCCGGAACTCGCCGCGTACAACATGCCGTTCGCAGCCCGGATCAAGGGCCCGTTCGAGCTCTCGGTGCTCGAACGCGCCGCCCGCGACGTCCTCGAGCGACACGAGTCGCTGCGCACGATCTACCCGGACTCGGCCGCGGGTCCGCACCAGAAGATCCTCAGCCCCGAGGACATCGTCCTCGACCTGCAGATCGTCGACTGCACCGAAGCTGAGGCGGACCGGCAGCTGCGCCAGATGTCGCTTGCCGGATTCGACGTCACGAGCGACCCGATCATCCGCACCCGGGTGTTCCGACTCAGCCCGGACGAGTTCCGATTCGTTCTCGTGCTGCACCACATCGCGGGCGACGGCTGGTCGGTCGCGGTCTTGGCCGCCGACGTCCTGCACGCGTATGCCTCGCGGCTGCACGGCCGGGAACCGTCGTGGGCTCCGCTGGCGGTTCAGTACGCCGACTTCAGCATCTGGCAGAACAATCTGCTCGGTGGCTGGCGCGCGCCGTCCTCCTTTGCCGCTCGCCAGCTCGACCACTGGCGTCAGGCGCTCGAGGGCGCACCCGCCGAACTCGAGCTCCCCACCGACCGCCCGCGCCCGGCGCGACGCAACGGTGAAGGCGCACAGGTCAAGTTCAAGCTCGACGCCGATGTCGTCGCAGCTCTCGACGCGGTGGGACGCCAGCACAACGTCACGATGTTCATGGTGCTGCACGCCGTACTCACCGTGCTGCTGTCGCGTGTCACGGGCAGCAACGACATCCCGATCGGCACACCCACGGCAGGCCGCGGTGACCGCGCGCTCGATCCGCTCGTGGGCATGTTCGTGAACACGCTGGTCCTGCGTACCCAGGTCGATCCGGACCGGCCCTTCACCGAACTCCTCGAGACGGTGAAGACGGCTGACCTCGGCGCCTTCGCCAACGGCGACGTGCCTCTCGAGACCGTGGTCGAGGCCGTGCAGCCGGTTCGGTCGTCGTCGCACCAGCCGCTGTTCCAGGTCATGTTCGCGTTCCAGAACGTCGCCGAGGTGATCCTCGACGTCGAGGGCCTGCGGATCGAGCCGGAGCCCGTCGAACTGTCGGTCATCAAGTTCGACATCGACATCTCCCTCATGAAGGAGACCGACGAGCAGGGCCGCGCCCGCATGGACGCCTCGTTCGGCTATGCCACGGACATCTTCGACCGCTCGACGGCCGAGGAAATGGCCGCGGCGTTCCAGCGCATCGCCTACACGGTGGCCGCCGACCCGTCGATCGCGGTCGGCGCTATCCCGCTCGTGGACCCGGCCTCGCTGCAGGCACCGGCGCAGATCCCGCAGGTGCTGTTCCCCGATCTGCTTCGCGGCGGCTCCATCCGGTCGGGCGATCGGTTCATCTCGCATCGCGAACTCGACGCCTGGTCGTCGAGGCTGGCCCGTGAGCTCATCTCGTACGGCGCCGGCCCCGAGCAGTTCGTCGCCGTCGCGATCACACGGTCGATCGAATCAGTGGTCTCGCTGTGGGCCGTGGTCAAGACCGGGGCGGGCTTCGTCCCGATCAACCCAGAGTTCCCAGCTGAACGAATTGCGTTCATCCTCAAGGACACTCGCGCCAAGATCGGCCTCACGACGAGCGCCTGGCGGCGCGCGCTGCCCGACACCCAGACCTGGCTCATGGTCGACAATCCGGCGACGGCGTCGCGTCGTTCCGGCGCGCCGATCATCGACGCCGACCGAGTCCGGCCTCTGCGCCTCGACGACGTCGCCTACCTCATCTACACCTCGGGTTCGACCGGCCTTCCGAAGGCCGTCTCGGTCACGCATCGGGGCCTCGCCGAACTCACCGCTGAGGTCGTCTCGACGCTGCAGATCACCCCGGATTCGGTGGTGCTTCATGCCCACTCGCCGAGTTTCGATGCGGCGATGCTCGAGATGCTGGGCACGTTCCACACCGGCGCATCGCTGGTGATCAACCCGCCGGACGTCATCGGCGGCGAAGAGATGGAACGCATGCTCATTCGCAACCGCATCACGCACTACATGACGACGCCGGCGGTCCTCGCGACGCTCGACCCCGACCGTCTGCCGGATCTGCGAACCGCGGTCGTCGGTGGCGACGCTTGTCCCCCGGCGCTCGTCTCCCGTTGGGCACCGCACGTCAACCTCATCAACAGTTACGGCCCGACCGAGGCCACGGTCATCACCGCGCAGACCGGCCCGATGGTGCCGGATCTTCCGGTGACCCTCGGCAAGCCGCTCGCAGGCCTCCAGGTCCTGCTGCTCGACGAGCGACTTCGCCCGGTCCCGACCGGCGTGCGCGGCGAGGTCTACATCGCCGGACCAGGTGTGGCACGCGGGTACCACAACCGACCCGACCTCACCTCGGACCGGTTCATCGCGAACCCGTTCGGCGTCCCCGGCGATCGCATGTACCGGACCGGTGACCTCGCATCGTTCAACCATGAGGGCGAACTTCGGTATTACGGACGCACCGACCGGCAGATGAAGATCCGCGGCCAGCGCATCGAGCCGGGCGAGATCGAAGCCTTCCTCTCGTCGCAGCCGTCCGTCGATCAGGCGGTCGTATTGCCGCACCACGATCCCGCGACGGGCGCGCACCTGGTCGCGTACATCGTTCCGAAGCCCAACCAGAACGGCTACCTCGCCAAGGTCAAGGCGGCGGCGCAGCAGACCCTACCGCGGGCCATGGTTCCGGGCGCCTACGTCGAGGTGTCGGAGTTCCCGATCACCCCGAACGGCAAGCTCGACACCAAGGCGTTGCCGGCACCGGTCTTCACGGCCAACCTGGACTTCTCGGAGCCAGAGACGCCGCTCGAGGTCGCCCTCTCGGCCGTCTTCGCCGATGTCCTCGGGCTCGAACGCGTGGGTCTCGACGACGACTTCTTCACCCTCGGCGGCACGTCCCTGCTCACGCTGACGCTGCGTGAAGAACTCGTCGCTAAGGCTGGTTTCCAGGTGTCCACGCGCGCGATCTTCGAAGCGTCGACGGTGCGTGCGCTGGCTCGGCACAAGTCGGTCCGGCGGGCCGGTGCGGTCGCACCCGAAACGCTCGAAGCCGACTCCGTGCTTCCGGACGACATCGTCGGCGGACACCTGCCGCGTCCCCGCAAGGTGCGGAACGTGCTGCTCACCGGCGCGACCGGTTTCCTGGGCGCACACCTGCTCTCGGAACTGCTCAGCCGTCCGGGCACGGTCATCTGGTGCCTCGTCCGCGCCCCGCACGACGCGGCCGCGGCAGATCGGGTGCACGACGTTCTCAAGGCTCGTGGGCTGTGGGAAGAGCGGTTCGCGCCGCGTATCGTCGCCCTCGCCGCGGACCTCGGCAAGCCGAAGTTCGGACTGTCGGACAGCGATTACGAGCACCTCAGCTATGAGGTCGACCTCGTGTTCCACAACGGAGCGCGCGTCAATCACGTCGAGTCGTACGAGACCCTGCGCGGTGTCAACGTCGGTGGCACGGTCGAGATTCTTCGGTTCGCGACGACCGCCAAGGTCAAGCCGGTTCACTACGTGTCGACCGCGTCGACCGTGATGCACAGCGGAGACACGGAGATCGCGGAGTCGACGACTCTGTCGGCCGCCGATGTACCGCCTTCGGGCTACGTGTCGAGCAAGTGGGTTTCCGAGCAGTTGATCCTCGCGGCCGCAAACCGCGGCATCTACACCGCGATCTACCGTCCGACCCTCATCGTGGGCGATCGCGCGACCGGCTACACCAACACCTCGGATGCCTTCTGGGCGATGGTTCGCGCCGCCGCCGAACTCGGGGCCGCACCGGATTCGGGCGACGCCAAGGTGTCGATGCTGCCCGTGGACTATGTCGCGACCGCGATCATCGAGTTGGCCAGTCGCGGCCGTTCGGCGGCATCCGGAACGGCGTACCACCTGGTGAACTACGAGCCCGTACTGGTCTCGTCAGTCGTCGAGGCGCTGCGTCGAAACGGGTACGACATCGAGTCCGCGGACGAGCAGGCTCTGCACGCCAGGCTGCAGACCGAAGCCGTGGCCCGCAGCCGCCAGGGCGATGACAGTCTCACGGCAGCCGCGGTGCTCAGTGACTCGACCGACCACGACCCGGCGATCTCGGCAACGCTGCTCGACACGAACGTGCGGCGGACGCTTGGCAATTCGCTCCTGCCACCGCGGATCGACGCACGTTCCCTCGACCGGTACATCGGCTACCTCAAGGAGATCGGCTTCCTGCCGGCACTCGAGGACGACGCGGCCGCCGCGGGCTAGGTCGCGGTTGGTGAGGACCGCGGTCAATCAGGCCGCGGTCGGTACCTGGCTCGAGGTTCGGCGGAGCAGACCCGCGATCACGTCCCGAAAGCGGACCGGGTTCGTCGTAAGCCAACTGTGGTTGCCGTCGACGAGCACGAACGGCGAGTCCTCAGCGGCGTCTCGTAGCGTCTGCATCGTCACGGTCGGGATGACGCTGTCGTGGCGACTCCACACCAGGGCCATCGGCAATCCGCGGCGGCGCAGTGCGCGGACCTCGGCGGTGAGATCGGCGTTGCGGGCGAGCCAGCCGGCGCGCCAGACCGCACGCGGGTTGCGCGCGAAATTGGGGATGCCTTCGCGAATGATCATCGGCAGCGCGGTGCGGACGGTCCGCATCGGCATGACGTTCGACCGCAGGTGCAGACCCCAGTCCCACAGCGGTCGCTGCCCGATCCGGCGCTCGGCGCCCCGGCGGTCGTACCAGGTCGAACCACCGATCGAATTCACGAGCACCACCCGCGAGACGAGGTCGGGGAACTCGTAGGCCAGACGAATGGCCACGCCACCGCCCATCGAGTAGCCGATGACGCTCACCTTGCCGGTGATGCCGACGCTCGTCGCGAACGAGGCCACCCAGGCCGCATAACCGCTGAGACTGAAGTCGGAGGTAGGAAGTTCGGTGGACCCGAAGCCCGGCATCGACGGGGCGTAGACCTCGAATCCGGACGCCGCCAGCAACTCGAGTGCGGGCGTGTAGAAGATGCCACCAGCCAGTCCCCATCCATGCAGGAAGATCACCGTCTCCCCCGCGCCGCCGACCAGGTAACGAGCCGGGCGACCGTCCACTTCTACTTCACGCCACTGCATTTCAGGCAAAACCGGCGGAGTGTGCATCATCGGACCTCCTAGACACTTAGTTCAACGCCGGAGGTCGATCTGTAATTCCTGTCACACCTGCGTTGTACGGTCTGATTCATGGCTACCTGGCAGGAATTCGAACAGCAGGCTCCCCACATCTCCGCGCTCTTCCGCCGGCGTCACGCGGCGACCGGCAACCTGTGTTTCCTCGGCACCCTCATGAAGGACGGGTCACCACGTATCAGCCCGATGGAACCGTGGATGTTCGAAGGGCAGTTATGGCTCGTCGGCATGCCGGGCACCACGAAGTTCGCTGATCTGGCGCGGGATCCGCGGTTCACGCTGCACACCGCCAGCGCAGATCCGAAGGTCACCGAAGGCGATGCGAAACTGTCCGGCACGGTCCACAACGTCGACGATCCCGAACAACAGAAGCGCTGGCTGCAAGACATGTTCGAACGCACCGGACACGATTTCCGCGGCGAGGTTTTCGAACAGTTCCTCGCAGCCGACATCACGAGCGCCTCGTCAGTCGAGGTCGCCGATGACCACCTCGACATCACCGTGTGGAAAGACGGCAGGCCCGAGTACGTCGTGCGGAAGCACTAGCGGGTCGCGTAAGCGCCGATATCGGACGTTTCGCTCCGTTCTTGCACACCTGCGGACAGCGAGTACTCGAATCCGACCTGGTACCCGTCGGGAATATCCACCGGTGGGGATCCTGCAGCGTCAACGAGAATCGAGTCCGGCGTGGGCCGGAAGTCGCCTACGCCCACGTCGGTGAATCCAGGGTCTCCGGTGAACGTGAGTTGCTCGGCCCACCCTTTGACCGATCCACCCTCGCGTTGGGACTCGTCACGCCATTGCACGATGGCCGTGGAGAATGCGTTCTTACCCAGGTTGTGGACTCCGCTGAGCCGGTCCAGGCTGACCTCGGTAGGCGGTTGGCCGGGCGTGGCGCTGGTCGCATAGAAGACGTTGTTCCAGATCTCCGCTGTTTCGTCTCCGCTGCTGAGTTCGAAGATCGATCCGCTCCAGGCTTTGCTCTGGTCCATCCGGAACACCACGGTATTCGAATAGAAGTACAGGGTGCCCTTGCGATACGTCTCCAGCGATCCGGAGTCACCGCCGTAGTGAATCGCGTACGAACCGTCTTCATTTCCCAGGGAGAAGAGGTTTCCGTACACCCAGGTCTGGTGATAGGTCGGCAGCTTCCCCACGACCGGGAACGAGTCCTGCACCTCGACAAGGTCGAGCAATCGCTGCCCGCCTTCGATCACGTTGTAGCGCACCACGGTCCCGGTAGACCGGTCCTTGAGACCTCCGCCGAGCGAACCCGCACGGGTATTGCCGTAATGGTTGAACTGATAGACGGTGTCTTCGGCCTCGACGTACGACTGATGTTCGTGGTCCCGGTCGGCGACGCTGTTGTTCGTGAACTCGTTTCCATCGACGAGAATGTGCCGAGACAGAACCTCCTCGGAATCGCCGGAGGCGACGAACAGGCCGTTTCCATTTCCGGTGATCACACAGTCCCGAACGGTGATCCACTCCCCACGTTCAACGAAGATCCCGGCGGCATTGTCGGGATACGAGGCCTGCGCACCAGAGAAGTCGGTAAATGTGTTCCCCGGGTAGGCACCGGTGAGTTCCAGACCCGAGATGACGATGTACTGCGGCTTGGCACCCCATTCGCTGCCCTTTGGCGGCGACACCGTGATCAGGCCACGATCCTGGGTCCGGCCATAGGTGGACACCATGTCGGGACGCGTTGTGGCACCCGAGCCATCGATCACCGGGCGCTTCCCATTCGCGTCTGGAATCCCGCAGACCGTGATGGGGGCGTCCTTCTTGCCCTTCCCAGCGATCAGGATCTTCTCCTTGTACGGCTCTGTCCGGGCGTAGATGTTGACGCGGTCGCCCGGGCCGAGATCGAGCCAGGGCACATCGCCGATCGCGGCGAGCGCCTTATCCGGTCCGACGTCGTAGGTCTTTCCCGTCGCCGTCGCCGCGCAACTGCCATCCCAGACATCGGGAATATGTTGTTCGGCGACAGGGGAATTCGCTTTGGCGTCCGACCCTGCTGGCGTCGAGCCGCAGGCCACCGCAGTCGAGAAAGCCAGTGTCACCAAAGCCAGCCGCCCTATGCTCCCCACGACGTCCCCTCCACCGTGAAGTCACCGCGGGACGGATCTTTGAATGTCGGCGATCGGTTGATCTGGACATCCGGACCGATCACGACGGCACCGTCCGCGCCGCCGATGATGCTGCTGTTCACAGTCCCGGGTTCCGCAGCGGGGGCGTCGGTACAGGTGTCGCATTGGTTCACGTCGCTGACGCCGCCGTTGGCGGCGATGATGCTCTCGGTCAGGTCGAAGTGCGAGCCACCTTCGGCGTACAGACCCGAACCGTGCACGTCGTCGCCGCATCCGGAACCGGTGATCGTCAGGTTGCTCAGCGTTGCGATCGTGCCGAAATTGCCGCCTCCGTCGAGGTACAACCCCGCCGCTGCTTCGTGGCACACATTGGCATAGAACAGGTCGCCGACAACTGTTCCCTCCACGGACTCGTCGAGGAACAGACCGCTGCCCTTACTCGGCGCCTCGTTACTGACCCAGCGATTGCCTTCGAATCGCGCCTTCGGGCGCGTCGCGGACGCCTCGCCATAGAAGATTCCGCCGCCGCCCCAGCCGTAACCCGCCTGGTCTCCGATGGTGTTCGAGCGGATCAGATTGCCTCGCACGACCATTCCGTCGCCCGTCAGATAGAGACCACCGCCGTGATCGCTGCGGGCATGGTTGTTCTCGACAAGGTTCCGCTCGAGGACTGCGCGCGGGCCTTGCACGGCAATGCCCGCGCCCCGCAGCGACGAGTTGTTCCGGACGATGTTGTCGGCGATGGTCAGCGAGGTGTTGTCGCCCGCCGAGATTCCGCCGCCGAAGGTGTGGCAATCGCAGGTGTTGAAATCAGCGCCGTCGTCGTTGCCCTCGATGAGATTGCGCGAAATGGTGATCGATCCCGAATGCGAGATCCAGATACCGGAGCCGTGACCGACGCCCCACTCATCCCGGCGCGCCTTTCCGCCGGTGATCGTGAAGCCGTCGATGGTGGTGTCGCCGGCCTCGGAGAAGCGCATCACCGACTCACGACCGCCGGCGTCGATCACCGTTTCTTGATCGGCCGGATTCCGGGTCGTGAAGTCGCTCGAGAATCCACCCAGGAGGGTCAGCGCGCGACCTTCGACGACGACCGTTTCGGAGTACCGCCCTGCGGCGACCTGAACGGTGTCGCCGTTTTGGGCGGCGCTGATCGCGGCACCGATCGTCGAGTACGAGCCCTCACCACCGACGCATCGGATCGTCCCACCGCACGGTTTCGGATCAAACCCGCCGCTGCGGTCAGGTGACCAGTCGAAGCCGGGAAGTTCGGAGCGAGAATCGGCGCTGCCCGGGCCACCGGTGGTGGCCCGTCCCGGAAGCCCCGCGGAGCATCCAGTCAGCAAGATACCGACCGCGATCACCGCAATCGGCCCGCGCGAGACGAGCGGGTAGAGCACGTTTACAGCCTAGGAACGTGCCCTACCCGAAATGTCGCTATTGAACAGATTGCTGGTTAGACGGTCACGACGTCGAGCTTGCCGTCGGCGTGCTGTGCGCGAATGACCTTCTTGTCGAACTTTCCAACGCTGGTCTTCGGCACCTCGGAGATGAAGGTCCAGTACTCCGGGAGCTGCCAGTGGGCGACCTTACCGTTGAGCGATGCCTTGAGCGTCGCGGCGTCGGCCTCGGCACCTTCCCGCAGCACGACCGCGACCAACGGTCGCTCGTCCCACTTCGGATCCGGAATGCCGATCACCGCAGCTTCGAGCACGGCCGGGTGCGCCATGACCGCGTTCTCGAGATCGACCGACGAGATCCACTCACCACCGGACTTGATGACGTCCTTGGAGCGGTCGACGAGGGTGAGATAGCCGTCCGGGGTGATCTTTCCGACGTCACCCGTGCGGAGCCAGCCATCGTGGAACTTCTCCGGGTCGATGACACCACCCTGCGGCGAATAGTACGAGCCGGTGATCCACTGACCCTTGACTTCGAGTTCGCCGAGCGATTCGCCGTCATTGGGAACGACCGCTCCGGTGTCGTCGACAAGCCGTGCTTGCACACCAACCGGGAAGCGCCCCTGGGTGTAGCGGTACTTCCACTCTTCTTCTCCGCTGACACCGGCGGGAGCGTGTGCCACACAGCCCAACGGCGAGGTCTCGGTCATGCCCCAGGCGTGCAGGATCTTGACGCCATGCTTCTCCTGGAAGGCGTGCATCATGGCAGGCGGGACGGCCGAGCCACCGACAACGACTTCCCGCAGGTGCGTGATGTCCTGCGGCTGCGTACTCAATTGCGCGAGAACGCCGATCCAGATCGTCGGGACGGCAGCGGCGAAGGTGGGCTTCACCGCGGCCATGGCTTCGAGCAGCGGGCCCGGCTGGAGGAAGCGGTCGGGCATGAGGAGCGACGCGCCGGCCATCATCGCGGCATACGGGATTCCCCACGCGTTGGCGTGGAACATCGGCACGATCGCGAGGATGTTGTCGCGTCCGGAGATCTCCATGCCCGACGGCGTACACACCTGCATCGAGTGCAGAATGCTCGAACGGTGTGAGTAGACAACACCTTTCGGATCGCCCGTGGTGCCGGACGTGTAGCACATCGCAGCGGCGCTGCGCTCGTCGACGACCGGGAAGTCGAAGGTGTCGGCATGACCGGCGAGCAGATCGTTGTAGCCGTGAACCGTCACGCCTTCCGGCGCGGTGACGGTCGCCGGGTCGCCGTTGGCCACGATGACGTGCTTGATCGACGGCAGCGTCGGCAGGTACTGGTTGAACATCGGCACGAGCGTGCCGTCCACGATGACCACGCGGTCATCGGCATGTGCGACGACGAACTCGACCTGCGCCGGGAACAGCCGAATGTTCAGCGCGTGCAGAACCGACCCCATGGCCGGGATCGCGGCGTAAGCGACCATGTGCTCGTTGTTGTTCCACATGAAGGTGGCGACGCGGTCGCCCTCCTGCACGCCGAGGGATTGCAGCGCGTTCGCCAGCTGAGCGGCCTGCTTGCCCATCTCCCCGTAGGTCATGGTCCGCACGCCGGTGCCGGTCCACGTCGCCACGACCGCCTTCGAGTGGAACGTCGAGGCGTACTTCAGCAGCGTTGCCAGTGATAACTGCTCGTCCTGCATCGTGCTGAGCATGTGGGAGGTCCTTCCCTGATGGGGTCCTTGACGTCACGCGTCTCGCGCGAACACGGTTGAAAGCTAGCACCGGATTCGGACACCAACATGAGAACGACTCGCGAACAAGGCACCGCCGAAGTCGTCGCCTCCGATCTCGATGCATACCATCGCCTCATGACCTGGGCCCGACTGCTCTTCATCACCCTGCTGGCCGCGACGCTCGGTATGGCCACCGCGTGCTCGAAGCCCGACATGCCACCGGCCGCCGGATTGTTAAAGCAGAGCGCCGAGGCGACGGCTGCGGTCAACAGCATTCACCTCGTGATCAAGGTCAACGGCGATCCCGAAGGTGTGAAGGTGCGGAACGTCGACGGCGATGTGGATCGTGCCGGCAACGCCCGCGGGTCGCTGAAGGTGAGTCTCAGCGGCACGGTCATCGAGGGTGACTTCGTGATCGTCAACGGCCAGGCCTACTTCCGCGGCCCCACCGGCAAGTTCACCGAGTACACAGCGGAACGAACCCGGGATCTCTACGACGCGACGGCGATTCTCGATCCCAACCGCGGGCTCGCCCACCTCCTGACGGTCGCGACCGACACCGAATCCGAGGACATCGACACCATCGACGGCCAGGACGCGTACAAGATCTCCGGCAAGCTCACCAAAGAGCAGGTCGCGCCGCTCGTTCCCGGGCTGAAGAAGAACCTGGATGTCGTGTTCTGGGTTCCGGTGAACGGTCCGCGGCACGTTCTTCGCGTCTGGTTCTCGACTCCGGATGCCGATACCGCTCCGACCGTCGAGGTCAAGGTGTCGGACTTCGACAAGCCGTTCACCGTCGCGAAGCCGGCCCTGGGGTGAACGCGCCCACCAAGATCCTGAAGCACCGCGGCTGGGCGGTCGGGTCGGCCGCGCTGTGCGTGATGATCGGGGCGCTCGACACCTACGTCGTCGTCAGCATCTTCAGCGACATCATGCGCGACGTCGGGATCGCGGCGAACCGCCTCGAACAGGCGACGCCGATCGTCACGGGTTATCTGCTGGGGTATATCGCCGCCATGCCGCTGCTCGGACAGGCGTCGGACCGATTCGGCCGCAAGCCACTTCTGCAGTCCTGCCTGGCACTTTTCATCGTCGGGTCGGTCGTCACCGCGATGGCCACCGACATCACGACGATCACCGCCGGCCGGGTCATCCAGGGCGTCGCGAGCGGCGCGCTGCTCCCGGTGACGATGGCCCTGGCGGCCGATCTGTGGGCGGAGAGAGGTCGCGCGACCGTTCTCGGCGCGGTGGGTGCCGCGCAGGAGCTTGGCAGCGTTTTCGGCCCGCCCTACGGTGTCGTGGTCGCGGGCTCGACAGTGTGGGCGTCGGTGTTCGCGATCGCGGGCTGGCGTGGAGTGTTCTGGGTCAACGTTCCGCTCGCCGTGCTGTCGATGGTCGCGGTGTGGGTCGGTGTTCAGAAGCGCGACAAGCACGTCCCGGACCACGTTCGCGTCGATGTGGTCGGCGGCGTGCTGCTTGGTGTCACCCTGGGATGCATCGTCGTGGGGTTGAGCAACCCGAACCCACGCGATTCGCTGCTCGCGCCGTGGGGAGTTCCCGCATTGGTGGCGGCAGTCGTCGTTTTGGGCGTGCTCGTGTGGTGGGAGCGCCGCAGCGTCGTCACGCTGATGGACCCCGCCGGAGTCGAATTCCGGCCGTTCTCGGCCGCCCTCGTCGCCAGCCTGGCCGCGGGTGCAGCGCTCATGGTGACTCTCGTCGACGTCGAACTCGTAGCGCAGGGCGTCCTGCACCTCAACAAGACCGAGAGCGTCTTCGTCCTGCTTCGTTTCCTTGTCGCGCTGCCCATCGGCGCGCTCGTCGGCGGATGGCTCGCCCATCGATGTGGCGAGCGCGTTGTCGCCGCCGTCGGATTGCTACTCACGGCGACCGCATTCGTATTGATGTCGCACTGGCCGACGGATATCGACGGAGCGCATCGCTCGCTTCTCGGAGTGTCCCTGCCGGTCATGGACACTGACCTGGTCCTCGCAGGCGCGGGGTTGGGACTGGTGATCGCTCCCCTGTCCGCTTGCGTGCTGCGCGTCGTGCCGTCCACACAACACGGAATTGCGGCCGCTGCCGTCGTCGTGGCGCGCATGACGGGGATGTTGGTAGGGGTGGCTGCGTTGTCCGCATTCGGCCTGTATCGGTTCCATCGATTGACGGAGAACCTCAACACGCCGCTTTCGATCGGCTTCGACAACGACGCCGACTACGAGGCCGCGCTATCGGTTTACGAGCGCGCCGTCACTGACGCGCTCATGACGAGCTACCGGGAGAATTTCGCGATTGCCGCGGGAATCTGCCTGGTAGGAGCTATCGCCGCGCTCTTCATTGGGCGACGGAAGCCAGCCGTCCCATTCGCTTCTGATAGGTAACCGCATCGATTTCGCCGGCCATACGCTCGCGCGTCAGCATGTCCTCGGCGGTCTGCAGGTTCTCTTTGTCTTGCTCGGTGGCGACGCAACGGTTGCGCATCGCGGGGTGTGAAAGCTTGGCGACGGTACGGAAGACGTCATCGCGGCGAGCCTTTTCGCGTCGCTTGATGACGTACGTGGCGGCGAGAGTCGATGCCGGAACGCCGACCATCGCCAGTGTCGTGATGTAGATCAGATCCATTTCTGGGCCCACCTTCTGGTTGCGTGTACCAGGCCCACCTGCGACCCCAGCTTTCGCCGCTTGTGTACCCGGTGCCTAGCGCTTCGCATCTCGAAGACTCGGCCGAAGACCTATACAAATGACAACAGAGTGATCTCGATTTGTAATCCACCCGTGACGCAGGTCATACTTGTCGTTTGCTCAACTGCGGGGGTCTTGCGAAGGCCGGATTCGGGCATATATCCGCAGGTCACGAACTAAATCAGTGATCTCTGCGAATCCAGAAGATGAACGAGTCGCGAACGCACGGTGTGGTGGAGAGCACACTGCACATTCGGTTCGAAGTCAGATATCTTGATCCGTTTACGGTTGCAAGACGTGCGCCAGGGCGCCCAGTGCGGCCCCTCGCGCGCCGGCCATATCGAGGTCCGGAACTGTCGCCACGACCGCAGTCATCGCCTGTTCCGTTCGCAACGTCGTGTTCGCGCGGACTGTGTCGATGAACCAGTTCCGGAAGTCCGGCTTCGTTTCGACGACACCGCCGCCGATGAAGTAGGCCGTGGGGTCGGTGAAGTTCGCCGCGATCGTGAACAGTCGGCCGATCGCCTTCGCTTGCTGCTCGAAGATCTTGAGCGACATCTCGTCGCCCTCTTCGGCGAGGGTCCGAACCTGCTTCGCGCGGTCCTTGGCGCCACTCACGCTGTGGAGCGGGTGGTCCGGATAACGCGTGAGCCAGTACGGGAGCAGGTTGTTCTGAATGCCGGTCAGGGACGCGATGCTCTCCGCGTCCGACTCGAACCCGCAGTTGCAGCGCGGGACCGGCTGGCCGTCTTCCAGGATGTCGTGGGCGGGTACGAAGACGTGCCCGAGCTCGCCGGCCATTCCATTACGGCCTTTGATGATCCGGCCCGACTCGACGATGCCGCCCCCGAGGCCGGTGCCGATGATCGCCGATACCGACGAGTTCTCATAACCCGTGGACCCGAAGTGCTCCCGGTGCGCATACAGGGCGGCCGCGTTCGCGTCGTTGTTGTAGACGACCGGACGGCCGATGCGCTTCTCGAGGGCAGTGCGGATATCGAATCCACGCCACTCCGGAGTCGAGAAATTGGTCGAGCCCATGGCGGAGATGACACCTTCGGCACTGGCGGGGCCTGGGGTGTCGAGACCGACGGCTCGGACATCGTCAAAGGAAACGCCGGTCAGTTCGAGGACGTTGTCCATGCATTGCGCGAGAGCATCGACCGCCGCTTCGGGCCCTTCGAGAACGTTGCTCGGCGACTCGACCATCCGATCGAGGAGAAAGTTGCCGTCCGGGTCGAGAACCGTCCCGTTGTCCTTCGTGCCCCCGTTGTCCAGCCCGACAACGAACCATGAGCCTGCCACGATCAGCTCCTCTACGCAGTGTCCGACTTGGATTCTTGCGCGAGGCCGCGTTCGCTGACTGTCAGTTCACTGAATCGCTGCGCGAAATTAGCCTGCGGCCACAAGGGCCAGGCGGTGCATCCCGCGGTGGTAAGCGGTCGAGTCGATGTCGCCGGACATCCGGGCGCGCAGAAGTCGGTTCTCCGCCGTCGCGAGGGCGTCGAAGTCAGGTGCCGTCAGCTCGACTTGCTGAAAGCAGGCCGGATGTGACAACTTTGCTACACGCCGAATCTGACGCTGCTCGTGCCTACGCCGGATAAGCGCGGCAATCGCCGCCGGCACTGGTACGGCGAGAACGGCGATTGCGCTCAGTGCGACTAGCTCCACTGCGCCCTCAACTCCAAAGGTGCCATCGGTGCGATGGCCGTTGTCGGCTTCCCGCACAGATGTTGGCTGAGTTCCAGCTATCGCTCAGAACGCCGCCTCCGGCGGGTGCGGTTCTCACCGCTTGACTCTCAATGATGCCAACAACGAAACGCCTCCGTTTCAGTTTCACCTCACGACGCGCCGGGATGTTTCGGTGAGCTGCGTGTCATTGCCCGCCACGCCGCGTTAATCGGCCCGACGCACGACCTGTCCGGTTTGTCGGGCGTTTGGCAGCTTGCCCACAGCCGGTTCTTAATTTCACGGCACAAGATCACAGCGTCCAGCCGTATCCGTCCTGATCGAGGTGGTAGATGACCGACAATTCTGACGCTCAGACCGAGAAGCTGCAGCCGCCACCGCCGCCTCCTGGGCCACCATCGGTCGCCGAGGTGCCGGCCCCGTCGAAGTGGGACCGGTTCCGCAACGACCCCGTGAAGGTGTTGATCGTCGCCGCCTCGATCGGGCTGTTCGGCTTCGGCGCTCTCGCGTTCACCGCCGGGTATTGGGTCGGACATGCGGACCGTGGCGACCGCGGAGTTATCGAACGTTTCGAGGGACCGGGCATGCGGGGCCCGATGCCGTTCCGCCACCAGTTCGTCAACCCGCCGGGCGAGCCGCAGAGTCCGGCTACCACGACAACTCCGAGCCCCACCACCTCCGCGCCCTCCTGACTCGTCGGCCGTAGACCAAGCAAGGGCGCCACCGCTTGATCGCGGTGACGCCCCTTGTCCGTTCTGCAGAACCGAGCCGGGCGTCATGTCCCCGATTTTGGGGCTTTTACGAAAGCGGACTTTTGTACAGACCGTCGTGCGGGAGACTCTTACTTCCGGATCGATCGACTGCCGGATCAAGCGTGGACGCCGCTTGCGCGCTCCCCTGCAACCGGCGTCGGGAAATTCACTTCCGCTGTGTCGATAGGCTGCGTGTGCAACGACATTCGGCGGGAGTGACATGACGCGAAGGCCTACTGGCGAATCACCGCGACCGCTCTACGAGCTGTGGCGCCGCCAACGTCGCTTCCGGGCACGCTTCGTGTTCGCGACGATCATGTCGACGATCAACAAAATCGCCGACGTCATGCCGGAACTGCTCATCGGAGCTGCGGTCGACGTCGTCGTCCGCGGTGATGCCTCGTTCATCGCGGGCCTGCTGCACGTCGAATCGCGGTACGCGCAGATCGGCTGGCTCGCCGTCTTCAACTGCATCGTGTGGATCATCGAATCGGTATCGCAGTACATCGCCGATGTCGCATGGCGCGGGCTCGCGCAGGGAATCGAGCACGAACTTCGCCTCGAGGCCTACGACCACGTGCAGCGTCTGGACGTCAGTTGGCATGAATCCCGCCCGCAGGGCGCCACGTTGGCGACGCTCAATGACGACGTCAACCAGCTGGAGCGCTTCCTCGACGTCGGCGCTCCCGCGATCCTGCAGGTCACCCTCAACGTGCTCCTCGTCGGCACTGTCTTCGCGTTGACGTCGTGGGAATTGACGCTCATCGCCTTCCTCCCGATTCCGATCATCATTTCGGGTTCGCTGCTCTTCCAGAAGCGACTCGCGCCGCTCTATGCACGCGTCCGGGAGGCGGTCGCCGACCTATCGGGAGTGCTGTCCGCCAACCTCGCCGGAATCGCGACAATCAAGGCCTTCACCGCCGAGAAGCGCGAACGACAGCGCATCGAGTCATTCTCTTCGTCCTACCGGCAGGCGAACCTCGACGCCATTCGATCGTCCGCAGCCTTCGTGCCGCTCGTGCGGATGGCGATTCTCGCCGGATTCACCGCGACACTGCTCATCGGCGGTTTCCAGGCGCTGCGGGGCGAACTGGAAGTCGGTCTGTACTCGGTTCTGGTGTTCATGACACAGCGGCTCTTGTGGCCTCTGACCTCGGTTGCCGAGGTCTTGGACCTCTACCAGCGTGGAAAGGCGTCGACCGCGCGCATCTTGCGACTGCTCGACGAACCCGTCACGGTTTCGGCCGGGACGGACCGTCTCCTCGCCCCGGTGCGGGGGCACCTCGAGCTGCGCGGTGTTCGCGCCGGATATCGCGATGCTCCCGACGTTCTCCACGAAGTCGACATCGACGTTCCGGCCGGCGAGACGCACGCGATCGTCGGGCCAACCGGAGCAGGTAAGTCCTCGATCTTGCGACTCATCCTGCGCTTCGACGATCCGCGCTCGGGAGCGGTCCTCCTCGACGGCCGTGACGTTCGCGACCTTGACTGGGACTCGCTACGGGGATCGATGGGCTACGTCTCGCAGGACGTGTACCTCTTCGCGGGCACGATCTTCGAGAACATCGCCTACGGTCGCGAGGACGCGTCACGCGACGAGGTCCGCGCGGCCGCCGTCGCAGCCCACGCGATCGAGTTCATCGACAAGCTGCCAGACGGTTTCGACACCGTGGTCGGCGAGCGTGGCGTGACGCTCTCGGGTGGTCAGCGACAGCGCCTGGCACTCGCCCGGGCGTTGCTGCGAGATCCCGCGGTTCTCGTTCTCGACGAGGCAACGAGCGCGGTCGACAACGAAACCGAGGCCGCGATCCAGAAATCGCTCCGGGAGGCGACGCGGAATCGGACGGCGATCGTCGTCGCCCACCGATTGTCGACGGTTCGGCACGCGCATCGCATCTGGGTCCTCGACTCTGGACGCGTCATCGAGGCCGGCAACCATGACGAACTTGTCGCTGCCGATGGGCCCTACGCAGCATTGTGGCGCGTCCAAACAGGAGAAGCGTCCGCGAGCGTCATCTGACCCTCGCGGACGCTTGTCGTCCGTTGTCTAGCTGCCGGAGCCGAAAATCGACGTCAGCAGCTGCTGCACAATCGCGAGGATTCCGCTCACACCGGCCGGCGGTGTCGTCGTACCGGTACCAGTCGACGCCGGCGTCGCGCCAGTGACCGTGAGAACGGTCGTCTTCGTCAAACCGTCCTTGTCCTCCGGATTGTCGAAGCAATGCAGCGTCGTGTCGTACTTGCCGGGCTGCAGGTTGTCAATCTTCAGCGTCTGGCTGAAGAGTCCGGCCGTCGACTGGGCCGTCTTGTAGGCCGTCTTCGTCGTCGACGTCGCCGCCTGCGACTTCACGTCGAGCTTGCAGTAGATGGTCGATCCGTTGACCGACGACACCGCATCGACCGCGGACGAAACCGACGCGCCCTCGGTCTTGAACGCGACCGTACCGGTGACCGCCGCCGATGCCGTACCAGCACCGAAAGCCGCAGCCAGCGCGGCTGCACCGATCATCGACGCGATCACTTGATTACCCAGACGAGCTGTCCGGAACTTCACCGTCTTTACCTCCCCCTACACAAAGAAATTGCCTACCTCGAACGCTATGCGGCCGCGCCATGCGCGAAATGTGCGGCACCGCGGGCTTTTTCAACCGTTACGAGGGCGACGCCCACGCGTGACGATGGAACGAAAGAAGCGTCCGTGCGCATCGTGTGACGCGACCGGACGCTTCTCCGGACGAACTAGATCTTGTTGATGATCGTGGTCAGGAACTGCTTGACCGTCGACAGGATTCCGGAGATTCCGGCCGGCGTGGTCGCTTTCGACGCCGCGGAAGCAGCCGCCGGCTTCGCTCCGCCGATCTCCACGACTTCGGACTTCGTCAGGCTGAACTCGTCGCCCGAGCTGTCCACGCAGTGCACCTTGGCGTCATACTTGCCCGGCTGCAGGTTGTCGATCCGGAGACTCTCGCTGAGGACTCCCGAGTCGCCCGCCTTGTCGGTTCGGGACGCCGTCTTCGGCGTTGAACCCGCCGCTTGGGACTTCGCGTCGAGCTTGCACGTGATGCTCTCGCCGACGCCGTTATTTGTCACCGCGTCGATCCCAGCAACGATCGACTTGCCCTCGGCCTTGAAGATGACTCCGCCGTCGACCGCAGCCGACGCGGAACCTGCACCGAAAGTCGCGGCCAGAGCAGCAGCACCGATCGCCGCTGCCATCACTCGATTCCCCAGATGAGCTGTGCGGAGCTCCACCGTTCTACCTCCCGATGCGCGGCGTTGTTGCCTCGATCGAAGGCTAGGACGCGGTTGCCAGGACGAAATGCGTGGCACCGGCACCGATTTCAACCGTTACGGGGGTGACGCCCGCGCGTGACGCGGCCTGGCGAATCACCCGAGGGCACCTTGCTCAAGCCCGAGGTCCAAGCACAGCGCATGCAGATGGTGAGTGCACCTCATCTGCCCGCGCCGGGCGGCTAGAGACCGTCGTGACCTATCTGCCCGAAAAGGACAACTGAGGCACCGATAAATCAGAGGCGCTCAGCGAGTGCGGTTGATAGCGTCGGGACCCATGGACATCAAGGCCGACAGAAGCTGACCCGCTACTTCGACCGAAAGCACCCTTTTTGATGTCTACCAAGCCCGTTATCGCGTTTCGCGATCTCACCTTCGAATGGCCGGACGGGACCATCGCGCTCTCCCATGTGAACGGCACCATCAATTCCGGCCGGACTGGGCTCATCGGCCGCAACGGCGCCGGAAAGTCCACACTGCTTCGGCTGATCGCCGGTGATCTGCAGGCGACGGCCGGACACATCGAGGTCAGCGGCGCGGTCGGCTATCTGCCACAGACCCTCACCCTTCGGCCCGACACGACGATCGCGGAACTACTCGGCATCGATGGCATCCTCGCCGCGCTGAAGGCCATCGAATCCGGCGACGCGGACCCTCGCCACTTCGATGCCGTCCACGACAACTGGGACATCGAGTCACGCGCTGACGAGGCACTGCATCGCATCGGGTTCTCCGCTGCGGATCTCGATCGCCGGGTGACCGAGGTCTCCGGCGGTGAGAGCATGCTCATCGCCATCACCGGACTTCGTATCCGCCGCACGCCGATCACGTTGCTCGATGAGCCGACCAACAACCTCGACCGTGCGACCCGTGCCAGGCTGGCAGAGACCGTCGACGAATGGCCGGGCACGCTCGTCGTCGTCAGCCACGACCTCGAATTGCTCGAGCACATGGATAACACCACCGAGCTCTACGGCGGCTCTCTCACCACTTTCGGCGGCCCGTACAGCGCGTGGCGCGAGTACCAAGAGCAGGAACAACGGGCGGCGCAGCAAGCCGCCCGAACGGCGAAGCAGGCGCTCAAGATGGAGAAGCGTCAGCGCATCGAGGCGGAAACGAAGCTCGCGCGGCGCGAGCGGACAGCGAAAAAGGCACAGCGCGATGGTGGCATCCCCAAGGTCCTCGCCGGCAACCTCGCCAATTGGGCGCAGGCATCGGCGGGATCACTGCGTTCCACCCTCGATGACAGAATCCACAGCGCCCAGGCAGCCCTCGACGCCGCGGACGCCAACGTCCGGGAGGACGAACACATTCGTCTCGACCTTCCCGATCCGGACGTCCCCGCCGGTCGCCGTCTCGCCGAGTTCAGCGACGAAAACCTCACGATCGTGATCCAGGGCCCGGAGCGGGTTGCGCTTGTCGGCGCGAACGGGACCGGAAAGTCGACGCTGGTTGAGCAACTCGTCCACAGATTCGAGTCGGCTCCCGGGCGACCGCGCGGCCGTCTGCTCACCGAGTTCATCGGCTATCTCCCGCAGCGGCTCGACGGACTCGCGGATGAGGACAGCGCTATCGCGAACGTGCAGGCGGTCGCCCCAGGAATCCCTGTCGGCACCATCCGCAACCAACTCGCTCGGCTTCTCCTTCGCGGCGACAGCGTCGATCGTCCCGTCCACACGCTGTCCGGCGGCGAGCGTTTCCGCGTTGCGCTGGCCCGCCTTCTCCTGGCCGACCCGCCCGCGCAGTTGTTGATCCTCGACGAGCCGACCAACAACCTCGATATCGAGAGCGTCGAACAGCTCGCCGAAGCTCTCGACGCCTACCGCGGCGCCCTGCTCGTCGTGAGCCACGACGTCGCATTCCTCGAACGGATAGGTGTGGACACGGTCATCGAACTCGCTGAAACCGGCCGAATGCGTCAGCGTCCGGGCCTGGACGCATGAATCAGCCCGCGAAGACGTCCTCCACGTATCGGTCCGACTGCACCAACCCCACGAGCCAGTCGCGCGCGGCCGCCTCGTCGGCGCCGGTGCGCGCTCGATAGATGTCCAGGAATGCCTGACGAACACCCGGAGCCATCCGCGCACCGTCGCCGCAGACGTAGACGTAGGCGTTCTTCGCCGGGTCACCGATGAGATTCCAGACATCGTCGGCATCGGCGGCAATCCGGTCCTGAACGTAGCGAATACCGCCTGGAGCCGTATGCGAGAACGCCGGGCGCATGTCGACGATCCCTTCCTCGACGCCTCTCTCGAATTGCTTACGGAAGATGTAGTCGACGTCCGGGTCGTTGACCCCGAAGAAGCACATCGCCTGCGTGTACGGATCGCCCGCCATCTTGGCGGCGAACCGATCCATGAGGAAGCCGCAGAACGGTGCAACTCCGGTCCCCGCGCTGACGAGGATGACGTTTCGCGCCGGATCAGCGCCGGACCGGAATGCCTCCCGTGCCCGGTCCACCCGGGCCCGGATCTGCGTTCCCGGCTTGACCTCGGCGAGGTGGTTGGACGCCACGCCCTTGTACATGCCACGACCGGATCTCGCGGGCGCCTGCAAGACGCTGACGACCAGGCCGACGATCTGCGGCGACAGGCGCGACGACGAACAGATCGAGTAATGCCGAGGCGTCATGGGATCGAGCAGTTCGAGCAGGTCCGCACCCCGGAGTGTGCACGCCGGGAACTCGACGAGACACTCGAGTGGGCTGAGCGTGGCCGGTGCCGAACTCTCCGCCAGTTCCTCGAGACGCTGCCGCTCGGGCGGACAGGGGTTGGATGCGGCAAGTCGGCGCAGCTGAGTTGGCGTTGCCGCTTTGCGTAGCTCCACGAAGTGCGTGAGCAATTCGCGAGCGGTCACTTCCCGATTCACCGCGATCAATCGACG
>JAJFUQ010000034.1 GCA_021372355.1 Nocardiaceae bacterium | reverse complement strand
AAGGCAACCGCTTTGTGCTCCGACTCCTCGAAGGCATGCCACAGCAGAATCGGTCGAACCTCTGTCTGGCCGATGAGCTTCTGGGCGTCTTCGCTGGTAAGAATGATTTCTGCCAGCGTAGCGGTGTAGTGCTCCAACGCGGAGGTCATGGACAGCCGCATTTCCGGCGAAAAGCGCCGTTCCAATCGCTTGATCAAGCGTCCGACATGACGGTCGATTCGCGCGGTCGGATAACCCATGACCTGGAGTCGCTCGTTTAGGAGACGATGCTGGTGTCGATGTGTGGCCTCTTGTCCGATGAAACCCTTGACCGCTGTCTCTAGTTGGGGATCGTCGATGGAACTCTGGAAGTTCCTGACCGAGCGGATGAAGAAATCCTCGCCTTCCGGGAACGTCGCAGAAAGCACCGAGATGAAATGGCTCATCACCAGGTCGCCATCGACAAAATGTTGCCGCTTCGTGGAGGTCGGCATCGGAAACCGAACGCGCCTGGGTTTTGGCAGCACCCGGGTCGGGGTCGGGGCTTGATCGTCCGACATTTGAGGTCCTTCCTCGAAGTTTGGATCTGACTTTATGCCTTGTCAGATAAGACTGCCAGACTGTAGGACATGAGTCCAGCACGTGTCTATGGCGGGCTGTCCGCAACTCAACGCGATGCACAGCGTCGCGTGATGTTGATTGATGCCGCGGTCTCAATCATGGGCACCCACGGAGCTACCGCGTGCACCGTGACCGCCGTGTGTGCGAAATCAGGAGTGACGAGCCGGTACTTCTACCAACAGTTTCGCGATCGAGACGCGCTCTTGCGTGCGGTATTTGCCAAGATCTCCACTACCTTCCAAGCGGTGATAACCAGCGCCATTCCGGACGACACGGTTGCTCCTCAAGAACTGGCTTACGCTCCGATCAAGGCCCTGGTTCAGGTGATCGAGAACGATCCCCGCATGGCCCGCATACTGTTTGTCGAGTCGGGCGCAGAACCCCTCCTTCGGCAGCTGCGAAGCGATCTGATGACCGATTTTGCGGAGCTGGTGCTCAGAGAGGCCCGCTTGCACCTCGATATACCCAGCGATGTGCTCCAAGTCGCAGATCTCGCCGCTACCTACGGTGTCGGGGGCCTGTTCGAGATACTCCGTCGCTGGATAGATGGACAACTGAACCTCTCGACTGAAATGCTCATCGAGCACTGTGCGGGTTTTCTCGGCATTCTCGGCCTGTATACCCTCGGACAGGCGCCTGATCAGGCCGCTCCGCCGCTGGCCAAAGCCGAGGAGACCCGATAGATTCTGGCCGACCGGCGTTATGCACTACTCGGTTGGCTGAAGGGCATGGCGCGACACTGACAATCGCTGCGGGTGTTCACCCGAGATCGCGAACCGTAGACTCCACGCGCGCCGGACGAGGAACTCGATACGACCTCGCACGGGCCCTGTGTGCCGTCCCTCCCCAGTCAATTCCTTCGATCGCTCGATCTGCAGCGAACGCACCGCTTCGATCCTCGCCATTCGACGGAACCACGGCGCGGAACAAATCCGACGCCCGCCTGCGCCGTTGTCACCTGATGTTAATTGCGGCTAACATCAGCGCCTAGTAGATCGACGTCGATGCTCGCCCGGAAGGAAAACTTTGGTACAGGTCCTGCCCGATCGGGTCGACGACACCGCGCCCGGCTATCTCAAGAACCGCGAAGGACTGAGCGCGCAACTCGACACCATCGCGGAGCAACTGGCGCTGGTCAACGGCGGCGGCGGCGCGAAATACGTTGCGCGCCACCGTAAGCGGGGCAAGCTGCTTGTCCGCGAGCGCATCGAGCTGATGCTCGACCCCGACACGGCGTTCCTCGAACTATGCCCCTTCGCCGCCTGGGGCAGTAAGTTCCCCGTCGGCGGTAGCGTGGTGGTAGGCATCGGCGTGGTCGAGGGCATCGAGTCGATGATCATCGCCCACGACCCCACCGTCCGCGGCGGCGCATCGAACCCCTATACCTTCCGCAAGGTGTTCCGCGGCATGGCCATCGCGCGGGAGAACCGACTGCCCATCATCAACATCGTCGAATCTGGCGGCGCCGACCTGCCCACACAGGCAGAGATCTTCGTGCCCGGCGGACAGCTGTTCCACGACTTGACCCAGCACAGCGCAGCGGGGCTGCCGACACTGGCCCTGGTCTTCGGCAACTCGACCGCGGGAGGTGCGTACGTCCCGGGCATGTGCGACTACGTCGTGATGGTTCGCAACCGTTCCAAGGTGTTCCTCGGGGGTCCGCCGCTGGTCAAGATGGCCACGGGCGAGGTCTCCGATGACGAGTCGCTCGGCGGCGCCGACATGCACGCCCGCACCTCGGGGCTGGCCGATTACATGGCCGAGGACGAGCAGGATGCGATCCGCATCGGCCGTCGCATCATGGCGCGGCTCAACTGGCGGAAGAACGGCCCCGGACCCACCACGCCGCCGCACCCACCGGTGCACGACCCCGATCAGCTGCTCGGCATCGCGTCGGTCGATCCGAAGGTGCCCTTCGACCCCCGCGACGTCATCGCCCGAGTGGTCGACGGCTCGGCCTTCGACGAGTTCAAACCTCTCTACGGCACGTCACTCGTCACCGGCTGGGCCGCGATCCACGGCTTCCCGGTCGGCATCCTCGCCAACGCACGGGGCATCCTGTTCAGTGAGGAGGCCGAGAAGGGTTCGCAGTTCATCCAACTGGCGAATCAGATCGACACCCCCCTCATCTTCCTGCAGAACACCACCGGTTTCATGGTCGGTGCCGAGTACGAGCAGGGCGGCATCATCAAGGACGGCGCCAAGATGATCAACGCCGTATCAAACAGCACGGTCCCCCACGTGACCATCACCATGGGTGCGTCCTACGGTGCCGGGAACTACGGCATGTGCGGACGGTCGTAC
>JAJFUQ010000027.1 GCA_021372355.1 Nocardiaceae bacterium | reverse complement strand
CGCATCCCATGGATGCGCGCTTCTTCGTTGTCTGACTAGTGATTGTCTGACTAGTGAATGACCTTCTCGAGGATCGCGACGGCTGCCGCTTCCTGGTTGGGAATCTCGGCCGAGTTCTTTCCCTGCACCTCGACGCCGACGAGCGCCTTGTCTCCGACAGCCATCGCGGAACTCTTCGTCTTGGCTGCCCAGGCCAACCCCTTCTCGCCGACGCTGATCGAGTGTGGCGAACCGCCGGCCGACAGGCCCTCGGACTTCATCGAGGCGATCTCGTCGTCGGCGATGAGCTTCGATCCCGACACGATGATGACCTCGTAGACGTCGGAGGAGGTGGCCGGTTCGTAGTAGCAGGCGGCGGCGACGAAGAACTCCGGCGCTGCCGTCGGGCCCTTGACGTTCGCGCCGAGTAGTTGTGAGATCTCTGCGCCCGTCGGACACGTCAAGTTCGTCCCGCCGGTGACGTTCGAGACCGCATCGCCGACCTTCGTTGCCACCCACCAGGCGAACGCTGCGCCGCTGACGACGATCACGCCGACGATGACCAAGACCGGAATGAGCCAGTTGCGACTCGACTTCGGCGGTGGGGCGTACGGCTGCCCGGGATACTGCTGGCCCACCGGATATCCAGGCCCGGGCGGATATTGGGGCGGTGTCGGATATTGGGGACCCGGCGGATACCAACGCCCGTCTGGACCTTGCTGCCATCCGGGTCCCTGCGGTGCGCTCATGTGGCCTCTCCGACTTGATAACCAGGTGGTGCGTGCCACTGAATTCTAGTGACCGCTCGCACAGATCGGCTACCTGAACGCCTTTCCGAAACAAGCGCTGACCTGGGAAAACATCGATAGCGCCAAGCCATTCATGAATTCCGGCCGAAATGGCGGTGGAAACGTTTTCATGATCGTTCGCGATTTTCATTTCGACGACAGAACGTCGTTAAGTGTTGCCCGACACGCAGGGGAGCGCACGCCCGAATGGGTCGTGCGCTCCTTTTGTCGTCTCGGGCTAGCTCACGCTGTCGAGTTTTCGTGCGGTTTTGGCGCAAAGTGTGGGGCGCGTCACGCGAGACTGGTGGTCGGCGCCACTCCAGGGGCGTGAGCCGCGCCACAATATGGGCCCCAATTCGGGTTGCTCATTATTAGAAAAGGCACGCTGAACTGGGCAAACCTTTGTTTGCTATTAATCGACGCGCGACACGCGGGTCATTCCTATATGTACCCAGATATGGCAAAGTTATTCACGAACGAAATACGGATTGAAATTAAGAGTTTCAAAAGAATGGTTTCAATCCACCGGCTCGGCGCTGAGCGACCTGCCCCCCGACCGGAACCCAACCCTTGAAGGGGCAGGCCGACGAGATCCGTCGAGCGGCGAGAGGAAATTTTTTTCCAAATGGCCGACCTCCAGATTTCGACCACCCACATGTTCGTCCTCGTTGGCGCGATGTCCGCACTCGCTGCCGCCCCGATCGGTGTTGCCATGGCTTCGGAGCCGAACCCGACCGTCACCACTGACGTTGTTGCCCAGGCTGCGCCGGCTCCGGCCCCCGCGCCGGCACCGGCTCCCGCTCCGGTCATCGAGCAGGTTGCAGTCATCGACGCACCGGCTTACACCGGTGGCCACAACTGGGACGCTGTCGCGCAGTGTGAGGCCGGCGGTAACTGGTCCATCAACACCGGCAACGGCTACTACGGTGGTCTCCAGTTCTCGATCGACACCTGGAACGCCTACGGCGGTGGCGAGTACGCCGAGCGCCCCGACCTTGCGTCGCGTGACGCCCAGATCGCGATCGCCGAGAAGGTTCTCGCTGCTCAGGGTGCCGGCGCTTGGCCGACCTGTGGCTCGAACCTCTGATCCAGACTCTGAGCTTCAGCCCTCAGTAGCACGAAACCCCGAACGCCCCACCGGACGTGCGGGGTTTCGTCATGTCCGGGTGCTATTGAGGGAACTGTGTGGCAAATACGACGTGCTGTCCGGGAAGACTCTCTCGCGGTCGCGCACGTACACATTCGGTCGTGGCAGGTCGGGTACGAAGACTTGATGCCCGCCGAACTCCTGGGTGGGCTGCGTGCCGAGGATCGAGCCGCGCGCTACACCTTTCACCTGACGGGGCCTGACGACCCGGCAACGTTCGTGGCCGTCGATTCCAGGCAGAACATCTGCGGATTCGTCACGACCGGGCCGTGCCCCGATGACGAGCCGCCCACGGTCGGACAGCTTTGGGCGCTCTATGTCGACCCCGATTCCTGGGGCCGCGGAGTGGGGAAGGCGCTCATCACGTTCGCGCGGAGCCGGCTCGCTGACCAGGGGTTCGACGAGGCTGTCCTGTGGGTTCTGATCGGCAACGAACGCGCGGAGCGCTTTTACCGGCAGGACGGCTGGGTGTCGGATGAAGTGACCCGGAGCGACGTCGTGTGGGATGTGCGGGTGGAGGAACTGCGTTACCGCACGGCGCTGTAAAGATTTCGTGCCGATCCCGCAATCTGTCTTGTAGGCAACGGGACTCGCGTGGTCGCATACCTGTCGTGCAGAAGCGGGGGCGGTTTCGGACGGCGGCGCTTTTCGCCATGTCGTACCTGGGGATCACCGTGGGAACCTGCGGGAACTGCTGGCGTTGTCGCGTGCGATCGACGCTGCGCATCCGGCCGTTGTCGCGCCACACGATGAATGCTCTCGCCGGGTTCTGGGTCCGTGTCTCCACCTTCATGGTGTGGCAGATGATGGTCATCCAGGCGATGTTGTCGCCGACGGGATGCACCGGTCACCGCAGGTCGCGCGCTCGATTCAGCAGGAAGGCCCGCTCGCGTTCATTCCGGGTGAGGCCTGCCGCGCGTTCGAACTCGATGCGGGCGTCGTCGAGGCGGCCGAGTTTGGCGAACAGGTCCGCGCGTACCGCGGGCAGCAGGTGGTAGTCGGGTAACTCGACGTTGTCGAGGATCGCGAGCCCGGCTTCGGGTCCGTCGGCCATCGACACGGCGACCGCACGGTTGAGATCGATGATCGGTGACGGCTCGAGTTCGTTGAGTTGGCCGTAGATCCGTGCGATTTCGCGCCAGTCTGTCTCGGCCGCGGTTCGAGCCCGGGCATGGCAGGCCGCCAGCGCTGCCTGTAATGCGTACTTCCCTTGGCGCCCATCGGTCTTGGCCAAAGCGTCTAGCCCGCGCCGGATGAGCAGATGGTCCCAACGGCCGCGGTTCTGCTCGAGCAGAGTGATCGGCTCACCATCGGGGCTGGTACGGGCATTGATGCGCGAAGCCTGCAACTCCATCAATGCCACGAGCCCGTGGACCTCGGGTTCTCGCGGCATGAGTCCCGCCAGAATGCGGCCCAGACGCATTGCCTCCGAACACAGTTCGGGGCGCATCCAGTCCTCGCCAGCGGTGGCGGCATAGCCCTCGTTGTAGATGAGGTAGATGACCTCGAGAACGGAATCGAGTCGCTGGGGGAGTTCGGCCGCTTCCGGAATTTCGAATTCGGCGTCGGCCGACTGCAGCGCTCGCTTTGCGCGCACGATCCGCTGCGCCACCGTCGGTTCCGACACGAGGAACGCGCGTGCGATTTCCGCGGTCGTCAGTCCACCGAGCAGCTTGAGGGTGAGGGCCGTGCGGGCTTCCGGGTTCAAGACCGGATGGCACGCGATGAAGATCAGCCGGAGGAGGTCGTCCTCGATCGGTGGCGGGAGTTCGGCTTCGTGTTCGGTTTCCAGAGTGCGCGCGATCTCGGCATGCTTCTTGTCGAGCATGTCCTGGCGGCGGAACCGGTCGATCGCTCGGCGCTTGGCAGTGGTCATGAGCCAGGCTGCCGGGTTACGCGGAACGCCCTCGCCGGGCCACTGTTCGAGGGCTGCGACGAGGGCGTCCTGGGCAAGTTCTTCGGCGAGGCCGACGTCGTGCGTGACGCGGGCGAGGGCGGCGATCAACTTGGCGGACTCGATCCGCCACACCGCTTCGACCCGGGCTCGAACGTCGGCACTCACATCTGCCGAGGCTACTGGAAGTCAGATGCCTCCGTGATCGGAGAGACCTCGACCTCGATCTCGTCGAAACACGCGGCGAATCGATCCGCCCACTCGATCGCCTCGTCCTTGGACTTCACGTCGACGATCACGAAGCCGCCAATGACCTCTTTGGCCTCGGCGTACGGTCCATCGGTCACCGTGCGGTGGCCGTTCTTGTATACGAGCTTCGTGCGGTATTGCGGGTGCTTGAGGCCTTCGCCGGCGAGCATGACTCCAGCCGCGGTCATGTCTGCCATCAGGCCGCCCATCTTGGCCATGAAATCGGCCGGCGGCGGGTTGGTGCGGTCGTAGTAGGTGTCCGTCTTGTGCCAGAGCATGTAGCGCGCCATTGGTCGATCCTTTCGTGTGTCGGCCTGGTTGTCAGGCACGTTCGACTACACGTCGAGCGAAGAACGCGAATTTCGACAGGTTGCCGTCAAGATTTTTCGCGAATCCTTGTCCGACAATCGTGGGCATGAAGAAGACCCGCTGGCATCTGCACCCCGGCGTCCGCACCGGTGAGGATCTGACGACGGGCGAGCGCACTGCCGACCTGGTTCGCAACGTCATGGGCTCGTGGCCGTTCGTGTTCACTTTCATCGCGCTCATGGGGCTGTGGGCGGCATTGAACGGCAAGCACGGAATCGATCCCTATCCGTTCATCCTGCTCAACCTGTTTCTGTCGATGCTCGCCGGTCTACAGGGCGCGATCCTGCTGATCGCCGCCAAGCGCGCGGACGCGATCAGCAGCGAAGTCGCGATTCACACGCTGGAAAACACCAACCAGTTGCGCGAACTCATCGAGGCCAACACGGCGCTCACGGAAACGGTCGAGAAGCTATCGCGTCGGATTCACGACCATATTGTCGGTCCCGCCACTTAGTACTCGGTGTACGTCTGACCCGGTCCAGGCGGTCTGCTTTCGTAGGGATTCTGGCCCATCGGTGGCGGCGGTGCCGGGTACGAGAAGTGGTCCAACTGCTGCCGCTGCGCCTTTCGCTTCCGGACTCCGGCGATGACGAACAACGCGATCACGATGACGATCGTCGCGATGATGGTGCCGATGATTCCGAAGATCATGCCGACCATGGAGAGGACGTTGCCGCGTTCGCCGACCGCGTACGCCAGACCAGCGTCGGCGGATGTGCAGGTCGCGGTGTACGTCCCCGGCGGGGTCGGATTGGTCGACTCGAGCGCGACCCACCACGAGTGACCGTTGACAGTGATCGTGGTGGTGCCGCCCGGCTGGTAAAGCGGGATTGGGCGGCCAGTCGAATCGGTAATCCCGCAGTCGATCTGATAGCTAGGGTCATCAACGAGGATCGTGACACCGTCGGAATCGAGGGTCGCGGTGATGGGTGTGCCGACCAAACCACTGTCGACCGGCGCCGGGAATGCATCGATGACCTTGAAGATCAGGAAGGTGACGAGCGTGATTCCCGCGACGAGAACCCCGACACCGATGAGCCGTAAACGCATATGTCTAGTGTGAGGGAAACATGCAGACCTTGACCCAGTGGATTGCGGGCGGCACCTATCTGACGGACGGCTCGGGCCATGAGATCTTCGTGCGCCAGGATGGGCCGGCAGATGGTGCGCCCGTCACTCTCGTGCACGGCTTTCCGACGAGTTCGCACGACTGGTTCGCCGTCGTCCCCGCGCTCACCGCGGCCGGCATGCGCGTGACGACGCTCGACCTCCTGGGGTTCGGCGCGAGCGACAAGCCCATCTCGCACAGTTACAAGCTCGTCGAACAGGCTGACCTCGTCGAACGGGTGTGGAAAGAGTTCGGCATCGACGACACCGCACTCGTGTGCCACGACTATGGCGTCAGCGTCGGGCAGGAACTTCTCGCACGTCAGCCGGAGCGAATCACCCGGATGGTGTGGCTCAACGGAGGTCTGTATCCGGACCTGCACCGGCCGATTCCGATCCAGAAGTTGCTGCACAGTCCTGTCGGCCGGGTGATCTCCCTGCTGTCGTCGGAGCGGATGTTCAAGATCTCGCTGCGCTCGATTCTCGGCCAGCCCGTGAGCGACGAGATCCTGCACGAAATGTGGTCGGCGGTGAGTCTGGGTGGTGGCCGCTTCGTGCAATGGCAGCTGCTGCGGTACATCGATGAGCGGCGCGAGCATGCCGAGCGCTGGCGGCGAGCGCTGGAGGAGTATCCGGGTCCGACACTGTTCGTGTGGGGACCGGTTGATCCGATCAGCGGCGGGCATGTCCTCGAGCGGCTGCGGGTCCGTCTGCCCGGTGCGACGTTCGAAGTACTTGATGGAACAGGCCATTACCCACAGGTCGAGGCTCCGGAAGCAGTCTGTCGAGCTCTGTCCGCATTTCTCGTGCCCCGGCTATAGTTCGCCCTGTGAGCGAACTCGCAGATGAATTCACCCAGGCCCAAGAAGAAGT
The DNA here is from genome assembly GCA_021372355.1 of Nocardiaceae bacterium. Taxonomy (GTDB): domain Bacteria; phylum Actinomycetota; class Actinomycetes; order Mycobacteriales; family Mycobacteriaceae; genus Smaragdicoccus. The sequence continues at coordinate 20,739 of JAJFUQ010000027.1, read as the reverse complement.
CAAGCAGCTGTCGAAGCGGCCGGACAACGACAGCCTGCTTTTCCTGTACGCGCACTTCAAGCAGGCTTCGGCGGGTAACGCCAGTGGCAAGCGCCCCGGCATGTTCGACGTCGTCGGCCGCGCGAAGTACGACGCGTGGGCGAAACTGTCCGGCACGTCGAGCGAGGACGCGATGACCGCCTACATCGGCAAGGTGCGCGAACTCCAGGCCGCAGACCAGTAATCAGACTCGGGAGGTTTGATGAATCGCGCAGTAAAGGTTGTGGCAGTCGTGGGTGTCGCGGCAGCCGTCGGAGGCGCCGTGGCGTGGAAACTCGGCTTGATCGGCGCCAAGGAGTCGGCTGACGGGTTCGACGCCGACCTCGAGGGCGGCCTGATCATCGACGATTACTCCGAGTACGACGAAAACCCGGTGACGTTCTCCTCGATGGTCGACGCGGACGAGGACGAGGAAGACCTCGAGTTCGACACCTTGGTCGGCGTCGATGAAGGCGTCGAAGAGGACGCGCCGGAAGAGGGACCGCTCCTCGTCGATGAGCCGGAGACGGAGGAGCCTGTTGCTCTCCTGACCGGATCGCATCCGCCCCTCGAGGACGGCAGCCAGCCGGAAGGCTTCCCGATCAAGGGCAACGCGGACTCGATGAAGTACCACGTTCCCGGTTCATCGAGCTACGAGCGGACTCGCGCCGAGGTGTGGTTCGCGACCGCCGAGGACGCCGAAGCGGCCGGCTACACCGCTCCTCGTGGGCCCAAGAAGGCCAACGGGGCCCACTGATCGTTGTTTGAGGTCGACGCGCGGATTCCGGGTCGCCACGGTCGAGCCGGCCGGATCCGGACTCCGCACGGAATCATTTCCACACCCGCTTTCATTCCCGTCGCCACCTCGGCGACCGTGAAGGCAGTCCTTCCAGAGGCCGTCAAAGCCGCTGGCGCGCAGGCTGTTCTGGCCAATGCCTATCACCTGTACATCCAGCCTGGACCGGACATCGTCGAGGCGGCCGGCGGCCTCGGCCGGTTCATGAACTGGCCGGGACCCACCTTCACGGACAGCGGCGGTTTTCAGGTCATGTCGCTGGCCGCGGGTTTCGGCAAGAAGATCGCGATGGAGTCCGAGGCGGTGGTGGCCGGTCCTCGGTCGGGGGGCTTGGCGCGCGTCGACGACGATGGGGTCACTTTCCAGTCGCACCGCGACGGCTCGATGCATCGGTTCACGCCCGAGGTGTCGATGCGGGTGCAGCACCAGATCGGTGCCGACATCATTTTCGCGTTCGACGAGCTCACCACCCTGGCCGATGGCCGCGCGTATCAGGAGAGCTCGGTCGTCCGGACTCACGAATGGGCTCGACGCTGTGTGATCGAGCACCAGCGTCTGACCGCCGAGCGAGTGGGCCGGCCGTACCAGGCGTTGTTCGGCGTGGTGCAAGGTGCTCACTACGAGGATCTGCGGCGTCAGGCCAGTCGCGGACTGGCTCAGCTCGAGTTCGACGGCTTCGGTATCGGCGGTGCGCTGGAGAAACACAACATGGGTGAAATCGTCGGCTGGTGCTGTGACGAGCTGCCGGCCGACAAGCCGCGTCACATGCTCGGAATCAGTGAGCCGGAGGACGTCTTCACCGCGGTCGAAAACGGCGCCGACACGTTCGACTGCGTGATGCCCTCGCGGGTCGCGCGGACCGGGCGTGTGTACACGCGAAGTGGTCGATTCAGCATCATTCGGTCGGCGATGCGACGGGACTTCTCACCGATCGAATCAGACTGTGATTGCTACACGTGTGCCCACTACACCCGCGCCTACGTGCACCATCTGTTCAAGGCGAAGGAGACTGTCGCCGGAACGCTGTGCACGATCCACAACGAGCGATTCACCCTGCGGCTCTTCTCCGACATTCGGGAGTCGATTCTGCAGGGTCGGTTCGACACCTTCCGCGCGGAATTCCTGGCTCAGTACGCGTAGGTCGGTTCGTTGGCCTTGATGAACGCGATGACGCGATAGGTGATCGGCAGGACGATGACCTCGGCGAGTGTCTTCCACACGAATCCGACGACGACGTAGTTGACGAATCCGCTGAATGTCGAGATTCCGATGGCGGTCGCGGCGATCGCACAGAACGTCACGGTGTCGGCGAACTCGCCGACGACGGTCGAGCCGAGCAGGCGCATCCAGAGGTGCTCTTCTTTGGTTCGTGACTTGATCCGGACGAGCACATACGAGTTCAACAGCTGGCCGACGAGGTAACCCGCAATGCTGGCGCCGACGATCCACGGCACGACGCCGACCACGGTGGCGAAAGCGTGCTGATTCTCGTACCACGATGCGGCGGGTAGCTTCACCGCTATGGCGAAGCACGCCGTCGTCAGCAGCATGATCGCGAACCCCGTGAGGATCGCCCGGCGTGCGGCGGCGAAACCGTACACCTCGGTCAGGACGTCGCCGAGGATGTAGGCGAGCGGGAACAGGAAGAACGCGGCGTCGAGGTTGAGCGGCAGGATCTGCACAGGTCCAAGCGAGAAATGGTGTCCACCGAAGAATTCGATGCCTTTGGTGGCGCAGACGTTCGAGATGATCAGCGTCGCGGTGAAGAGCGCGACGATGATCGGGTAGTAGCTGCGGCCAACGGTCGCGAAGTGCGGCTTCGGTTCAATGGCGGTCTCGGTCACGAGATCCGATTATTGCCGCGCTGGCTCAGATCCGGGCATCCGACCCAGCGTCGACACCGAGGTAGTAGGTGGTCGTCACGTGGAGGTTGCCCGGCAACGTCGCCCACCGCCCACCATCGCGCGTGGCCTCGAGCCCATTGGCGCAGTGGTATCGGTCGGAAGTCACTGGCGAGCAACGGATTCCGTTGTCGAGTTCGACGGCGATCGGGACCGGTGCCGGGGGCGCCATCAGAGCCGGGCCGTGAAGAGCATTAGGAAACTGGACGACGAGGCGATTCTTCGGATCGAATGGTTCGGTCAGGCAGAGCGTCCCAGGTGTCGGGGTTACCAGCCAACACGCGAGGGTGTGGTCCGAATCAGGGGAGCAGCCCGTTCCGACGCCGGCGTCGACCGCGTACGGCGACGGCTGGGCGGTGCTGCAGCTCATTGCCAGATTTCCGCGGATGGGGCGAACATGCCAGCCGTGGGCGAGTTTGCCGGAGTTGTCGACCGGGCGGAGAACAACGACGTCAGTGCCATCTCCAGGTGCGGCGGCATCGTGCTGAACTGGCGAAACGTGCGCACAACTCGCGAGCGCTGACGCTACAACGAACGCAGCGCCGGCTTTCACGAGCCCGTGCATGCCGCCGATCGTAGGCGGCGCAGTCGTCTGCGGACAGGATCGACGCGGCCAATTTGGGGCCTGCGTTTGGCGGCGAGAGTCCGTACCGTGGAGGTCGACGTTGCTGGTGACCAGTCGGAGGAATAGTGAGTTCGAGCGCCACGGTTTTCCAGGTTGACGACGATGGTTTGGACAACGCAGCATTCCTCGATGCAGTGCGACGCGTGGTGGTTGAGCACGCGGCGTCCGACTCGGTCGTGACAATTGCGTTGATCCGGCACATCGACCATCTACTGCGGATGGACGGGATCACGACCGGAGACAGAATCATCGCGGAACGACGCGAGCAGTTCGAGACTGCGCTGCGAAGCGTGCTCTCGCATGTCGATTTTCCGACCGGCCCGAACACGGTGCAGTTCAAAGCGGTCATCGACAAGGGCAAGAAAAAGTAGCCGAATCCGCGACGCGCGGGGTGCCCAGGATTGCGGTGGACTTTCGCAATGCGAGTCCTGTTCACTGCCGTTGATGCTTGGGGCCAAGTCAACCCGATGGTGCCGCTCGCCCGCGCCTTTGTTGCCCGTGGCGACGAGGTGATGTGGGCGAGTGGTGCCGTGTCGTGCGAGCGACCAGTTCCTCAATGCCGAGGCCTGCGCTAAGTCGGGGACCGGCCTCGCGCTCGAACCGGGAGAAGCGTCCGTCGAGTCGATTCGAGCTGCGGTCAAGCGGTCGCTGACTGAAGACGTCTTCCGGCAGGCGGCGAGGCGGGTCAGCGCGGACATCTCTGCGATGCCGTCGCCGGCTGACGTCGCGGAGATTCTCGCGCGCTAGCGATCCTGTTGCGAACGGGTGACAGCCCGTCGGTCGGTTCGGTCTGGTGCAGCTCCGGTGTTAGAAGTTGATCATGGCTCCACCAGTTCGGGTATCAACACTTGTCGGGGTTGCGTCCGCGCTCATGTTCGGCGGATCGATCGTGGCAATGCCCGACCAGGAACCGCGAGCAGTGGCGGCTCACGATGCTCCGATGACCACGGAGCCGTCGACGACGTTGACGCCGATGCACTATCCGGCGATCACCTGGGAGCTGCCTGGCGACCAATCGGCATCGGGTGCGAATTCTTCGGGTTCGGGTTCGACCGGCGCGCAGGACTCGAGCGCCGATATCCCGGCCGGCGCCTCGGCGGGCGAGCGGGCCGCCTACGCCGCGCTGGCAGGTCTGGCGATCAAGGGACGTGCTCCGAAATCGGGGTACGACCGCGACCTGTTCGGCCAGGAATGGTCCGACGATGTCTCCGTCGAGGCTGGTCACAACGGGTGCGACACTCGCAACGACATCCTGCGACGCGACCTTTCCGACGTCGCCATCAAACGAGGCAGCAACGGGTGTGCGGTGCTGACCGGCACACTGTATGACCCGTACACGGGTGGAACGATCAACTTCGAACGTGGTGCGGGGTCGTCTGCGGTCCAGATCGATCATGTTGTCTCGCTGTCCGATGCGTGGCAGAAGGGCGCTCAGCAGTGGGACTCGGCGAAGCGGCAGAACTTCGCGAACGATCCGCGGAATCTGCTCGCGGTCGACGGACCGACCAATCAGAGCAAGGGCGACGGCGACGCGGCGACCTGGCTCCCGCCGAACAAGTCCTTCCGCTGCACGATGGTCACGATGCAGATCCAGGTGAAATCCGACTATGGACTGTCTGTCACGCAGGCCGAGCACGACGCCATGAAGCGCGTCCTCGACGAATGCGACGGGACCCAGATGCCCGGACCGGTTCCCGGATTGATGAGCGAGCCAGCTCCGACGACGACCACTGTTGTTGCCCCGCCGCCAACGACGACGACCGATGCGCCCGCGCCACCCGTCCAGCTGGGCAATTCGACGTTCGCTTTCTACAAGAACTGTGCGGCAGCGAAGGCAGCCGGTGCGGCGCCCTTGCACCGGGGTGACCCGGGGTATCGGACGGCGCTGGACCGCGATGGAGACGGGGTGGCGTGTGAATAGCGATCGAGTGATCACCGTCGTTTGCTGGGCGGGAATCGGCGTCTTCGGGCTGGCGGCCCTCGGTGCCCTGGTGACCGTCAACGTTTCCGGAATCCTGATGTGCCTGTCCTTGGCCGGCCTCTGCGCCTTTGTGCTGCTTCGGAGGGCCGAAAACGCTGCACTTGTTTCCGCAGATGGGACGTCGGCGTCCGAATTCGAGACGCCGATCGTCCCACCCTCCATCCCCCTGATGGCTCCTACTCAGGCGCTCCCGGCGCGCGTCACGCAGAAGTGGCTGACCGCCAACGTTCCGCAGATGAATCAATTTCAGGTTCCGACGGTTCTCAATGAGTTGCGGTCACGCGGATGGACTGACGAGAAGATCCAGACGAAGGTTCTGCCGCTGATCCGTCACTGGTGAGAAGCGTCAGAATCGCGACGGAGTGTTCGCGTTGGCCTTGCGGTACAGGGTGAGTGCACCGACGATGACCAGTCCGAGGATGACCAACGGGATGACCGACTTCACGATGGCGCTGATGAGCCCGATCGCCAACCACGCCAGGACGATCGCGCCCAGGACCTTCCAAAACATCGGTGTCTCCTTGCATTGTGCGGTGACTCCATAGTCCGGGTCGCGGGCACGAAAGTCATTAGCTGGGAAGTGAGTTCAGGGAAAGATCAGGGTGATCCCGGAGTCGGTAGATTCGATGCATGGCACAGATCTCGGTAGACCGATCACACGTCAAGATCACGCTCTCGGCCTTTGAGAAGATCTCCGGCTTCCTCGGCGACCTCGAAGTTCCGCGCTCTGCCGTTCAGACCGTTTCCGTTGTCGAGAACGGATTCCGTGCTCTTCGCGGTATGCGCGCTCCCGGGCTGGGCATGCCATTCGTTCGGGCGATCGGAACCTGGCGCGGCAGAGGCTATAAAGACTTCGTGAGCGTCAGTCGCGGGCCTGCGCTGGTCCTTGAACTTGCCGGTCAGAAGTTCGCGCGCGCCATCGTGACCGTGCGTGATCCGGAAGCGGTTGCGGCCGCGCTTTCCTGATGTGGTCATGCGCCGCGGTCGTCGAGTCGGCGTGTGAGTTCGATTTCGAGGGTGGCGCGTCCGCTGCCGGGCTGTGCAGGTGCTGCGGAGTCGTAGGTGTGACCGGTCGGAGTCGTCGACCGAATGCGCCGGGAAGATCCGATGTAGACGACATCGCACGTCCAGCCGGGGTTCTCCTTGACGTAGTTGCAGTACTCGCACAGCCCTTGCCCACCGGCCGCCTGGGTTTTGCGCTGCTTTGACCACGGCGTGGTGTGGTCGATATGCCGAATCTGGTTGTTGCAGTACGGGGTGCGGCACATGCCGTCACGGGTGAGGACAAGCTGACGCAACTGACCCGTGAACACGCGGCGCTTGGACTCCATGGTCACCAGTTCACCCGTGGCGGGTTCGACGAACAGACGCCGGATCCAGGCCTTGTCCGCGTCGGCCACGAGCGTGCGTGCCAGGTACGCGGGGACCGGTCCGTACCCCAGCACCTGGGCTGCCTCGTGGTCGCCGCGTAGCAGTGTGCGTTCGTTCATCACCAGCTGAATCTCGACATCGACCGCGTGATCGACCGGTTTCCCGAGCAGTCGCTGCACGAACTCGTCCGCCATGAGCTGACCGATCGGACGCTTGTCCCCGTCGCGGCGGGCCTGCTCGGCACACGTGCGCAGCGCACGATGCACCGCGAGGCCCTGTTCAAACGGCAAGAGTGCCTTGACCATCATCATCGCGTCAGGTTTGGCCCACGCACCGACCCAACGATTGCTGCGGGCCTTGTGTGCGCGGCGCTCGGCAGCCTCCGGATCGGCCCGGTGCGCGGCCGCGCGGGCGAGGTCGGCCACCTTGCGGTCACCGGCACCGCTGAGACCACCGGAGAGTTCGTGGTCGACCGTGCGGCGGTCATCACTGGTGAGGTGGTTGGTTTCGCGGGCGATCACGTGCGCGCGGTACTCCGAGAGTTCACCGCGCTCAAGCATGTCCATTGTCGAGGGCAAGTCGGAACACAGAGCTTTGGCGAGAGACAAATGTCGGCGCCCACGCAGCGGCGAGTCTTTCCGGGCGAGCGCGATCTGGGTGCCGACACTGCGTTCGACCAGTACAGAAGCGCGCTCGGGGTGTTCGGCGGTCTCAATCCGCAGCAACTCGACCGCGGCGCGGGCTTGCAGCGCCGAGGTTGCCGACTTAGCCGTCTCGCCAGCGGTGATGAGGTCGACCAATTCGCCCTTGGACATCGACGACACGTCGATATCGGGCCTGATCAGAAGCGTTAACGAACTCACCAGTCGAACATACATTCGACCTATGACAAGTTGGCTCACTCCTCCGGACGCCGTGCCGCCTCCCGGTGCTTATCTGCCTCGCGTTGATACCTCTCGGCAAGACGCGCATGGAAGTCGGGCGTTGTCTCTTCGTAAATGTCCGGAATTCCGTTCTCGTCTTCATCTCGCTCTTCGGCTTCAACCGCCAGCCGATAGTGCCGGTTTCGGAGCTTCAAGACGATAGCCGCCAGAACTGTCGCCAGGGCGGTGCCGATCAACACGGCCGCCTTCACCGACTCGCCCAATGCCGTTCCAGCGAAGGACAACTCAGCGATGAGCAGCGAGACCGTGAACCCGATTCCCGCGAGAATCGACACCGCGAAAACATCGGCCCACTTCAGATCTGGATTGAGCTCGGCGCGTGTGAAGCGGGCAGCCAACCACGAGCCACAGAACACGCCGATGGGCTTGCCCAACACCAGTCCCAGCACGACACCGAGGGTCTCCGGCTGCCGGAAGATCGACGCGACTCCGTCGCCGCTGATCGTCACGCCCGCCGCGAACAGCGCGAACACTGGCACCACGAGGCCCGCAGATATCGGAGACACGGCGTGCTCGACCCGTTGGGCCGGCGAATATTTCTCGTCGTCGCGTTTGTGGGTTCGGAGAATCAGGCCCATCACGACACCGGACACGGTCGCGTGGATTCCGCTGGCGTGCGTGAGCGCCCAGATGATCACCGCAAGTGGGATGTACACGTACCAGCCGGGAACACCCCGACGATGCAAGAGTGCGAAAACCAGGAGACCAACGATGGCGCCCGCCAGTGCCCACAGGTTCAGCGTCGACGAGTAGAACAACGCGATGACGACGATCGCGCCGAGGTCGTCGACGATCGCCAGGGTGAGCAGAAATGCGCGGAGCGCCGACGGCAGCGCGGTCCCGATCACGGCCAGCACCGCCAGCGCGAATGCGATATCGGTTGCCATCGGAATGGCCCACCCGCCTAGCGAACCCCCACCCGCCGACGAGGTGACAACATAGATCAACGCCGGCACCGCCATACCGCAGAAAGCGGCCACGATCGGCAATGCCGCAGCGCGCGGATCTCGCAGGTCGCCTACGACAAACTCGCGTTTGAGTTCCATGCCAGCGACGAAGAAGAAGATTGCGAGCAAACCGTCCTTCACCCAGTCGGCCAGACTCAGATGCAGGTGGAGCGATTCGGGACCGACGTGGAAATCACGCACCGAGTTGTAGACGTCAACCATCGGCGTGTTCGCCAAGATCAGCGCAACCACCGCCGCGGCGAGCATCAAGGCACCGCCGACAGTCTCAGTTCGCAAGAGGTACAGCAGAAATCCGCGATCTCGCCAATTCGGCGCCGAGAGGAAGTGTCCTGCCATGCCGCCAGCGTATTCGCTCGGCGCTGTGACATGGGCGGACCGTCCACTGTCACAATGGCGACATGCGCTTGAGCCCTCGCTTCGCCATCGCCGCCGCACTGGTCGCCTTCGTAACGGCCTGTTCGTCCGGCACGCCGAGCCAGAACATTGCAGCGAACCCGGCGCTGACGGGAGTGGCGATCTCCCCCGCGCTCACCCACATTCACGCGATCACGATCAACCGAGATGGCGAACTACTGGCGGGAACGCACGAGGGATTGTTCGCGATCGATGCGATGGGCAAGTCGTCGCACGTCGGGCGATCGAACGACGATCTCATGGGCCTGGCCGGGCTCTCGGGGACCACGACGCTCTACGCATCAGGACATCCAGGCAGCGCGAATCCTGGAGCCAACCCGCTCGGGCTCATCGTGAGCACGGACGGCGGTCAAACCTGGGCCCCGAAGTCCCGCGAGGGGCAAACCGATTTCCATGCACTCGGCGCAGCCGGAACGCTCGTCGTCGGATTCGACGGCACCAACATCCTCGTCTCGGAGGACAGCGGGGCGACGTGGCAAACGGGCGCAAAGCTCGACGCGACGTCACTCGCGGTGTTCGAGCCGTCGATCTTCGTGGCAACCGGCGACGGCGTCAAAGTCAGTGCCGACAACGGAAAGACCTTCGAGGACATCGACGGTGCTCCGAAGATGCAACTCCTGTCCGCGGCAACCGACGGATCGGTATGGGGAGTCGACGTCGAGGGCTACGCCTGGCGCACGCAGGACGGACAGAACTGGGAAAAGAGTGCGCTGGTCGGTTCCGTGGACGGAATTGTCGGTGTCACTTTCGATCTCGCGTACGCCGTCACTCCGTCGAAGATGTACACGCTCTACTAGCATCGGCCCTATGCGCGTGCTGGTCTACAGCGACAACTCCTCTACCCGGGAGTCTGTGGTGAGCGCTCTGGGCCCGGAGTACGACTACGACGAGGTCGCCACGCCGGACATGGTCATCACCCTGATGGATGCGGGCGGGATCGATCTCGCGATCCTCGATGGCGAAGCCGCGCCCGCGGGCGGCATGGGACTGGCGAAGCAGCTCAAAGACGAACTTCGGCCGTGCCCGCGCCTTCTGATCATCACGGGCCGTCCCGATGACCGCTGGCTCGCGAAATGGTCGAATGCCGATGCGAGCGTGTCGCATCCGATCGATCCCATCGCACTCGGCGCGGCAGTTTCGAAGCTCCTGCATCACTAGCACCTTGGACGTACCCTGTGGTGTAGATCACTCGGGGGTGCTTAGTGGACGTCTACGTGCCGATCTTGGTACTCGGCGCGATCGCGGCCGGCTTCGCGGTGGTGTCTGTCTGCCTCGCGATGCTCATCGGTCCACGTCGCTACAATCGCGCGAAACTCGAGGCCTACGAATGTGGCATCGAGCCGATGGAGAAGCCGGCACACGGTGGCGGCCAACGCTTTCCGGTCAAGTACTACCTCACCGCGATGCTCTTCATCATCTTCGACATCGAGATCGTCTTCCTCTACCCGTGGGCGGTCCATTTCGACGCGCTGGGCGGATTCGGCCTCGCAGCAATGGCTTTGTTCATCTTCAACGTGTCGGTCGCGTACGCCTATGAGTGGCGTCGCGGCGGCTTGAGCTGGGACTGACGAATGGGACTCGAAGAGAAACTCCCGAGCGGATTCCTGCTGAGCACTGTCGAAGGACTCGCAGGTTACGTGCGAAAAGGTTCGCTGTGGCCCGCGACTTTCGGCCTGGCGTGCTGTGCCATCGAGATGATGGCGACGGGCGGCGGGCGCTTCGACATCGCCCGATTCGGCATGGAGGCGTTCCGTGCATCGCCCCGCCAGGCGGACCTCATGATCGTCGCCGGTCGTGTGAGCCAGAAGATGGCACCGGTTCTCCGGCAGATCTACGACCAGATGGTCGAGCCCAAATGGGTGCTGTCGATGGGCGTGTGCGCATCCTCGGGCGGAATGTTCAATAACTACGCCATCGTCCAGGGCGTCGACCACGTCGTCCCGGTCGACATCTACCTGCCCGGCTGTCCCCCGCGCCCGGAAATGCTGTTGAACGCAATCATCAAGCTGCACGAGAAGATTCAGGAATCTCCGCTCGGTGTGAACCGCGTGGAGGCGATCAAGGCCGCCGAAGAAGCGGCGCTCGCGTCGACCCCGACGTTCCAGATGCGAGGGCTTCTTCGATGAGTGAGTTTACGTCGCGCCAAGGCCAGGATTCCGGCGACGAGGGCTCGGCAGAGGACGAGGTCATCGGCACGCGCCGAGGCATGTTCGGAATCTCCGGCAGCGGTGACACCTCTGGCTACGGTCGGCTCGTCCGGCCGGTCAAGATGCCGGGAAGCAGTCCGCGACCCTACGGCGGCTACTTCGACGACATCGTCGATGCGCTCGACGATGACGCCGTCGAGAAGGTGGTTGTCGACCGCGGGGAACTGACCGTTTTCGTCCACCGTTCCCGCTTGCCGCAGATCGCGCTGACGCTGAAGGACACCCTCGGTTTCAACCTCTGCCTCGGTGTGAGCGGCGTGCACTACCCCGACGATCGCGACCGGGAACTGCACGCGGTCTACCACTTCACCGGCATCGAGTCCGGCCAGAGATTGCGCATTGAAGTCACGGCCCCCGACGCCGAACCTCACATTCCGTCGCTCGTGAGCGTCTACCAAACATGCGATTGGCACGAACGAGAGACCTACGACTTCTTTGGGATCGTCTTCGACGGACATCCCGGACTGACACGCATCGAGATGCCCGACGACTGGGAGGGACACCCGCAACGGAAGGACTATCCCCTCGGCGGGATCCCGGTGCAGTACAAGGGCGCGACGATCGCGCCACCGGACGAGCGACGGAGCTACAACTGATGTCGGCCGAGTTCACGGTCGCCGGCTCCGACTGGGCCGACGTCAAGCCAGAAGACTCCTCGCGCATCGTCGTCAACATGGGTCCCCAGCATCCGTCGACGCACGGCGTCCTTCGGCTGATCCTCGAGATCGAGGGTGAAACCGTCATCGAGGCACGCTGCGGCATCGGTTACCTGCACACGGGCATCGAGAAGAACCTCGAGTTCCGCAACTGGACGCAAGGCGTCACATTCGTCACCCGGATGGATTACCTCTCCCCGTTCTTCAACGAGACCGCCTACTGCCTCGGTGTGGAGAAACTGCTCGGGATCGAGGTGCCCGAGCGCGCGACCGTCATCCGCGTGCTGTTGATGGAGCTCAACCGGATTTCCTCCCACCTCGTCGCGTTGGCGACGGGCGGTATGGAGCTCGGTGCCGTCACGGCGATGCTGTTCGGTTTCCGCGAGCGTGAACTGATCCTCGACGTGTTCGAAGCCGCGACCGGCCTGCGGATGAACCACGCATACGTCCGGCCTGGTGGTCTCGCACAGGACTTCCCACAGCTCGCCCAGGATCGCGTCAAACGGCTGCTCAAGCTCATGCCCAAGCGGCTGCACGAACTCGAACTCCTGCTGAGTGACAACGCGATCTGGCGGGCGCGAACCGTCGACATCGGCTACCTCGATCGAGAGGGTTGCCTCGCGCTGGGCATTACCGGGCCGGTCTTGCGATCGGCCGGCGTCCCCCACGACCTGCGTAAGGCGCAGCCGTACTGCGGCTACGAGAACTACGAGTTCGACGTGCCGATCACTCAGTCGGCGGACTGCTACGGCCGCTACCTCATCCGTGTCGAGGAGATGAAGGAGTCGCTGAAGATCGTCGAGCAGTGCCTCGATCGGCTACGTCCGGGTCCGGTAGTGGTCGACGATCCGAAGCTCGCGTGGCCGGCGGACCTCACCATCGGCAAGGACGGACTCGGGCAGTCGAAGGAGCACGTCGGCAAGATCATGGGCTCGTCGATGGAAGCCTTGATTCATCACTTCAAGATCGTCACCGAGGGCATCCGCGTCCCGGCCGGTCAGGTGTACATCGCGGTCGAGTCGCCCCGCGGAGAACTTGGAGTCCACATGGTGAGCGACGGCGGAACACGTCCGTATCGCGTTCACTTCCGAGATCCGTCGTTCACGAATCTGCAAGCCACGGCGGCGATGTGCGAGGGCGGCATGTTGGCCGACGTCATCGCCGCGGTCGCCAGCATCGACCCCGTGATGGGAGGGGTCGACCGGTGAGCGAGAGGAGCGTGGGAGCATCGCAGCGAGTACCGCAGCGAAGCGAGGAAACGGAGCGTAGCGGAGTCCGGAGCGTAGCGGAGGGCAGCGAGGAGCGGACCGTGCGACGGAGCGAACCGAGAGCACTGATCTATAGCGAGGTCGAAGCCAAAGAGATCATTTCCAGGTACCCGGTAGCCCGGTCAGCACTGCTCCCCTTGCTTCATCTCGTGCAGTCGGTCGACGGATGCGTCACGCCAGCCGGGATCGAATTCTGCGCGTCGATGCTTGAACTGACGGGTGCTGAAGTCACGGCGGTGTCCACCTTCTACTCCATGTACCGCCGCAAGCCGTGCGGCGACTACCTCGTCGGCGTCTGCACGAATACGTTGTGCGCGGTGCTCGGCGGCGACGCCCTCGTCGAGCATCTGTCGAAGCACCTCGGCGTCGACGTCGGGGGGACCACGAGCGACCAGAAGATCACGCTGGAGCGCGTCGAGTGCAACGCGGCGTGCGACTACGCGCCGGTCGTGATGGTCAACTGGGAGTTTTTCGACAATCAGACGCCCGAGTCGATCACTGGGGTCGTCGACGCGTTGCGTGAGGGAAAGCGCGTCACCGCGACGCGCGGTGCCGATGTCGGGACCTTCCAGGAAACGTCCCGACTGCTGGCAGGTTTCCCAGACGGGAAGCCCTCCGGCAACCCGGGCGCACCGACCCTGGCTGGTCTCGAAGCCGCCCGCCCCGATCGCTAAGGCAACGGGTCCACGTTCGGCATCGGATTGACGTTCGGCATCGGATTGACGTTCGGCAGCAGGTCGAATGTAGGCATGGGATTGGGCCTGAGATCCGGTGCCGGGTCGACCGTCGGCGCTGTTGGTTCTGCCGTCGGAGGCGTTGCAGCTACATCCTCTGCCTTGCTCACGCGAGGTTGTGTCGCCAGTGCCGGGGTTGCGGCGGCAGCCGTGGGAGCTGGCGAGTTCACTGCCACGACGTTGACCGTCGTGGCAACGGCCGGCAGCAGCGGCGAAGACGACGGACCCGGGGTCGATGGCTTTGGAACGGCGGCCTTCGGCGCATGTGCAGTGACAGTCGGCGTCGGCAGCGCGGAAGTGGTCACGAACGGCACACCGTCCAACTTGGGGTCAGCCGAGACGTTGTCGCGCCCACTCGCTTGAATCATGATCGCGACGCCAAAGATGCCGAGCAAGACAAAGAGAATGGCGAACCGCTCAATCGGCACGGATGCTTCCCCGCTGTTATCCGGCTGATGAGTTCCGTGGGTCGCCATGCCTCATGGTAAGTCCGCTTCGAGCGGATCTCACACCAATCACGAATGACTCAGTGATCTTCTTGCACAACACCAGTAACGAATCGCACCTTCGCCCATCGCCACGCCCACCGCAGTCAAATCGTGTTGCGAGCGTGACGCCTTACGCCCGAATAACCACGGAATGCTCACTCCCAGTTAACGATTGAAAACGGCACGCTCGCCATGAGCGAAGTGTGTCGCGGGACACAGCAATCTATTCACGTGCTCACGATGATGGCGACCCGATTCAGCCCCCGCGCGCTCCACATTCACGTCTTCGACTACGGAGATACCGCGGGTGACCAGCTTGCGCGCCAGGCTCGTTCTTACGCAACCGCGATCGCCACCTCGCGCGGATACCGACTCGGACGCCGCGTATCGGCTCCGATCATCGACGGCGAGGGACTGCTCGCCCGTTTCACGTTCCCCATCACGATGTCGAAAACACCGGTCCGAACGCCGCAATAGTCCGTTCTTAATAGCTGCCCGACCATCCATTTACGACAACGCAGAGCCCGAAGAGTACGCATCCCTTTGAAGCCTGGAGCCAGCCGAGCTCCAGGCTTCAAGCGTTGAACGCCTCAGCCCTTCCGCAAATCCGGCAAGGGCGCACCGATCGCCACCCGGCGGGCGCGGTCGTATACCGCGAGCCACGCCGCGCGAACCGACGGTGAGTCATCCCCCAGGATTCGCACCCACGCACCCACGCCGTCGGGCAGCGTGCTCGCTCCCCATCGCACGTCAGGGTGTCGACTCAGCTCATCGACGAGTTCGGCCACGTCGAAGCCTGCTTGCACGACGAACAATGACGCCATGAGCGTCTCGGCGCCGAACCGGCCGGGACCGGTCACCGAATCCCGGTCCAACCGAATTCGATCGGCAACCGCGAGCGACCCATCTGGCCTGCGAACCTCGAAGTCTGTGGCGTAGACGTCGTACGCATGGCGCTCGTCGCGTGCGAGCCGGCCGGCGACGAAGCTGTCGGCAACCAGGACGGTGGCCGAGGGGTCGGCCGTCACAACCATGCGCTGGTAAAACGCCGCACCCGTGAAGACGATGGTCGGCTCGGGCAGGTACTCGACAACCGAATTCGCCCCCGCGGAGATGTTGACGATCTGCGTCGCGAAGTCGGTGTCCATGCGGTGGACTTTCGTCGCCGCCTGCGTCGTCACGAAAACCGAAGCACCTTCGCGCGCAACGACATCCATTCGCAGGCGGTCGGACTGGAGAACTCCGCCGCCCGTCGACATCACGTAGACGATCGGGAGATCCGGGCGAGCGGGATCGACATACAGCGGCCGCATGACCTGCAGCGGCGACCGCTGGTAGTGCGATACCAGATCCGTCCGCTCCCCGACGCGGGCGAACGTCAGCTCGAGCAACCCGACTTTGCCGGGGCTGCCGGCAGCGAGAGTGTCGGGAACGCCGGCCCGGGCGCGCACCGACAACGGGATTCGCGCTGGCGTGTAGTGCTCCGGCGCGAGTCGGTCAGCTGGCACTGGCCTTTTCCGTACTGCGTCGTCCTTCGAGGAAGTCGGCGAAGTCGTCGACGCCGAGACCGGTGAGACAGTCCGTCAGCACCACAGGACGCCCTTCGCGCACGCGGTGCGCGTCCGATTCCATGACCGTGATGTCGCAGCGAACGTACTTGGCGATGTCGACCTTGTTGATGATCAGCAGGTCGGAATCGGTGACGCCCGGCCCCCGCTTGCGTGGCATCTTGTCGCCCTCAGCCGTGTCGAGAACGAAGACGAAGACGTCGACGAGCACCGGACTGAATGTCAGCGTGAGGTTGTCTCCCCCGGACTCGAAGAGCAGCGTGTCGACCTCGGGGTACTTCTCGAGCATCTCTGCGGCCGCAGCCAGGTTCATCGTCGGGTCATCGCGAACCGCGGTGTGCGGGCAGGAACCCGTCTCCACGCCAACGACCTTGCCCGGGTCGAGGAGACCGGACAGCGTCCGCCGAACATGGTCGGCATCTTCCTGCGTGTAGATGTCGTTGGTGATCACCGCCGGCGAGTAGCCCCGCTCGATCAACTCCGGGACCAGCGCTTCGATAAGCGCTGTCTTGCCCGAGCCGACCGGGCCACCGATTCCGATTCGCAGCACGGCTCTGTTTGTCATCACTGTCATCCCTCACCCGTTCACGTCGCGAACAACCGCGCCTGCGCGCGTTCATGGTTGCTCGACATCATTTCCGCCATTGGCACACATCCGCCGATGTCCTCGATCGGCCGCATCAACGCCGCCTCCACGACCTGCTCGATCGTCGGAAACGCGCCGTTGAGCACGGTCTGGGCGACCCGATGATCGACCACCCGGAGTCGCAGCGCCGCGCCCACGAAAGACGACGCGAACCCGAATGCCGCGCCGGTAGCCGCTTCCCGCGGATCGACGCCGAGAGCGCGATGTACGACCCCGGAGACGACCGGTTGCATTCCGCGCAGACGCTTTCCGACAACCATCTCTTGGAGTTCCTTGATCGTCGGACCGCCAAACGAGTGCACTGCCGTATCGAGCAGTTGACGCCCTGTTCGGACCGATGCAGACCGCACCTCGGCTACCAGAACCGTTGCATGCAAGGCATTTTCGACCTCGATGAGATCTTCGCCACGATGCGCGAGCGCGAACGCTGTGAGATCGCCCGGTCCGACCGAGTGAATCAGGAGGTCGTTCAGCAACAGCGGCAGCGTTCGAGCGTCAATAGACTTCGCTTGCGTGAACCCTTCGAGCCCGTGCGACAGCGTGTACATCCCGCTCGGAAACGCCGAGTCGGCGAGCTGCATCGCGGTCAGGAGAGAGTTCATGCGAGAAAGAACAGCTGCGTCAACGGCAACGACGTCGCCGGCTCGATCGTTGCGGGCTGGCCGTCGAGCGTCACCTTGAAGGTCTCCGGGTCGACCTCGATCACTGGGAGCGCGTCGTTGAGGATCATGTCCTTCTTGCCGATGTTCCGGCAGTTCCGAACGGCCGCAACCGGACTCGCCAGTCCGAGGGCCTCCGGGACACCCCGGTCCACCGCGGCCTGCGACAGGAACGTCAGACGCGTCGCCGACGCCGCCTTCCCGAATGCCCCGAACATCGGCCGGTAGATGATGGGCTGCGGCGTGGGCAGCGACGAGTTCGTGTCACCCATCTGCGCCCAGGCGATGAGGCCGCCCTTGACCACGACCGACGGCTTCGCCGCGAACGCGTTGATCGGCCACAGCACGAGGTCAGCGAGCTTGCCCGCCTCGATCGATCCGACGTGATCGGCGATTCCCGCGGCGAGCGCCGGATTGATCGTCATCTTCGCGACATAGCGCAGCACGCGGAAGTTGTCGTTGCCTGGCTTGTCTTCCGGAAGCGGCCCGCGTTTGTCCTTGCAGTGGTGGGCCGTCTGGATCGCCCGCAGCCACGACTCGCCGATCCGGCCCATCGCCTGAGAGTCGGACGAGAAGATCGAGATGACCCCTTCGTCATGCAGAACCGTCTCCGCCGCAATCGTTTCCGCGCGTACACGGGAGTCGGCGAACGACACGTCCTCGGGGATGTCGTGCCGCAGGTGGTGGCACACCATCACCATGTCGAGCAGTTCATCGACCGAGTTGATCGTGTACGGCAACGTGGGATTCGTCGACGACGGCAGCACGTACGGCTCGCCCGCGATCCGCATGATGTCCGGCGCGTGCCCGCCGCCCGCACCCTCGGTGTGGAACGTGTGGATCGTGCGGCCGGCGATGGCGTCGCGGGTGTCTTCGTAGAACCCGGACTCGTTCAACGTGTCCGTGTGGATCGCCATCTGAATGTCGTACTGGTCGGCGATTCGCAGCGCAGCGTCGATCGCGGCGGGTGTCGAGCCCCAGTCCTCGTGCACTTTGAGACCGCACGCACCCGCTTCGATCTGCTCGGCGAGCGCTTCGAGTTGAGAGCCGTTGCCCTTGCCCAGAACGCCGATGTTTACGGGAAGTTCATCGCACGCCTGCAGCATCCGTCCGATGTTCCACGCGCCCGGCGTGCAGGTCGTCCCTTTGGTGCCTTCGGTCGGTCCAGTGCCGCCACCGATCAACGTCGTGACGCCGTTCGACAGCGCGTCCGGAACCTGCTGGGGCGCGATGAAATGGATGTGAGTGTCCACTCCGCCGGCCGTCACGATCTTGTGTTCACCTGCGATGACCTCGGTACTCGGGCCGATCACCAGATCCGGGTAAACGCCATCCTGTGCGTTCGGGTTGCCCGACTTGCCGATGCCGACGATGCGGCCGTCGCGAATTCCGATGTCGCCCTTCACGACGCCGACCTTCGCGTCGAGAATGATCGCGTTCGTGATGACGAGATCGAGTGCACCCATGGCCCGCGTGGTGTTCGGGTCTTGCGCCATGCCGTCGCGGATCGACTTTCCGCCGCCGATGACCGACTCGTCACCGTAGCTGCCGGCGTTGTGGTCCTTCTCGATCTCGATCACGAGGTTGGTGTCCGCGAGCCGAACCTTGTCACCAACGGTCGGGCCATACAGGTCGACGTACTGCCTGCGGGAAATGATCGCCACGCTCAAGCCCCTTTCGTGCGGAATCCGCTGATCGTCTTCGTCCCGCCGTATTCGCACAGCGTCACCTCACGGGTGTCACCCGGTTCGAAGCGCACGGCTGTCCCGGACGGGATGTCGAGGTGCATTCCCTTCGCGGCGTCCCGGTCGAACGACAGCGCCGGATTGACCTCGGCGAAGTGATAGTGCGACCCCACCTGGACCGCCCGGTCACCGGTGTTGCTCACGCGAAGCGTCACCGTGCGACGGCCCGCATTGATCTCGATCGGATCGTCCGCGTAGATGTAGCTAGTGGCTGTGGCCATGGTGGTGACCTCCGTCTCCGTGGGAGTGTGCGTGGCCGTGCTGGTCCTCGGCATGCAGCGCTGCATGAATCCCGTTGTCGCCGTGCTCGAAACGATGCTTTGCGGCATGCACCCGCTGGCTGATGACCGCGTCGATCGCGGCGCGGGACAGCAGCTCGAATGTCGCCGGGACTTGCTCGACATGACTGATACCAAGTCGATGACAACGGTCCTTGCCCTCTTCGATCGACGGGTCACCGCCGTCGAACGCGACCTCGACGAACTGCCGTCCACTGAACTGCTTCACAAGCCGTGCGATGCGGAACAGTTCGGCGTCGTTGTAGGGATCGTCGGCCGGCGACGTGATCAGCAGATCGGATTCCGGTGCTGCCGCCCGCAGCCAGGCGATGAGATGCGTCGCCGTCCCGAATGGCTCGCTCACGATCACCGTGTCCGAACCAGACGACCGCGCCGCCCGTCCGCATTCGGCGACCAACTTCGGATCGCGGCCGAGGGTCATGGGCACGATGCACGTCAACCCGTCGCCGATCGCCGCGGCAAGCGAGCGCCCCACGGGCACTGTGCGTGGATCATCGAATCCGCGAGCCTCGTACCCACAGACCAGGACAACCTTCAACGTCAGCCGCCGATCGGATCGTGGCACGACACGAGCTTCGTGCCGTCGGTGAACGTCGCCTCCACCTGAATCAACCCCGCCATGTCCCGAACGCCGGCCATGACGTCGTCTTCGCTGAGAACGCTCTTGCTCAATTCCATGCACTCCGCGACGGTCCGGCCGTCGCGAGCGCCTTCGAGTACGGCTTCGCTGATCAGCGCCACCGCCTCGCTGTAATTGAGCTTCAAGCCCCTGGCCTGGCGTTTCCGCGCCAAATCGGCCACGACGTAGACATACAACTTGTCGATTTCGCGCGGCGTGAGGTTCATATCGTCAGACCATAGCGGCCTTCGAATACGGCGGCGCGTCGACCTGAGAACAGGCTTAACACGTCCTTAACACAGTGACACACACCACACAATGCGCCGGTAACACCCTGGAAACACGCGGTCCTTAGCGTCCCGGTTCACGAGCACCTTTCGATCTCTGTGAGCACGTGTTCGGTGTTTTACCCCTGGGGCCTACCCACATTTCCGAAAGGCGAAACACATGGCTGATACCACCAGCAATTCCTTCTGGGCCCGCAATTGGAAGCGAATGTTCGCCGCTCCGACGGTCCTCGCGCTGTCCGTCGCTCTCGCGTCCTGTGGTTCCAAGACGGGCGACTCCGACTCCACCACCGCTGCCGCTCCCCCGAGCTGCGTCGACACCTCGGGTGACACCATCAAGCTCGGCTTCCTCAACTCGCTCACCGGCGGTATGGCCATTTCGGAGAAGACCGTCTCGAACGTGTTGCACATGGCGGCCGATGAGATCAACGCGTCCGGCGGCATCCTGGGCAAGAAGATCGAGTACATCCAGGAAGACGGCGCCACCGACTGGCCGACATTCGCGGAGAAGACCGAGAAGCTCATCACCAAGGACTGCGTCGCCG
>JAJFUQ010000016.1 GCA_021372355.1 Nocardiaceae bacterium | reverse complement strand
CCGGGTCAATGACCGTGTTGACCGGCTGCGGCATCGGCGCCGGGTCAAGCAGTCCCGGCATCAGCGTGTAGCTCGCCGTCATGTTCGGGGCGCCCTGGTCGACGGTGTTCTGGATGACCCAGTGGCCCGGGTTCGAACCATCGACGCGCGTGCCGTCGGTGTCGGTCTGGCCGCGGTAGTTGTTGGCCATGAACACGACCGAGGAACCGTCGTTGCCGGTGTAAGTGACGTCGACTCCGAATCCGCCCTTGTTCCACGTGGATGCGCTGACGGTTTCCGAGGCGCCCGGGGCCAACGACGACTGCGGCGAAACGATCCAGTCGCCGTACGGGTTGTCGGAGCCGGCCAATGAAATCGTGCTGTCGGTGTTGTTCGTGATGGTCATCGCGATCGTGCCGGAGTAGTCGGGGATCACCGGATGCACCGGGGTGACGGGATGCACTGGGGTGACCGGATGCACCGGCGTAACCGGGGTGACTGGGGCAACCGGCGTGACCGGCACAACGACGACCCGTGTCGACGGTGCGGCGGCGGGGGTGACAACTGCCGGAGTCGTGGTGGCGACAGTGTGGACCGAGGCGCTATGCGAAGGGCTGTCTGCAGAGTGAAGAGCGAAGCCGAGTGCTGCGCCGCCGATTCCGGCGAGAGCGGCTGCGGTGCTGGCGATGACGATCGTGCGGCGACGGTTGGTGGTGGTCATTTCGAACTCCTTGAGCGGCTTAGGTCTTGCTTTGATGTCTCAAGGTTCCTGCGCAGAGCCCCTTCACCGCGTCCGCCGACGGGAGGCTGAACCGGGGGAACCGCGTTCCCCCGATTGGGGGATGCGGCGCGAAGTAGGCTGGCCGATATGGTCCCCGACCTGCACCAGGCCAGCGGTGGCGCTGTCGTGTGGAGTGATCGGTACCTCGAATACGCCTGGACCCCCGAGCATCCGATGAATCCGGTTCGCCTGGATCTGACGATGCGGCTGGCTTCGGCCCTCAAAGTCCTCGACGGCGTGGAACTCCTCGATCCGGACCCGGCGAGCGATCAGGATCTTCTGCGGATTCACAGCCCCGCCTACATCGAGATGGTCAAGCACGCACCGGCCCAGCCGGGATCTCGCGCGACCGCGATGTTCGGCCTCGGCAACGACGACAACCCGATCTTTGCCCGGATGCACGAGGCGAGTTCGGTGATCGTGGGCGGAACCTTGCGTGCGGCCCAGGAGATCGCGGCCGGACGGGCCCGGCGGGCGGTCAGTATCGGTGGCGGGATGCATCATGCGATGCGCAACAACGCCTCGGGATTCTGCGTGTACAACGACGTGGCCGTGGCGATCACCTGGCTGCTGGATCACGGATTCGACCGGATTGCGTACATCGACGTCGACGTCCACCACGGGGACGGGGTCCAGCGCGCTTTCGAGGATGATCCGCGGGTTCTGACGATCTCGATCCATCAGCATCCCGCGACGCTCTGGCCTGGCACCGGCTACCCGAACGAGGTCGGGACCGGCCGCGGTGAAGGTTCGGTGGTGAATCTCGCGCTGCAGCCCGGCACGACCGATCGGTACTGGCTACGTGGTTTTCACGCGGTGGTCCCGGGTGCGGTCGCCGCGTTCCGACCGCAGATCGTGGTCAGTCAGTGTGGCGTCGACTCGCACCGCGAAGATCCACTCGCCGACCTCTCGCTGACCGTCGACGGCCAACGTGCTGCGTTCCGTGCGATGCGCGACTTGGCCGATACCTATGCCGAAGGTCGTTGGCTCGCCGTCGGGGGTGGCGGGTACGGAGTCGTTCGCGTGGTGCCGCGTGCCTGGACGCATCTGCTGGCTGCTGCGCTCGACCGGGACCTCGACGTGAACACACCGATTCCTCGCGAATGGCGCGATCACGTGCTCAGCCGAGCGCCGCACGCCGATCTCCCCGAGACCATGAGCGACGGCGGCGACATCACCTTCCCGCGCTGGGACGGCCCCGGCGGACGGCCGGATAGCGGTGTCGCCCAGGAGGATCGAGACTTCGCCCGGCTCGACACCGCAGTGCTCGCGACGCGTCGCGCAGTGTTTCCCCTGCTCGGCCTCGATCCGGATGATCGCCGTGACTGAACCACCACAGTTTCCCGAACACTGGCTCGCCGACGTGCTCGCATCGGACGGCGGCGTGGTGCATCTGCGCCCGATCACTCCCGACGATGCGGACCGACTCGTCGCTTTCCACTCGCGACTATCCGACGAGACGCGCTACCTCCGCTACTTCGGTCCCTATCCGACGTTGTCCGAGCAGGACGTGTACCGGGCGACGCATGTCGACCACCGCGCGCGCGTGGCGCTCATTGCCCAACTCGGCGACGACATCATCGCGGTCGGGCTGTACGAGGCGAACGCGGACGGCAAGAGCGCAGAGGTCGCGTTCGTCGTCGCCGACGAACATCAGGGCCGAGGGCTGGGGTCGATACTTCTCGAGCATCTCGCGGGGGCGGCCGCGGAGAACGGGATCGACACCTTCGTGGCCGAAGTTCTCGCCCGGAACCGCGCGATGGTGAAGGTGTTCCTCGACGCCGGATATCAGGTCGCTCGAACCTTCGAGCAATCGGTGCTTCACCTCGAGTTCGCGATCGACCCCACTGAGGCACTCCTGCAGGTACGCAACTCGCGCGAGAGCGCCTCCGAAGCGCGCAGCGTGCGGAATCTGTTGTCGCCGAAGTCGATTGCGGTGATCGGGGCGTCCGGCAGGCCAGAGAAGGTCGGTGGGGCGATCCTTGCCAACCTGCTCGCCGGTCAGTTCAACGGGCCGGTGTATCCGGTCAACGAATTGCGGCGTTCGGTCCAAGGTGTGCGCGCGTATCCGACCGTTCACGACATCCCCGACACGGTCGACCTGGCGATCATCGCGGTGCCCGCGGCCGACATCGATGCGGTGTTCGCCGATTGTCTGGCCAAGGGCGTTAAGGGCGTGGTCATCCTCTCGGCGGGTTTCGCCGAGTCGGGCGAGCAAGGCTTCGATGCCCAACAGCGGCTCGCGCGGCAAGCGCGGGTGAACGGAATGCGGCTCGTGGGACCGAATGCGCTCGGTATCGCGAACACCGACCCTGACGTCGCCCTGAACGGGACCCTCGCCGCGGGACTGCCCGGTCGCGGTCGCGCGGGTTTCTTCTGTCAATCGGGACCACTCGGGTCGACGATCTTGCGCGAGGCCGCCGCACGCGGACTCGGCCTTTCGACGTTCGTCTCTGCCGGCAACCGCGCCGACGTCTCGGGCAACGATCTCCTTCAGTACTGGGACGTCGACTCCGACACCGATGTGGTGCTGCTGTATCTGGAGACCCTCGGAAATGCGCGCAAGTTCGCACGGATCGCCAAGCGCCTCGCACGGAACAAGCCGATCATTCTGGTCCGAAGCGGACGTCTGGGCCGACCCGACCCGGCGGCATCAGCGGTCGATGCGACGATCGCCGCGGATCTCTTCCGGCAGGCCGGGGTCATCGCCGTCGATTCGATCCCGGACCTGTTCGACTGCGCGACCCTCATGTGCCACCAGCCGCTGCCCGCGGGACGGCGCATTGCCGTGGTCGGCAACAGCGAGGCCCTTGCGTGGCCCGCGATCTTCGCCGCCGAGTCCGGCGGACTCGAGGTGACCCGCACCCAGGTCCTCAGTCCGACCGCCGATGCCGCCGCCTTCGACGCAGCGCTGCGCGAGATCGCCGCGGCAGCCGATGTGGACGCGGTCGTGGCGATCGTCGTCCCGCCCGTCCCGGTGCCGATGGAGCCATTCGCCGCCTCCTTGCGCGGTGTTGCGGCGGTCGCCGGCAAACCGATCGTGTCGACTTTCGCCGGCGAGCAAGGCATTCCGGATCTGCTCGCGGTGCGTGACGACACCGGTGCGGCGATCGCGGGATCGGTGCCGTCCTACGCCGGTCCGGAACATGCGGTGCGCGCAATCCAGCGCGCCTGGGAGTACGCCCAGTGGCGGGCACAACCGGTATCGACCCCGATCCGGCCGAACGGAATCGAGTCGGCGCGCGCCGAAGCAATCCTTCAATCAAGGACTCCCGGCTGGCTGTCCGATCGCGAGGCCGCGGACTTGTTCGGCAGCTACGGCGTGCCGATCGTCGAGTTCCGCGAGGTGGACACTGCCGACGCGGCCGAGTCCGCGGCCCTCGAAATAGGCCTCCCGGTAGCGGTCAAAGCAACGGGCGAGGTGTGGCGTCATCGCCCCGACCTGCGCGGCGTGCGACTGGACCTCGGAGGACCAGCAGGGGTGCGCCGTGCCTACGAGGATCTTTCCGCGGCGTCGGGCAACCCTCTCGTGCACGTGCAGAAGATGGCGGTCAAGGGGATCGGGTGCGTCATCCGGGTGCAAGAGGATCCCGCATTCGGACCAGTCGTGTCGTTCGGTCTGTCCGGCGTGATGGTGGATCTGCTCGGCGATCGTGCCTATCGGTCGCTGCCGTTGAGTCTCGAGGACGCGGCTGCGCTCGTCGCCGCGCCGAAGACCGCCTCGCTCCTACTCGGAACGCCGACGACCGAGGCTGCCGACACTGCCGCTCTGGCCGACCTGCTCGTGCGGATATCGACTCTGTGCGAAGACTTTCCGCAAGTGCGCGAACTCGTGCTCGAACCGATCCTGGCCTCGCGTGCGCGGACCGAGGTGCTGTACGGGAGGGTGCGGGTCGGGCCCGAGCCGACGCAGTTCGACGCGGGGCCGCGTCGGCTCGCATGACCCTCGAACTTCAGCGAACGACCTCGACATCCGGCAGGACCCAACTCTTGTCGAAGAACGTTTCGAGCGGGCCGTAGAGGCGGAGATAGGTGAACCACGCTTTGCCCGGGACCGTCTGGATCCAGTTGCGCTCGAGGCCGACCGGGGCGGTCGGGCCGAAGTAGATGTCGACCGAGCCGTCATCGTTGGCTTTCAGGTCCGTGCGTGATGACCGTTCGGCGATCTGAATCTGGTTCTGGATGAAGCAGCGAGTGTCGAGGTCGTAGCCCGTCACGGCCCAGAACCGCGCCGCGGGCACGTTGGGCGGAACGTGCAGCCGGTACGACTTCGCGCCGTCGAGTATCTGCCCGTCGGCGTCGAAATAGCCGCACAGGTAGCTCTGCCCGGTGCCCGGCTTCGTCGGCATGGAACCGGCGGACATCGCCACGACCTCGTAGGCGAACGTGCTGCGCTCATCGAGTTGGCTGTAGTCATCGACGTCCTGGTCCAGCGCGAAATCCGGTGAGATCAGGTAATTCCAGCGGACGTCGGGCCGATAGCGAATGCCCTCGAATCGCTTGTTGAACGCGCAGGCTTTCGCCATCGCCTCGCCAACAAGCGCGGCTTCGGTGAGCAGCTTCTGTTGCCGCTCGTCCGGCTGGAACGGTTTGCCCGACTCGATTCCGAGTGGCCGCAGCATCGCCCGGAAGAAGCGGTCCCGGTCTTCTCCCGGCTCTCCGGCCAGGGCCTGCGTCAGCCGTTCCCAATAGGCCAGACCGCCGGGCGGAACCATGGTCTTCAACTCACCGTCGCGCGGCGCGTCGACACGGCGGATCGGTGGTGGGTCCTCGCGTCGGCTGTACGGATAGATGCGGACGCCGGCCCGGATGGCCTCGGCGTCGTCGGCCTCCGGGTTCAGCACCCGGAAGAAGAACGGCACGTGGACCGTGCGGGACCGGAAGACGTGATAACCGGGGTCTTCGGGGGCGTCCTGGCCGGGGCCGACCAGCAGATACTTTGCGCCACGGCCCTGATCCGGCCCGATCAGTCCGACATCGGTGATGGGTCGCTCCCACCAGTCGATCAGTGCCCCCGCGGTCGCGCCCGGAGGCATCTCCACCACCATGGGGCCCTGCTCGCCCAAGTGGAGGAAAGCCCAGCTGTACGGGGTCGTGAGGTTGGGGGTGAATGCGACGCTGAGGGTGCGGAAGTCGCGGTAGAGGGCGAGGTCGTTGTAACCGGTACCGAAGTTGTACTCCTGAGCCTGTCGTCCGCCTTCCCAGCTGACGATCGGCAGAGCCCAGAGGTAGCACTGCACGGCGCGCTGGAAGTCCATCTCGTCGTAGAGCGTGGCGACCGTCTCGGTCGTGGGCATGCCGTGATCAAACGACAGCGGTCCGATGCGGGTGTCGATCGTGCGCGTACCGAACGTGTCCATGGGTGTTACCTCAAACTTGTGACTCAAAGCGGCGATCTGCGGAGTCTATTTCTGCCCGCGCACCCGAAATAGGGGCCAAATGCCCTGCTTCGCAGCCCTCCCGGGGGTTGGCAACGCACGCAATCCGGCGTAGTCCGCTCGGACTGTCCAACCCCAAGCCGTCTACCGTTTGTCGCGTCTTCACCGTTCGGCCGAATTGCCCCACTTCGATCGTGGCATGTCTCTGTCACGTCGTGAGTTCTTCAACCGGACGGCCGGTGCCGGCCTCGGTATCGCTCTCATCGGAAGCTTCGAGTCGCTGTTCACCGCGCCGAATGCGCTCGGTGCGCCCGCGAAAGTGCCCGGGTACGGCCCACTCGTCAACGACCCGAATGGCAAGCTCGCGTTGCCGGAGGGCTTCTCCTACAAGATCGTGACGCAGGCCGGCGTCACGAAGCTCGACTCCGGCGAGCTCAGCCCCGGAACCCACGATGGCACCGGCGCCTTCGAACGTCCCGGTGGCGGAACAACTCTCGTGCTGAATCACGAAATCCGGGGCACGTCCCCGAACAACGTCCCGCACCCCGATGGACTCGTCTACGACCCGGGCGCCAACGGGGGATGCACCATCGTCGACGTCGATAAGGACGGAAACCTCGTCAACGAGACGGTCGGTATCGCCGGCACGTCGACCAACTGCGCGGGTGGAATCACGCCGTGGGGAACGTGGCTGACCTGCGAGGAAACCGAGGACAAGGTCGGCCAGAACGGTTCCACGAAGCCGCATGGCTACGTGTTCGAAGTCCACCCGTTCGACCGCGCCGCGAACCAAAACCCGCAGCCGATCAAGTGCCTCGGTCGCTACCCGCACGAAGCGTGCTGTGTCGACCCGAAGAGCGGCGAAATCTACCTCACCGAGGATGCCAAGGGGCCGTTCGGGCTGCTCTACAAGTGGACCCCACCGGCGGGCTACCAGGCAGCTCCAGGTGTTCTCAAGACGCTTGACGCGAACGCGGGTGCCCTCGAGGCCCTACGCGCGACCGACAAGTCGGGCAACTACGTTGACGACCTGTCGCGGGTCACCGAAGTCGGCTCGACCCTCAAGACCGAGTGGGTTTCAGTGCCCGATCGGGACGCGGCCTCGGTCTCGACCCGCAAGCAGAACTTCGCAAAGCCGGTCACCCGCGGTCAGAAGCTCGAGGGTGCCTGGTGGGGCGATCACGGCGCCTACATCGTCGCGAGCTTCGGACGCACGGCCGACGGCTCTGCGGTCGCGCACGACGGTCAGCTGTGGTTCGTCGATCCCAGCAAGCAGACGATGACTCTGAAGCTCCGCTTCGGGATCAATCCGAACTACGGCCAGGACGGTGCGTTCGACGGCCCGGACAACATCACCGTGTCGCCGTGGGGAGGCGTCGTCATGGCCGAAGACGGCGAGGGCGTGCAGCATCTCATCGGCGTCAACGACAAGGGTGAGGCGTATCAAATTGCACGAAACCAGATCGACGAGAACGAGTTCACCGGCCCGGACTTCTCACCGGATAAGCGCATCATGTTCGCCAACGCGCAGACGCCGGGAATCATGTACGCGATCACCGGGCCGTGGCAGCCGAATCCGAAGTTCTAACGCGAGCTGAATGCCCCGACGAACCACGACGTGACCGTATCGCTCAACTTCTCCCGGTTGGCGGGCTTGAGAACGTGGTGGCCCTCGTCGGGGAACAGCAGATATTCGACAACTCCACCCTGTTCACGGACGGCATCGACCAGTTGCTCGGACCCGCTGACCGGCACGTTCGTGTCGTGTGAGCCATGAACGACGAGCAGTGGTGCCGACAACGACGCGATGCGCCGTAAGGGAGAGAGGTCTCGAAGTAGCGCCTTGTCGTTGATCGGATGCCCGTACTTCGGGTAGGCCGCGGCACCGATCCACGTCTCGGTGTGGTGATAGAAGATCTCGAGATCGCTCATGCCACAGAAGCAGGCGCCGACGGCGAACAGTTCGGGGTAGAAGGTCAGTGCGGCGAGGGTGAGGTAGCCGCCGTACGACCATCCCGAACAGCCGATCTGGTCAGGTTTGGCGTGCGCATTGTCGACCAGGAATTGCACACAATCGGCGACATCATCGATGGCGGCGAACCTGCGTTCCCGGTCGTCGGCGTGCGAGAACGTCTTGCCGAATCCGCCCGATCCGCGGACGTTCGGCGCGAGTATGGTCACGCCGGCGTCGAGGAGCGGTGGAAAGAGTTCGCTGAATCCGGGGCGTTCTTGACCCTCGGGTCCGCCGTGCAGGTAGATGACCGCGCCCCGCGCGGGCACACCGTCAGGCGGGCGATACAACCACGACGGAAGTTGCATTCCATCGCGGGCTTCGATCGTCACGAGCTCCGGATGCGGCGATCCCATGAAGCGGCTGTACGACTTCTCGATCGGCTCCCACGTCCTCGACCGTGGATCGACCAATTCCACCGTCCGCGGCTGTCCGGGACTCTCCACAGTGAGCGCGATCATCGATCCGCCCGCACTGATGCTCAGTTCGCGCGCGACCAGGCCAGGCAACGGGATCGGCTCGTCCAATGTCTCGTCGAGGAGTCGCAGGATCTGTAACTCGCTGTAGCCCTTCGTGTTCCACAGCAGCGCGACGGTGCTCAGGTCGTCGCTGACCGCGAACTCGTCGAGGTCGCAGTCCGGACGCTCGGCGACGACGTGGTACGAAACCCCGTCCTCGGTGGCGGCCACTTCGATCAGGCGGGCGTACTCGCACCCGTTGTCACTGCGCAGCATTGCCCGCACATAGCCGCGGTCACTGCCGAATCCGTAAGAGCGTGACGGCGGATAGAAGCGCCACTCGGTCCCGCCGGCACCATGCGGTAGCCGCAGGTCGTGATGGTCGTCGAGAATCACTCCGGCATCGGTTACCGATCCTGGGTCCGACGGGAGCAGTGCCATTTCCACGCCGCCGCGCAGCAAACTGATCTCGCGGTAGCCACGGGGACCCGTTCGGATGAGCGCAGAACCTGTCCAGGCATCGACGAGGCGTCCGCCCGACCGTCGATCGAGAACCGTCGTTTCACACGTTGCCGGATCGATCAGGCACGAGTGGCCAACGCCGTCCTCGTCAGTCACCACGACGGCGACCAGTTGGCCGTCCCAGCCGATGAGTTCCGCAGTCCCGTGCTCGGCGTTGTCGATGCGGCGGGCGGCGCGATCGTCGGGATCGGTCGTGACGACCCAGACTTCCATTCGGTTGCCACCGCCCGGTGCGACCTGGCAGGCAAGCCAATGCCCGTCGGCCGAGTGGATGACGCGTTCGACTGCTCCGTCGACCGGCAGCTCGACGTCGCGCGACGAACTCGCGTGCCGACCGCGTAAGAACCGCTGGACCGCGCGCGGGTAGCCACCGTCATCGACGATGTGGGCAAAGGCGGTCGCATCGGGGGAGAGCGAAGCGCCATAGGTCGCGTGTTCGTAGGGCAAACCTCAGCTCACCGCCATGTTCTGCAACCACATCTCCAAAACCGCCAACTGCCACAGTTCGTTGGCGCCCAAGTTCGTGCGTTTCTTGTTGGGGTCGGCCATCAAAGAATTGACGGCCTCCGGTCGGTACAAGCCACGGCTTCGGGCCTTGTTGTTGAGGAGGGCATCCCGAACCAGATCGAGAACGGCCCCGTTGAGATGTCGTATCCCCGGAACCGGGAAGTAGCCCTTGGTGCGGTCGATCACCTCCGACGGAAGCAGACTGCGCGACGCGTCTTTCAACACGCCTTTGCCGCCCGAGGCCAGCTTCAACTCCGGCGGGCACGATGCCACGAGTTCCACGAACTCGTGATCGAGGAACGGTACGCGCGCCTCCAACCCCCATGCCATCGTCATGTTGTCCACGCGCTTGACCGGGTCGTCGATGAGCATGACGGTGGTGTCCAACCGCAACGCTGCATCCACCGCGGTATCCGCACCCGGGGCCGACTGCCGCTCTGCTGCGAACGCGCGACTGACGTCGTTGTCGAGGGCGTACTCCGGACTCAACAGCGCCAGGACGTCGTCGTGTGTGCGATCGAAGAAGACCTTCGCGTACGCCTCGGTCGTATGCTCGCGAGCCACGGTCGCGAGCGGCGGGTACCAGTCGTAGCCGGCGAGGATTTCGTCCGCGCCCTGACCCGACTGCACGACCTTGACGTACTTGCTCACTTCCTCCGACAACAAGAAGAACGCGACGCAGTCGTGGCTCACCATCGGCTCACTCATCGCGGCGATGGTCTTCGGAACCGCGGGCAGCAGGCGGTCGGAATCGATGTGAATCCGGTGGTGGTCGGTGTCGAAGGTCTTCGCGATGAGGTCGGAGTAGACGTACTCATCTCCGGATTCGCCTCCCGCCGAATCGAATCCGATGCTGAACGTGGCGAGGTCGCGCTGGCCCTGCTCGGCGAGGAGCGCAACGACGACGCTCGAGTCGATGCCGCCGGACAACAGCACACCCACGCCCACGTCGGCGACCATGCGCCGGGAGACTGCCGTCCGGAGCGACCCCATGATCGCGTTCTGCCAGTCCTCTGGCGACCAATCCGAACGATCGTCGTGGCGCCGGAAATCGGGTGTCCAGTACACCGTGTCGGTGCTCGTGCCGTCGGGTTGCACGACGCGCACGGTGGCCGGTGGCAGTTTTCGCACTCCTTGATAGATCGTCAGCGGCGCCGGCACGACCGAGTGAAAGCTCAGATAGTGATGCAAGGCTTGCCGGTCGATCGTCGTGTCGACGTCACCGGCGTCCAACAATGCGCGCATGTTCGAGGCGAAGCGAAGCCGTCCCGGTGACTCCGCCACGTAGAGCGGCTTGATCCCCAGTCGATCCCGCGCGAGGGTCACGACACCGGAAGCCCGATCCGCGATGGCGAAGGCGAACATTCCTTTGAAGTGCTCGACGCAGCGCGGGCCCCAGCGATGGAACGCCTTGATGACGACCTCGCTGTCGGCTGTCGAAAAGAATCGATAGCCGCGGCCTTCGAGGTCCCTACGGAGCTCTTTGTAGTTGTAGATGCAGCCGTTGAAAACGAGAGTGAGTCCGAGTTCGCTGTCGACCATCGGCTGGCAGCCATGGGGTGACAGGTCGATGATGGCGAGCCGACGGTGCCCGAAAGCGATTCGTCCTTGCGCAACGAC
>JAJFUQ010000015.1 GCA_021372355.1 Nocardiaceae bacterium | reverse complement strand
AGCCTGCGCCACGCAACCTCAACCTGGTCAAGGGGCTGCGTGTCGGCGAGGGTCACGCACTGGTCGGCGATCACGTCGTGGCCATCCTCGCGTGCGCGTGCGATGCGTGCCACAAAGTCCTCGTCCTTGTCCATCCAGTGGTACACGGTGCGCCATTCCGGGTTCCCGGGCTGTCTGCACCATTCGCGGAGTGGCTTGCCGTTGGACAGCCACGCGATGAGGTCGGCTGCGTGGTGTTCGGGAACGGCTTCAGGCGGCCGGCCGATCTTTCGCTTGACGAGGGCGTTTCCAGTCGGCGGGGAGGCAGGCTCGGCGTTGGTAGCGGCAGATCTTGCTGACGGTGGTCCAGCGGAGTCCGAGGGCTTTGGCGATGCGACGATAGCCCCATCGTTGCTCTTCGTGGAGCTCTCGGATCTCTTGGATGACTTCGTCGGGGATCGTGGCATTGTGGTGTGTTTCGCCGACGCGGCGGCCGTTCTCACCGTAGGCCGCGAGCCTGGTCACTTGCGCTTTCGGCCCTTGGCCTTCACGTCGGCGCGGTTGAACTTCTTGGCGACGGACATGGGGACGCCGACCTTCTTGGCGAAGCTGCGGCTGTGGGCAGCGGCTGCCATGAGGCGTCGCTGGGCGGGTGACTTGCTGGGCATTAGGTGGATTCCTTCGGGGTGAGGGTGATGCGGAGTCCTGCGGCATCGGCGAGTGTGATGGCGGAGTCGAAGGTGGCGGTGCGCTTCCCGATGACGGGCGCGGTGGACAGCAGGCACATCACGGTATGTGCGCGGAGCCTGCCCTGCTGCTCGAGGTCGCGTGCGACCTGGCTGCGGGTGCGTCCCTGCGATACCACGGCCGTGGTAACGGCCGCCTTGAAATCGTCATACGAATGGATATCCATTGCCCGCAGTATATCAGGCTTTGCACACGGGTTCGCCGAAATCTTCGCTTGTTGCGGCCCAGATCAGGCGCGGGGTTCCGGGTCCGAGTTCGTTGGTTTCGATGTTGTCGGTGACGAAGGTGCGAGCTTCGCCGATGGACATGTCGTGTTGATCGCGCAGGCGGGCCGCGATCATGTCTGCCGAGTATACGGCGACGGGTATTCCTGCTCGGTCGGTGGCCTTGGGGTACATGACGCCGAGGAGGCAGTCATCCATGTTGGCGAGGAGGATGGGGTGTTGCCGCCGTCGCATGGCGGCAGTTTACCGAATCACTCGCTGAATCCGCGTTCACCCGGGCCGATTGGTTCAGGATCTGGCGGCATGATCCCGTGGGTCTTGTTGACCCAGTTCCTGAAGTTCGCGTAGTCGAGCCGCATGCGCTCGCGGTCCTGTTGCCATTCGGCGGTGTCGAAGTCCTCGACCTTCTCGAGCCAGTGCTCGACATCCTTTTTGGCCTGGTCCCATGCCTTGCCGACATCGGCATGCTGCGAGATCGAGAGCACCTTGCGGTAGTCCGTCTTTCCGTTCGGGAGCTCGATGACCCAGTCGAAGTCATCTTCCGATTCGCAGCATCCCCAGTACTCGAGCTTCGGGGCAGCGTGTTCGGGGACGATGGTAGTGCGTACGGAGTACTCGGTGCCGGCGTGGCTCCAGAGCGTGTCGGAGCCCTCCGGCTCGAGATACTCCGTCCCAAATGTCTGATCCCACTGCGCGAGCAGAACGACGAGTCTCATGTCGTGTGACTGGCACCAGTCCTGAATCCCGGGCACGTTCAGATACATTCGACGCTTCTCTGCCTCTCGCCACACAATCGTGTACCAGCTCATCGGTGTCCTTTCGTTGGTCGGAGTATACGCGGTCGTATCGGTCATGGAAGTTGTGGGTTGTTCCGGCAGTATTCGACCGCGATGGCAGTGACGCGGCGCTGCCCTGGCGTGTCGGTCTGGAGTGACAACAGGCCGAGCCGCTCGCGGCAGTGTGCCAGTTCTGTCGCCGTCGCCGTCGCCACGAGTTCGTCGGCCCATTCCTGCCAGTCCGCGACCTCTTGCTCGGTCGGTCCCTGCTCGAGCGCATAGCGGCGCGGCTGCGGGGTCGGGACATCCGCGTAGTTCCCGCCGGTGATGCGGCAGTACGCCTTGTGGATCGCGGTCACGTCGGGGATGGTGTTGCGGTCGAATCGGTGGGATCGGATGCACTCGCGGAGCTTGTCCTGGTCGAGGTGCAGCCATCGGCTGTTGAGCAGCGACGCGAGCTCATCGTCGGCTTTCCACTTCGGCCAGAGTCGGTGCATGAGCTTCTTGGTTTCAAGGAACGCTTCGTGGTCAGGCATGGTGGGTTCTCCTAGAACGGGAGT
Source organism: Nocardiaceae bacterium (assembly GCA_021372355.1). Lineage (GTDB taxonomy): Bacteria > Actinomycetota > Actinomycetes > Mycobacteriales > Mycobacteriaceae > Smaragdicoccus. The sequence continues at coordinate 1,151 of JAJFUQ010000015.1, read as the reverse complement.
GAATCATTCCCTCTCCTCCTCCCCCCCTTCCGTGAAGGGGGGGTAGGGGGGGATTGAGATATGTGACTATGACTATGACTCTGACTAGCATTGCCGTCGCTTTGCGAATGCATTGCGGTCGCATTGCGGTCGCTATGCGCTCGCTTCTCCCATGAAGCGGCCGCCGCTCGCTTTGCGTTGTCAGAGCGTGACTTACACACCCCCCGGCATTCTTCGAGCCGAAGGTTCCGCATTCGGTCGCCCTCGACGGCAAACTTGACGCGCACCGCATCCCAATCTTCGTCCTGCATCGGGTGTGCGCCCGCAATGCGAGCGCATTGCTCGCGCATAGCGGGTGCATATCCGTTCGCCCACTGGTAGGCGAGGAGCGAGATGTAGATCCCGCGCTGGGTGGCATTCATCCCGACCACGGACAGCGTCCAGTCAGCCGCGTAGAACGGGAACCACGGGTAATTCGTCGCCATAAGCGCCTCGAAACGACCGGGGTGGGGCGGGGAGCGGCTGCACACTGACCCGCCCCACCGTCGGCCTTGAGTTGTCGAGCAGTTGCAGCCGCTCTGCCGGCAGTATACCATGTTCTCGTCGGGCGTGCCTCTCTGACGAGGCGAGGCGGTTGGAGCCGCCAAGCGCGGTGCGACTCGACAATCTAGCCCCCGGAAGCGCGGCTTGGTTGACGCAAGTCCCGGGCCGCGTTTGTTCTTACCGCAGCTCCATCCGCCCCCAAAAGTTGTATGCGTTCACCGAAACGCATACAGATGTGCTGATCGGTAGCACTTTTGCTCCGGCGACCGATGTTTCGTCACGTGGGACAGCACCCGGACTTCGCCTGGTCTGTCCCTCGGCGGCAGGTTGTCATTACCCCAAAGGTTGCGCTGGATCGCGTCGTACCTCGCGGCCTTCTGGCGATCCCCTTGCGGGTCATAGGGCTCCGACTCCCGCACTCCCGCATCTCCGCACACGAAGTATATCATCGCGCATATGCCTCGCCACGCGAATCTGCCCTTTCACCTGTACGTTCACGTCTGCAACACGGCCCTCGGGCCGACGATGCCAGCCGGCACAACCCGCGGCATCTGGCACGCGATCTACGCCCGTCCCGGCCAGATCGTGATGGCGCACGTCCTGCTCGAGACGGGCGCGGAATGGTGCGG
>JAJFUQ010000012.1 GCA_021372355.1 Nocardiaceae bacterium | reverse complement strand
CCGCGTCTGCCCGGAATCTGTCGAAGTCGTTGCGGCCCAACTATGGAGTTTTGTGCACGGCTACGTCACCCTCGAACTTGCCGGACATTTCGAGGAATTCGACGATCCCGCCGTCCAGGTTCTGCTGCCCATGGGAGTCACTTTCGCCGTCGGCCTCGGCGATACACGGGAACAGGCCAAGAGGTCACACGCGGCCGTCGCCGCACGAATCGGTCTGGACCCGAGTGGCGACGGCTCTGAAGATGCCGGTCATTGACCTGAAGAATGGTTATCTGAGGAACTCGAGCACCTGCGGGACGAATTGGTCGTGGCATTGGAACACCCCGCCGTGGCCGGCATCCGGATAAATCCGAAGTGCGGAGTTCGGCAGACGGTAGGCAAGGTCGAATGAACTCCGCGTGGGGAGCATGCGATCGTCCTCTCCGTTGGCGACGAGCACGGGATGTTCGATCTTGCCGAGATACATGGGCTGCTGGGCTCCCCAGCCGCGGATCGCGGCGACCTGCGCGAGGATGTTCCGCGGGGACGTGCTCTTGACCCGGTCTCGCGTGCGTTCGGCGAGACGCTTGATGTAGGCGTCTGCCTGGGCTCGGCCGTTGGGCGTTCGGGTGAAGAAGAGGTAGCGCCTTGGGTCTTCGAGGGTGAGCACACTCTGGAGCGAGTCGCCGAGCAGCCTGCGGGTGACGTCGCCGACTCCTTCTCCACCTGCCGGCCCGGTGCCCGCCAGGATGATCCGGCGAACGAGTGCGGGCTCCTTGATCGCAATCGACTGCGCGACGAAACCACCCAGCGAAAACCCCATGAGATCGACCTCGTCAAGGCCGATCGTTCGAATGAACGCGATGGCGTCGTCGGCCATTTCCGACACTGTCGTCGGTGTGCGCCCTTGCGAGCCGCCGACTCCGCGGTTGTCGAATGTGATCACACGTCGCTGTGCGGTGATGCCGTCGATGACTCGGGGATCCCAGTCGTCGATGGTCGCTGTGAAGTGGTGCAGGAACACCACTGGCACGCCGCCCGCTGGTCCGAACTCACGGTAGGTGAATCGGGTGCCGCCGACGTCGGCAGTCAGGGTCGGCGAGTTGATGGCGTTCCGTACGAGTTTGAGGGTCATGACGCTTCCTTGCTAATGCTCTGGCTGGGTTACCGCCTCGCGGATTTGGGCGCGACAACTAGACCCGCCCTGCGTGGTGTGTGATGAGCGATGTGGAGTCAGATGGTGGATCTCAGTCCATCGTGATGACGATCTTTCCGTTGGCTTTGCCCTGCTCGACGAACGCCATTGCTTCGACGGTCTGGTCGAACGGGAATGTCCGGTCCAGGACAGGCCGAAGTACGCCGGCGTCGTAAAGGGCGGCGAGTTCACGCAACTGCGCTCCGCTGGCCTTCATGAAGAAGAACTCGTAGCGCACGCCCAGCTTCTTCGCCGCGCCGCGGACCTTGCGGCTGAGGAAGTCCATCGGCAGACCCATGAACGACGGCAGACCCAGTTGCTTGGCGAAACCAGTATCGGGCGGGCCGGCCACACCGACGGCGAGGCCGCCTGGCTTGAGGATCGTGAGGGACTTCTCGAGGTTCGCCCCGCCGAGCGAGTCCAGCACGAAGTCGTAGCCGGACAGCACCTGCGAGAAGTCGTCCTTCGTGTAGTCGATGACGACGTCGGCTCCAAGGTCGCGCACGCGATCGACGTCGCGGGTGTGAGCGGTCGTCGCAACGTGGGCACCGAGATGCTTGGCGAGCTGGATGACGGTGGACCCGAGGCCTCCGGCACCGGCATGGATGAGTACCTTCTGGCCAGGTTTGATGTGCGCACGGTCGACGAGGACCTGCTGTGCGGCGAGGGCGACCAGGGGGACCGCGGCGGCCTCGTACAGGCTAAGTGAGGCGGGCTTGAGGGCGACGTCGTCCTCGTTGATCGCGATGTACTCGGCAAACGTTCCTATGCGTAGGTCGCGAGGTCGGGAGTAGATCTCATCGCCGACCTTGAAGTCACGAACCGCCGAGCCGACCTCGGTGATGACCCCAGAGACGTCGTGCCCAAGCACGAATGGCGTCTTGTACTTGATCAGCTGCTTGAACTCGCCGTTGCGGACCATCTTGTCCAGGGGGTTGATGCTGGCCGCGCTCACCTTGACCAGGACGTCGTTGGCGCCCACTTTCGGCTCGGGTACGTCCGCGGCACGGAGGGTGTCCTTGCCGTACTTTTCGACGACGAATGCCTTCATGTTTATCTGCTTTCTCGTAACAGCGGCTGTCAAAGTCCGCCGCGATTTGCGGGCGGCAGGTGGGGATAGGCGGGGGAGTCGATGCCCAGCGATCCGGTTGAGACAATGGGTCGGACTTGCAGGAATACCCCGACCCGATGTGCCTTGGCGGTGAGTGTGTGCTTCATGGCGGTGGCGTGGCCGCCCGGCTTGTAGGCATAGTCCTGGGCTAGGGCGTAGGTCTTCCACAAGCTGATCGAGGTGTGCTCGAACGGCAGTTGCGACGAGATGTCGATGCTTCCGCGATGTCCGGGATGGTGGGCTGCGCGGCTCGCTGCATGCATGTTGTTGCGCAGGAAGGTGCCGAGTTCACGGCGGTGCAAGATCCCGTGCACGATCGCCACCATAGGCTCGTCCTTGGTGAGGGGTTTGGCTCCATCGGCTCGCGGCGCCCACCCGTGCCAGTGGTCCCGCTCGGATTGCGTATCAAACCTGGCCCGGACCAGTTCGCCATCAAGGCTGAACCGACCGGGGCCGTCGATGGCTCGACGCAGTGGTCCGCGGAATGCGGCTTCGGCGACCTCGGGTGACTCCCATGCCGCGACCAGTGCGCAGCCGCCGGGAATGATTGCTGGGATCAACGCGTGAGTGCCGTTGTTTGCATGGTTCACCGTCGCGCCCCGCAGTCCGGGAGTCCGCGCGAGTTGGCGTCGGAGGTTGAGCCACCACAGAATCCGCCCGCCCGGCGGCCGCTGGAAGACGTCGATGGTCACGAAGTCTGGCGTACTCATTTGGTCGCCGGCCGCTTGGTCCCCAGGAAGGCGAGTACCTCAGGTACGAATGCTTGATGGTGCTGGAAAACGCCGCCGTGTCCCGAGTTCGGATAGATCCGCAGGGTGGCGTTCGGGAGGCGGTGGGCCAGGTCAGCAGAGAGTTTGCTGGCGACCATGAGGTCGTTGTCACCGTTTGCGACCAGGACCGGCACCGTGATTTTGGAGAGGTCGTCTGGGGCGTGAAGTCCGCCGCTGGTGATCGCACGCAGTTGGGCCAGGCGCGCCTGTCGGGAGATCGGCTGGTCGCGGTCGGCGGTCCGTTCGGCAAGGCGGGCGAAGTAGTCGTTGGCGGCTTTCTTCCCTTCGGCATTGCGCGGGAAGAAGAGGAAGTGTCGGGGGTCTTTGCGGGTGAGAAATGCTTTGGTGTACGCGCCGCCGACGATGAACGGCATCTTCCAGATGCCTCCTCCGCCGCGTGGTCCGGTGCCGGCGAGCACCATGCGGCGAACGAGATTGGGAGCCTGAAGAGCGACCATCTGGGCGACGGCGCCGCCGACCGAGAAGCCGAACAGGTCGACCTTGTCGTATCCGAGCGCCTTGATGAACGCGATCGCGTCCGCGCCCATCTCTTCGAGGTCGGAGGGAACCGTCGAGCCAGTGGAACCGACGCCTCGGTTGTCGAAGGCGATCACGTGGTGGCGGGCGGCCACACCGTCGATGACGCGAGGATCCCAGTCGTCGAGCACGGCGGTGAAGTGGTGGAGGAAGACCACCGGGACCCCCGTCGGGTCGCCTAGCTCGCGGTAGGCGAACGTGGTGCCGTTGACGTCGATCGTGCGGGTAGGGGCGGTGCGCCAGGTAGTCATGCCAGTTCCTTCTTGCTTGAGGTCGAAGTGCGGTTGTCGAGTCGGGCGAGCACGTCGAGGATGCGGCGGTCGCGGGTGAAACGGGTGTCGAGGGTCGGGCCGAGCAGTCCGCGCAAAGCCGAGACGGGTCGCCATAGTCCCGGGTGAACGACCGCGGACGATCTGGCCTGAATGCCGTCCACCAGTGCGGTGGCGGCCGATTCTGGGGTGACCCGCTTGAGCATGGGTTTCGGCAGGGTCGAGAGCAGGTCCATCACCACCGGGTCCTCGTCAACGCCGTTTTTGATCATGTTGGTGTCGACGAGTGAGAAGTAGGCCGTCAGCACGGAGACGTGGTGGTCGGCGAGTTCTACGCGTAGTCCCCGCCCGAGTTGTTCCACGGCCGCCTTGCTCATTGCGTAGGGGATCGTTCCCATGCCGTTGATGAACGCGAATACCGAGCTGATCAGCACGATCTGGCCCTGGCGGGCGATGACCGGCTCGAGCCCCGCCTTCACTGTGTTGGCAACCCCCGTCACGTTGACGGCCAGGGTCGCTTCGAGGTCGGCGATCGGCGTGTTGCGGATCGTGGCAGCTTTGGCGAGGAGACCGGCGTTCGCGATGACGATGTCGAGGTGGCCGAATCGATCGATGGTCTGGGCGACCGCGTTGTCGAGTGATGCCCGGTCACGGACGTCCGCGACGCAGCCGAGGACTTCGCCGGACAGTTGGGCAGCTCGAGCGGGCGTCGAGGGGTCGATATCAGCAACGGATACCTTCGCGCCACGCTTGACGAGCTCGCGTGTGGTCGCTGCGCCGATGCCGCCGTTGCCGCCGGTGATCAGGGCGACTTTGCCGGTCAGGTTTGACGTTTTGGCGATTCGGTTGGTCAGCCGGATGCCGCGGGGGAGGTCAAGTGCGTCAGGGATCTCAGGCATCTCGGTTCTCATTCGTATTGTCTTACGGTCATACTATTATGACCATACTGCTATAGTGGAGCGCAAGACCTACCGGAGAGGAAAGGCGAGTGGCGAGATACGCTCCCGAACACAAGGACGCCACCCGGCGACGGATGATTGAGACCGCAGGACGACGGTTCAAGAGCGACGGCTTCGCGGGCTCGGGAATTGCGACGCTGGTCGGTGACGCGGGCCTGACCAACGGCGCCTTCTACAGCCACTTCGAATCCAAGGATGACCTGATCACCACGGTGGTCGCCGAGCAGATCGCCGCCCAGGCCGCCCGTATCGAGGCGCTGCCGGTAGGGATTGCCTCGGTCGAGGCGTTCCTACGCGACTATCTGTCAGCCGAGCATCGAGACAATCCAGCCGACGGCTGTCCTTCCGCGGCATTGCTCGACGAAATCAGTCGGTGCAGCGAGGCGACCCGAAGTGCCTATACCGATGGTGCTCATCGAATGATTCAAGCGATCGTGCACCTGCTGGACGCGGGGGACACCCCAGACGCCTATGACCGTGCGATCGGCCTCTACACCCTGCTGGTTTCCTCACTGCAGCTCGCTCGCGCCGTGAACGACCCCGCACTGTCCGACCAGATCCTGTCCGCCGCCTACCGCAATGCCATGACGATCGCCGCCAGCACAACACCACCGAGCCGCTAATTCACGAGTGGTGCAAAGGAACGTGCGCCATTGCATGCTCGGCGAGCGCGGTGATCGTCAGTGCCGGATTCACGCCAGGGTTGGCCGGTAGGGCGGCCGCATCGCAGAGCATCATGTTCTCGTAGCCGAAAACCCGGAGTTGCGTGTCGAGCACTCCCGAGTGGGCGTCGGCCCCAATCGCGGCGCCGCCAAGGACGTGTGCGGTCATAGGGATATTGCCGAATGCCTCGAAGATGCTGCTCTGTGCGATGCCGCCGGTCCGCTCGGCCACCCATTTCGCCACCTGGTGGCCAATCTCGAGGTACGTCGGAGCGGGCCGTTCAGGATCGACCTCAGTCGTGAGTCGATAGCCCCGACCAAACCGGCGCTTGGTGGCTTTGAAGCGAATCGCGTTGTCGCGGGCCTGCATGACCAGCATCATCAAGGTTCGACTGCTCCATCCCGGGCGCATCGTCGCGACCCACTGGCCGGGGTGACGGGCCACGTTGCCCAGCCACTTGGCCAGACGCTCAGGCACTCTGCCCTCGCCGGTGAGCACGGTGAACATCAGCCGCATGAAGTCGCCGTTTTGCCCGTAGGTGAGGAATTCGATCTGAGTGTCCTGATCGAGGATGACGCGACTGCTGGCCGTGACGTCACGCCACGTTTCCCGGTCCTCGGGCAGCAGGACCGACAAAACAGTCTCGCTGTTGGTGCGGACCAGCGTGCCGAGCCGATCGCTGATCCGGGGGAGCGAACCCCGGTGCTTACAGTCGGCGAGAAGCTCATTGGTTCCGACGGCGCCGCCGGCGAACACTACGCCCCGGGTCGTGATGGTTTTTCGGTCCCGTTTGAGCGGTGAGCCGGGCCGCTGGGTGGTCACCCGGTATCCGTCTCGCCCATCGGGCGAGCCGATCGGCGAGACGTCGACGACCTCGCGCTCGGCGATGATCTGAGCACCGCGTTTCTCGGCGAACCAGAGGTAGTTCTTCGTCAGTCGATTCGCGGCGCCAACGCGGCAGCCGACCATACATGAGCCGCACCGCGTGCAACCGGTTCTCGCCGGTCCCTCGCCGCCGAAGTACGGATCGTCAACCCGCACTCCCGGCATGCCGAAAAAGACGCCGACCGGTGCGGGTGCGAATGTTTCGGTTCCACCGAAATGCTCGGCGACCTCACGCGTGAGCCCCATGGTCGCCGACTCCCATGGCGTGGTCTGCGCGCCGAGCATGTGCTCGGCGGTGGCGTAGTGCGGGTCGAGTGTCTGTGCCCAATTTCCTAGCTCGCGCCACTGTGCGTCCTGGAAGAACTTCTCCTGGGCTCGAAACAGCACACCGCCGTAAACCAGGCTTCCGCCTCCGACGCCCGTCTGGGTCGAGCTGAAGACGTGCCGGAACAGGACGTTGCACATGATCCCGCGCAGTCCGAATGCGGGTGCCCACAGGAACCGACCCCGATCTGATGCCGAAGCTGGGAGATCCTCGTCCGCGTAGCGACGTCCGCGTTCGACGACCGTCACCCGATACCCCTTCTCGGCAAGGCGCAGGGCAGCCACGCTTCCGCCGAAACCGGAGCCGATCACCAGCCAGTCGACGTCCGTCGCGGGAATGGTGTTTGGGCCGCTGGCATGGCCGGCTTTCGTCATGGGAGAACTCCTCGCAATCGCTGACGTCGTCAATGTAACTTCGTTATATCGACTCGGTCAACCAGGTTGGGCCACCCACGTAACTTCGTTACATTTTTTCGCCGCAGCCATTGCCGACTTGGCTATAACCAAGTTATGGTCGTCTTAGGGTTCGCGCATCCGAGCCGAAATAGGTGTCGTGAACAGCGAGAACTCGTCGACCTGCAAGTAAAGGAATGAGAGATGACCGAAGAAGTCAGAGGGCACATCGAGATCGAGGACCGGGGAGCGGTGCTCGTCGCCCGTATCGACGGCGGTCCGCTCGGGCTGTTCGGCAACGACATCGCCGAACACCTGGAAGCGCTGGTGGACCGTGCCGATAACGACCCGAACATTCGTGCCGTCGTATTCACCGGAACGCATCCGGAACGATTTGTGAGCCATGCCGAAGTCCGCTGGCTCCAAGAAGGCGGCGCGACCGTTCCTTCGGTCGGCGTCAAGGGAGCCTCAGCGCTGGCGCGCACCGCCAAGGGAGTCAATAGCGTGGGCGGCCTCAAGGCCTTGCTCGGCAAGACGCCCCTCTGGCCGGCGGTCCAGCTCGAACGCGTACACCAGACGTTCCTGAGGATGAACCGCAGCGGCGTGATCTTCGTAGCCGCACTGAACGGTTCAGCCCTGGGCCTGGGTGCGGAGTTCTCGTGGGCCAACGACCTGCGCGTCATGGCCGACGGCGACTACTTCATCGGCCAGCCCGAAGTCCTGCTGGGCATCATGCCCGGTGGCGGCGGCACGCAGCGGCTCACCCGCCTGATCGGCACCCACAAATCCCTCGTCGCGATCCTCGAAGGCAAGCCCTTCACTCCCGCCGAGGCGCTTGCCAACGGTGCGGTCGACGATGTAGTTCCACAGGACCAAGTCCTGGAGAGGGCGATCGAACTCGCGGAGCACTTCGGTTCGCGACCGAAGGGATCCGTTGCCGCGATCAAGCGCGCGGTGTACTTCGGCGGATCGGCGTCGCTGGAGGAGGGCCTGCACATCGAGCGCGCCGAGTTCCTCGCCACCGCGCTGTCCAAGATCGGACAGGAACTGATGCTCGACTACATGGCGACCACCGAAGCCGACGGCGAGCTACCTCTCTACACCCCCGGCGTTTTCGACGCCGCACTCAAAGCGGGCACCGTGCCGGGCCTGCGTAACTCCAAAGGATCTGTGAACCGCTGATGTCATCAACACCTGCCTACATCCGTAAAGACGTCACCTTCGGCTCGGGTCAGGACACCTGCGCGGCGTGGCTCTACCTGCCTGAAGGTGTCACGTATCCGCCCGTGGTGATCCTTGGTCACGGACTCGGTGCCACCCGTGAGATGCGCCTCGACGCATTCGCCGAACGGTTCGCCCAGGCCGGCATCGCGGCGTTCGCGTTCACTTACCGCCACTTCGGCGACAGCACCGGTGAACCCCGCCAACTGTTGTCGATCAAGAAACAGCTCGCCGACTGGGACGCCGCGATTGCGCACATCAAGAGCCGCTCCGATGTCGACGGGACACGCCTGGCAGTGTGGGGGAGTTCCTTCGGCGGCGGACATTCGATCACGGTCGCCTCCCGCCACCCCGAGCTGCTCGCCGCGGTGTCACAGTGCCCGTTCACCGACGGTCTGGCCTTGGCGATGGCACTGGGCCCGAAGGCGACCGCGAAAGGCATGCCGACCCTCGCCCGAGATCTGGTCGCCATGGTGCGTGGCGGTGAGCCGGCGATGATCCCACTCGCGGGACCTCCCGGATCACTCGCTCTCATGAACGCCCCCGACGCCCTGCCCGGATACGAGGCACTGATTTCGCCGAATATGCCCTTTATCAATGAGGTCGCGGCCCGCGTCATCCCGACGATCGTGGCCTACCGGCCCGGCAAGTCGGCCAAGGACGTGAAAATGCCGATCCTGTTCTGCGTCAGCAACACCGACTCTGTCACCCCGCCCGAGGAGACGATCCGCTACGCACGCACCGCACCGCACGCAGAGATCAAGACTTACGACGCCGGACACTTCGCGTTCTACCTCGGCGAACCGTTCGAAGAGATCGTCGCCGACCAGACCGAGTTCCTGATCCGCCACCTGAAGCCGAAAGCCAGCTGACCGCCATGGATTACAGCTTTCTGCCGGACCACCGGGCGGCCCACGACCTGGACGGACTCGCGATCTCCGATGGCCACTCTTGGCTTACCAACGAGAGTTTTCTCCACCGTGTTCAAGCAGCGGCCGGTCAGCTGCATGGCCTCGGCGTCGGCCCCGGTGACGTCGTGGCCCTCAAGCTCAGCAACCGGCCCGGATTCGTCGTGCTGCTTTTCGCAGCCTGGCGCATCGGTGCGACCGTCACTCCGGTCAACCCGGCCCTCACACCGACGGAAGTCGCCCGCCAGCTCGCCGACTCGGGTGCGCGCCTGCTCGTGGTCGACGACGACGCCGCCCCGGCGATCGTGGTACCGACACTGCACGTCAGCGATATCGCCCGGGAGCCAGTTGGCCCCGGCCCCGTGCCGCACTCGGACCAGTCGGCGATCGCGCTGCTGATCTACACCAGCGGAACGACTGGTACGCCCAAGGGCGTCATGCTCGACCACGCCAACCTCGACGCCATGACGGCAATGGGCGAAGCGGCGCTCGAGATGACCTCGACCGACCGCAGCCTGTTGATCCTGCCGTTGTTCCACGTCAACGGCATCGTGGTCAGCGTGCTCACCCCGCTGCGCGCGGGCGGAAGTGTGGTCATCGCCGACCGGTTCAACCCCAAGACGTTCTTCTCCACGATCGAAAGTGCGCGCCCGACGTTCTTCAGCGCCGTGCCGACGATCTACAGCATGCTCGCTGCACTGCCAGACGAGGTGAAGCCCGATACCTCGTCGGTTCGATTCGCCGTGTGCGGAGCCGCGCCGGCGTCGGCCGAACTGCTGGCCCGCTTCGAGAACCGCTACGGATTCCCACTTCTCGAGGGCTACGGCCTCTCCGAAGGAACCTGCGGCTCGACGATCAATCCAGTCTCCGGGCCGCGCAAAGCCGGCACCGTCGGACGTCCGTTCCCTGGCCAGGCGTTGCGCATCGTCGATTCCGACGGCAACGAAGTTCCCCAGGGCGAGAACGGGGAGGTCGTGGTGCGAGGCCCGAACGTCATGCGTGGTTACCTCGGACGCGCCGATGACACCGCAGCGGTCATCGTCGATGGATGGCTGCGTACCGGTGACGTCGGGTACCTGGACGCCGACGGCTACCTGAGCCTGGTGGGTCGGTCCAAGGAGATGATCATCCGGGGTGGGGAGAACATCTACCCCAAGGAAATCGAGGACGTGCTCGCCGCCGAACCTGCAGTTCTCGAGGCCGCCGTCATCGGCGTTCCCGACGCAACCTGGGGCGAGATCGTGGTCGCATACGTGCAACCGCGACCGGGTTCGACCATTGATCTGCAACAGCTCGAAGAGCGGTGCGCCACTCATCTGAGCAAGTACAAGCGCCCCCAGACAATCCACGTCCTGGACGCGCTGCCCAAGAACGCCGTCGGCAAGATCGACAAGAAGGCGCTGCGGGGGACACGCGTGCCATCGGGGCAGTCCGCATGAGTAAGCACACCCGTAGCCCGGTCAAGCATCCGCTCAATCTCGTCGACCGTGGGTTCTTCCTCTTCGAATCCGACGAGGCGTACTGCCACGTCGGGCTCCTGGCGATCTTCACCCCGCCCGAGGGGGCGGGCCCCGACTTCGTTCGTGAACTCGTCGCGAGCATGCGTAAACGACACGACGTCGCCCCGACGTTCACCTACACCTTGGCGCACCACCGTCCGCCGCTGCTGCTCGGGCCGTGGCTGCAGCTCGACCCCGCCGATGTGGACCTGGACTACCACTTCCGGCACTCGGCCTTGCCTCGTCCGGGCAGTCAACGCGAGCTGGGCATCCTCATCTCCAGGCTCCACTCGCGTCCGTTGGACCCGAGCCGTCCGATGTGGGAACAACACCTCATCGAAGGACTCGAGGACGGTCGGTTCGCGCTGTACTTCAAGGTTCACCACGCGCTCATGGACGGCGTTGCCGGAACCCAGGCCTTCATCAAGAGCCTGAGCACAGACCCGGACAACCCCATCCCGCGTCCCATCTGGACGGTCGACCCGCACACCGGAAACACCGGCAGTCCGAGCGAACCGACGTTTGCCACACGTCTCCGAGGAATCGTCACCGGGGCGTCCGACGCCGGCAGGCTCCTGCTCGACGCCGCCAAGAAGGTATCGGACTCGCGCGACCCCAAGAACGTCATGCCATTTCGCGGGCCGGTCTCGCCGACGCTCAACGGCAGGATCAGTCGCCAGCGCCGCGCGGTCACTCAAACCTATGAGCTGACTCGACTCAAGGCCGTCTCGCGCGCGTATGGGGTCACGCTCAACGACGTCTTTCTCGCGATCTGTGCCGCGGCCCTGCGCCGCTACCTCGAGGAGATCGGGGAGCCTCAGGTCCGAAGCCTCACCGCTGGCGTCCCAGTGTCCATACGCCAGCCAGGTGTGGCCTCGGGCGGCAACGCAGTCAGCATGGTCATCGCCAAACTGCACACCGAGCTCGCCGATCCGGTCGAGCGTCTCCTCGCGATCAATCGATCCACCAGCGACGGCAAAGAAGCCTTGATGCGGAAATCGCCCGCGACGAGAGAACGCGAAGCTGTCCTCATCGCAGGCCCGTTGGTGGCGCAGTCACTGCTCGGGATCGCGGGCCGAGGCGGTCTGCCGCACGCGAATCTCGTGCTGTCGAACGTTCCTGGCCCGTCCGCGCCGCACTACCTCGGCGGAGCGATGGTGGAAGAGGTTTACCCGCTGTCGATGCTCATGCACGGCCAGGCCCTGAACATCACCGCGTTCTCGACCGGCGGTCGGCTGAACATCGGACTCGTTGGATGCCGTGACCAACTACCGCACCTGCAGAAAATGGCGACCTACCTGGCGAGTTCGCTTGCCGATCTCGAAGCCGCGGCACGGGCGGTCGCATCCCGAGTGTGAGCCCTCGTCGAGGCCATCAGCGGAGAGTCAGCGTCTGCCGAAAGGCGGCAGTCAGATACGGCCCGTCTCGTGGGCCCACATAGCGACCTCGACGCGGTTTCGGGCTCCGAGCTTTCGCATGAGGCTGGCGAGGTGGGCTTTGACAGTGCTCGGGGTGATGTAGAGCTCGCTGGCGATCTCATTGTTGGTGCGGCCTTGGGCTACCGGCAGGAGGACTTCTTCCTCGCGGGCGGTGAGCGGTTCGATCGGCTGCCTCGGTGATGAGGTCTGTGCGTGGGCGAACGCTGCGAGCAGTCGGACAGTCACGCTGGGTGCGATCAGTGCGTCTCCGTCGGCGGCGGCGTGAATGGCCTGGGTCAGCAGGGCGGGTCCGGCGTCCTTGAGCAGGAACCCGCGGGCGCCGGCTTTGAGCGCGCCGTGGACATACTCGTCGAGGTCGAAGGTGGTGATGACCACGATCGGCAGGGGATCGGTGACGTCGGGGCCGGCGAGTCGTCGGGTCGCTTCGATGCCGTCCATCAGCGGCATTCGGATGTCGAACAGGCCGACGTCGGGGCGCAGCTGGAGCGCCAGGCGGACTGCCTCGCGCCCGTCGGCGGCCGCGCCGACCACTTCGATGTCGGGTTGGGCGTCGAGCAGCATCGTCAGCCCAGTGCGCACGATGGGCTGGTCGTCGGCGATGAGGACCCGGATGCTCATCGCGGCGTCCCGGTTCGGGGCAGGACCGCCTCAACCCGCCAGCCACGGTCGGCGGCCGGGCCTGCGTGGAAGGTACCGCCGAGCAGTGCGGCGCGTTCGGCCATGCCCACCAGGCCATAGCCTTCCGGGGCGCGGGCGCCAGCCGCGGAGCCGTCGTCGTCGATGGTCAGCCGTACCTGCTCGGCGCCGCCGGTGACGGCGACGGTGACCATGGTCGCGTGACGGGCGTGCCTTCGAGCGTTGGTGATGGACTCCTGGGCCAGACGGTAGATCGCGGCCCCGACCGCCGGGCTGAGGTCGTCGAACTCGCCGGAGATGGTCACCTCGACGCGGGGACGCATCTGGCCATCGGTGACATTCCCCGTCGCTGCGCTCGCCCCGGTGGCGAGCGCAGCGACTTCGGCGACGCCCGGCTGCGGCGCGAACTCGGTGGGCTGTGAGGTGCGGAGCACGCCGACGATCGCGCGCAGCTCGGTGAGGGTGCGGGTCGCTGCGTCCTCGATGGTGGCCAGGGCCTCGATGGCACGCTCGGGATGGGAGGCCGCGACGGCACGTCCTGCTTGGGCCTGGATGGCGATGCCCGAGACGTGGTGGGCGACCGTGTCGTGGAGTTCACGAGCGAGCTGTTCGCGTTCGCGGGCCTTGGCTTGGTCGATGTCGCGGATGCGGATCTTCGTGCGATAGCGGATAGCGGCGCCGAGCGCAGCGGCGAACAGGAAGAACGCATATCCTGCGACCGCCTCCGCCAAGGTGGTGTGGTCGACGCCCTGGGTGGTCATGATGGCTAGCCAGAGCAGGATGATGCCGAGGCCGATTGCGGCTTCCCGACCGGAGCCCCATCGGAACAGGGCGTAGGCCAGGATCAGCACCGCGATGCTGCTGTTCAGCAGGGCGCCATGCGACCCGGTGAGGATTCTGATGATGTCGACGATCGTCAACGTGCCGATGGAGACCGCAACCGCGAGGAGCGGGTGCATACGTCGCCACAGCAGGGGGCCGAGGACCGCGAGCACCTCGAGCAGCAGAAGCGGAAGCGGCGCCAGGTCCTGGCGAAGCACCACTTCCACCACGGACCAGCAGATCAGTACTGCGACCAGGGCCCAGTCGCGGGGCCCTCGGTCCGGAGCGTTCATGGGTCGCGGTTCGGCCCACAGCGAGCGGAGTGCGTTGGCGGCCATCCGATCAGCCTAGGCAGCCCGAGTGATCGGCGTATCCGCCGAAAGTACAAGAGCATGACTGTGCCAACGACCAGGTCGAATCAGGCTCCGGGGCTGATGTGCCCACAGCCGGCATCGGTGAAGGTGGAAGCACTGACCCCATCAAGCCGAGGAACATTGTGATGAGAACGCCCGAATCCCACACCGCGCTAGAGAATCCACCGTCCAAGAGCACGCTGGAAGATCTGCGCATGCCCGTGCAGGTCAAGCTCGCAGCAGCGTGGACCAGCTTCATGTTCTTCTACATCTACGTCGACTATCTCGCGCTGTATAAGCCCGGCTTCGTCGACGACATCCTGGCCGGCACCGTCCACCAGTTCGATACCGGTCCAGCCTTTGTCGCCATTGCGCTCACGCTCATGGCCTTCCCCATCCTCATGATCCTGCTCTCCACGACACTGCCGGCCCGCGCCAACCGCACTATCAACCTCGTGGTGGCAACGCTCTACATCCCCGTCTCGATGTACAACGCGGCAGGGGAGTCCGGGACCTACTCCTACTTCTACGGCCTCTCCATCGGACTCGAGGTGCTGCTACTGGCGTTCATCCTGCGCTCCGCCTGGACCTGGCCACGCCGCACCGCATCACCGGCGACCCTGGCAGCCGGCCTCGGTAGCGAGCCGCTCCGCACGCCATAGCAGGCTGAGGCTTAGGGGTTCTGGAGGAGCTTCACCAGTCGGCCCATCACTGGGCCGACATTCTGCACTGCCTGTCGCTCTGTCGCAGTCAAGCGCTGAAGTGCGGCCTCCAGGACCTGTTCGACCTGCCTGTCGTAGGCGGCGAGAAGTTCGATCGCCTTCGCAGTGGCCACGACAGAAACGATTCGCTTGTCGTCGCTTCTTCGTAGCAGTTCAACGAGACCTGCCCGCTGCATCGCGCTAAGTAGGTTGCTTACCGTTGACCGTGCCAGTTGAAGTGTTATTGCAAGTTCATTGGTTGTGAACGAACGCTCTTCAAGAAGGCGCAGTACCTCGATCTGAGCCTCAGGAATATCGGGCAGCTGTGCCGCAGCCCGGGCCGCCCGCGTGAGCGCACGTTTCAGCGGGCCTAGTTCTCGACCGAACTCCGTCATCCGGCTCCGATTTCATGATTGACAACAAACACTGTTTGTATACAAACTTACATCGATTGGTGCCACGTTTGCCTGCGTTCGGCGCTGAAACCAACGATCACGGAGCACGTGCATGTCATCCAAGCCTCCTTTGCTCCTGCTCCATGGCGTGACGATGTCAGCATCTGCGTGGGACGAGCTCGTGCCCCTGTTGGCAGACGACTTCGATCTCATCGTTCCGACCGCTGCCGGGCATCGCGGCGGTCCCACACTTGCGGGTGCGGCAACGATCAAGCAGCTGGTCGACGTGACGGAGAAACTTCTGGATGATCGCGGGCTATCGCGCGTGCACATTGCCGGAAACTCCATGGGCGGGTGGATGGCTATCGAGCTCGCCCGGCGGGGGAGAGCGCGATCGGTATGCGCCTTGTCGCCGGCCGGGTTTTGGGATCGCGGTACCGACGACGAGCTGGGTGCAACGAACACGTTGATCCACGCCAAGCGGCTCGCGGAGCTGACGAAACCCATCGCGCCGGTGGTCAGCCGGCTGCCGGTTGCCCGCAAGTTGATGCTGCGCGACGTCGCTGAGCATGGTGACCGACTCAGCCACGCTCAAGCACTCACGATCATCAACGATCTCGTTGACTGCCCGGCCGCCGCGGGCCTATTCGCCACGCCCGAGAACGTCGAACCGATGCCGGCGCTTCCGTGTCCCATTACGTTGGCGTGGTCCGAAAAGGACAGACTGTTCCCACCGGCCGTGAACGGCGCGATCGCGCGGCAACGGATTCCAGGCGCTCAATACTTCGTGATTCCCGGAGTCGGTCACGTCCCGATGATCGACAGCCCGAACCGGTGCGCAGAAGTCATTCGAGCCGCGATCAAAGCAACTGAGTCGAATTCGAACTAGTCTCGTCACGTTCGCCGGAATACCGGATGCCTCGGGCCGCTGAAGCCTTTCAGTGATCAAACAAAACTTGCGGTGGGTTACCTGCTAGACGGAGTGCCATTTCGGGAGACCTCGCTGTTGGTCGCTCCTGAAGGGGTCGGGCACCTACCACCGTCGGCAAGGACGGTCAGGTGGGCGAAACACCCCTCACGACGATTCGACCGTGCCAGGTGGCCGAACACACCCCCTGGGTGGAGTTCCCGGCGAGCACCTCGATCCGTCGCGGCCGTGTACGCGCTCAGCTCAATCGTCATCGGACCAGCGATCGGCTCGGAACGGCTCATGTGCGGTCGCTGCGGCGGTGACTGGCGCAGCGGAGACGGCCTCCTCGTCCGGCTGTTCGAGTGGGACGAGTTGCAGCAATTCGTGCGATTGACGACCCTCCCACTGATCATTGTGGGTGTCGGAATAGCGGCATGGCTTGTCGCAGCTAGGGCGCAACTATCACGGACCACGCTGATCGTCTGCATCGCAAGGCGTGCCTCGGCCTCCCATTGATTCCATGTGAGTTCGGGCGACTGCTTGCTATCACCGTTCGACGGTGTGACGCTAGACACACACTTTAGAACAGAGGACCCACATGGCCACCAAGGCTCTTCTAGTCAAACTTGAAGCCAAACCCGGCAAGGAAGACGCGGTCGTGGAATTCCTCCTATCTGCGCTCCCACTCGTCGAGCAGGAACCTGGCACGAAGCCTTGGTTCGCGGTACGGTTCGGCCCCTCGACGTTCGGCATCATCGACGCATTCCCGGACCAAGCCGCCCGCGAAACACATCTCAATGGGCCAGTCGGCAAGGCCCTCGGCGAACGCGCCGAGGAACTCTTCGCGACCCCGCCCGAAATCAGCGAACTCGACGTGCTCGCCAACAAGGTCTGAACCGCCCACTTAAACAGGCTGTTCGAAATCTGTCGCCCAACCTCGCGAGGTTGGGCGACAGATTCGTTTCAAGCACCAGAGAACCCGAGTCGTTCGTCATGCCTCGGACTTGCTGCACATGGGAAGACATCGGCCAGAGGAGATGCGTCTTGCAGTCTCTTACCGCTATCGCGGCATATTCGATCTGCGCATATTCGTCGGCGCAAGAGGAGCGGCGGGGTCATTCGCGTCACCGACGAGCGGGTGCGAGGAGTCCTTCACGCGACGGCTTCGGACCTCGCTCGGCTTCATTGGCCGGGAGTTGCTCATTACTTACGTGAACACCCTCCGAGGCGAATCACAGGATTGGCTCGCGGCCACGCTGAGGGTCGAAGGGGACGTTGATCGAGATCGAGTGACTAGCCTTCTTCGTCGTAGGCGTCAGCTGCTTCGGTCCGCGCCTTCGCGATCTGTGGTGCCCGTGCGGCAGTGGCTTCGTCGGGAAACGGTCCAAGCCGGTCGGGGGAGCCACACGAGTTTCCGTGCTCAGGGCGTTGATGTTCTACGCAGAACCACCAATGATCGAGGCTTTCGTCGCTCACCTGCTGAGCTTGTCACATGACGAATCGACGCCTGTCCGATCCCGTCAGAGTTGCCAGAGTCGATCGGCCAGGCGTTTGTACTGACGAGCCGATCCGCCAGCAAGGCAGTTCACGCAAAGGAGGCGATCATGCCGAAACATGTTGCTAGACGGACGAATCGATCGAGCATCGAAGCCGCTGTCAGGAGAGGGCGTATTGATTCACCAGATGCATTACGGTGTTGGCGTGTCCCCGGTGAATGAGTCCGCCCTGTTTTAGAGTCCTGTAGCCCGGAATCGGGCCGGAAGGGACTATTAAGCACATGGCTGGCCGGAAGAAGCATTCCGCTGAGGACGTCGTGCGCAAGCTGCGCCGCGCTGACG
>JAJFUQ010000280.1 GCA_021372355.1 Nocardiaceae bacterium | reverse complement strand
CGGCGAGCGCTTCACAGTCGAGGGCGAATCCTGGCTCGACCGGGAATGGGGCACCTCCGCCCTGGGGCCGGAACGCAGCGGCTGGGACTGGTTCGGCTTGCAGCTCGACGACGGCAGCGAGCTCATGTTCTGCCGCATCCGCCGCCGCGACGGTGCGCCGAATCCCTTCGACTACGGCGTCTGGGTCGATCCGGACGGAAACAGCCGGCCGCTCGCCGCGAGCGACGTCGCGATCCACGAAACGGGTCACTGGCGCAGCTCGCACACCGGCATCCGCTATCCCGCCGGCTGGGAGCTATGGGTACCTGAGCGGGGACTTCGACTCGAACTGCAGCCGATCCTCGCCGATCAGGAGCTGAACCTCGCCGTGCGCTACTGGGAAGGCGCCGTCAGCGCCCGCGGCGAGCAGCACGGCCGCCCCATCGCCGGGCAGGGTTACGTCGAACTGACCGGCTACGACAGCGCGCCATGAAAACGCCGCCAGGCGCTATCGCAACGGCGCCTAATCCGCTATATTAGGCCGTTCATTTGGGGCGGTAGCTCAGCTGGGAGAGCGTCGCGTTCGCAATGCGAAGGTCGGGAGTTCGATCCTCCTCCGCTCCACCAAATGGATTCAAGGCCAACCGTTCCCGGTTGGCCTTTTTCATTTCCGGATTTCGAGGCCGTTTCGCTAATCGACGTTATGGCCTAAATATCCTGACGCCAAAACGACTTGGCGCGAATTTCTCTCGAAGCGAATTGCACTCCAGACGCGCACTAGGTCGCCTAAGGCAACGGACACATTACGGACGTCGTGCGTTCCGTTTTCGACCTCCTTTTGATGCCGCCTGGAGTCGAGATGTCGCGGGAAAGTCGTCTTTACCTCCCTGCCGCTATGCCAGCTTGGCACCGATCTCCTCGCAGGCGGCCTCCACCACTGACGCCACTTCGTGCAGAAATGAATTGCGATCCGGCGATGGCGTGACATCGGGAATCGGGGCCGCACGCTCGTAAATGCGCTCTCCAATGATCACGGCACGCGCGTAGCTGGACCCACGCCCTGACTGGTTGAACGCTGACTGCCATTCCGACATCTGCTCGGCTCGAACTCGCCTTGTAGCAAGATTCAGGATCTTAGCAGACAGCGCATTGGCCAAACCGTCGAAGACCTGCTGTTTATGCGCATCATCAGTCGGCTCGGCCGGGTCCCAACGGAGCGGGTTCTGCAACAGCACATACAGCCGGTCCTGAAGCTGCTTGCGCAAGTCCGCTACGGGCTTGAGGTTGTCGTACTCATCACCCAGTCCAGGCGTGCTGAGTCGACGACTCAGCGCCCAGATGCGCTTCCAGTGCTCCTTGCCGACGCCCGGCTTGTACGCAAGACCCAGACGCGGCCACCACGCCTCATGGAAACTTTCGGCCGCATTCTTCACCGCCAGGACGAGGTTCATGCGGTCGTACACGGGCTTCGATTCGACTGGCGTGGGCTTCTCGACGATGCTGTCAACGGCAGCCAGGAGAGCCTGCAGTTGGGCGACGGTCCGCTTGTGGGCCTTCTTCGAGCCGTCGAGGTTCTCATCGATGCCACCGACGAAGAAGCAGGCCTCCTTCAACCTGAGTCGAAGCACGCGTTCCGCAAACGGGCCAAGCTCCTCGCCGATGGAAGCCAAGACGTTTTCGGCGGAAGCGAGGACGTGCTGCTCCTTGGCCGCGGCATTGGGCAGGTTGTCGCCCTTGACCTCGTCGAAGTGCGTGAACACGAGCAGCAGCTTGCTGGCGCTGCCCGAGGTGATCATCTCCTTCATGGCGGCCACCGGTGCGGCCTGCATCGGCTGCACTGCGTTGTCGACGAGCACGATGGCATCGGTCGACTCGATGCGCCGCGTGAGTGAGGTCGAGATGGCGGCGACCGATTTGGGCGTGTGGCCCAAGCCTTCACCGTCGAGCAGCACCAGCTTGGGTTGCTGGCCTCCGTTCCAGGCAGGCAGAAATGCGCCCGACACCCGAACGCCGTTTACGAGGGGCGTCAGCAGGCGTCCGAAACGCGGGGCGTGATTGCTGGAGAAGCGCGTGACGGTCTTGATGAAGTCCGCGCGGTCGTCGGTCTCCCATGACCAAGACTGTGGCCAGCCCTGCTTATTACGCCTCACAGTACCAACAGTAAGCAGATCAAAGCGCTTTTCGATCTCGTCCATGAGATCATCGCTAATCCGGTGGAACTCCTCGTCCTCACGCAGCCGGCGATCCAGCTCCTCTTCGAACAACTCGTCAACGACCCGCTGATCCTTCTCATCGATGGCGCCGAGCTCCGCCTTGAGCAGATCGCCGTGACTTGCGGCTATGGCGCGCAGAGCAGCCAGCGTCTTGGTCAATAACGCGTTCGTAGCCTCGAGGTCGATGGCGCTGTCTGCGGTGGCTTCATCCGTGGGCTCCCCAGCATCGTCTTCGTCATCGCCGTCTTCGTCATCGTCCGCATCCGCCGACTGAGGTCCGTTGCCCAGCACGTAGTTGAAGCGGAACCGCTGGTTCACGTGCATCAGCAGCTTGCGCAGGACTTCGTCATCACTGTCGCCACGGTAGGCGGAAAGTACGGCCTCGGAGATGCACTCGTTCAGATGCTCGCGGACCTCGTCGACGGGAAAGAACGTCACAATGGTTCGATAGGGGCCTTCGGCCAATAAGACCTCGGTCTCGTGAACCGTGGTTTTTGCCGTTGAAGTCGACGGAAAGCGCTCGGTCGCTGGGTCGGTACCGATCAGTTGCCTCAGGAGCGTCGTCTTCCCGGCACCGGTGGTGCCGAGGAGCAAAACCCTCCGGTAGTCGGAGTTAGCAGACGTTCGCAGCGGGATGATCGAGTCGCGTATCGCGCCGAAATCACTCTGCTCCGGCTCCATGCCATGGTAGAAGATTTCTACCACCCGGCTGTGAAACCGCTTTTCGGCCTCCGCCCGGGCGGGCAGGCTCCAAAAGGTCTCGTCCGCGAGAAGTTGGTTGAGTTGCTCCTTCAGATCGCTCGCTTCCGCCTCGTCGGCGGTGCCCAGCCCCTGCCGGACCCGAAGCCCCCCATTACCCGTGTTTGGGTCAACCCTAATCGGATGCCGAAAGATCACTGCCCACGCATTGCGGCCTTGCGATCTACTCAGGCTTGCCACGAACCGCTTTCTCATGTTTCACCTCGTTGTTCTGAAGTTGTTCAGGACGTCATCTTAGGCGTGCCGAATCGGCTAGTCAAGAAATAACAGAACAACATTGGAACAACCATTCTTGCCGCTGCGATGGAGGTGCAGGAGCGCCCCTACAGCCCCATCCTTATCGGCCACTTCCTTACCTGATATGAATGCCGGCGGGGTTCAGTCTAATCTCCGCCACCAAACCGAAAGGCTGGGATAATCTCCGGGCCTTTTTCTTGCCTGAAATTCCGCGCCACGCGGTGGTCCGGCGCAGTGCGCTTGTCATCTTCCGATACCGACGGAATCAACGGCTTTCCCGGCAGATGCATCGCTTTTCCGCTTGGCCTGCGATAGGCGCAGACGGCGCCACACAACACTCAAAAACTTACGCTGTACAGCGATCGTCAACTGAGTGACCGGTCGCCGTCGCAACTGGACGACGTGCGTCTCCCGTACTAACATTGCGGCAATTGATCTAACAACACAGGTGCTGCCATGGCTGCCGCCGCATCCTCATCTTCCGCCCGGTCGGCCCGCCTCGGGCTGCGTGCCACCCCCGAACAGGAGGTGGTGCTGCGTCGTGCCGCCGAGGTGGCCCACAAGTCACTGACCGACTTCATCCTCGACAGCGCCTGCCTGGCGGCCGAGCAAACCCTGCTGGATCAGCGCCTGTTTATGGTCCCGGGCAGCCAATACCAAGCCCTGCTGGATCTACTGGATCGCCCCGAGCAGCCCAATGCAGGCCTGGCCGATCTGTTCAGCCGCAAGGCACCCTGGGACAGTCCGTGAGTTTGTCGCGGCCGGAACCCTTGGGGGCCGAGCATCGACTTGACGATTTCGACTGCGGCAAGCCCGCACTGAACGACTGGCTCTTGCGTTACGCCCGGCAAGCGCAAGGCAGCGGCTCGGCCAAGACCTTTGTGGTGGCGGACGACGGCCGAGTCGCTGGCTACTTCAGTTTAACCGTCGGCCAGGTCGACGCCCTGGAAGCGCCCGATCGTATCCGCAAAGGGATGGGGCAATACCCGGTACCGGTGGTGATCCTGGCCAGGCTGGCCGTGTCCCGGCAGGATCAGAAGCGCGGTATAGGCTCTGGCATGCTGCAGGACGCCATCCGGCGCACGATGCTGATTGCGGAGCAGGCCGGCATCCGGGCGATGCTGACCCACCCCATCGATGAGGAAGCGGCGCGCTTTTACACCCGGTTCGGATTCATCGCATCGCCGCTGCGCGAGCAGCAATTGTTACTACTCCTCAAAGATGCCCGTCGCTGGGTGCGCTGAACCATGACCATCGAATCACGGTCCCTTTCACCAAAGCCGCCAGCCAGAAAATCTATCTCTGCTAACGGCGGATGCGATCGCCAAGTCCCGATCGAGCGGGTGGTTGTTCGGGGCGGGAATGGTTGCCCCCGTTCGGCATCGCGTGCTTGTCGCCTTTTGCCAAGAATCCACACTTGGGGCATGAGCACAATGAGAATCTCTCTACAGATGCCGGCTCGGTAAGCGCCGCGGACCAATGCCATGACGACACCACCCGTCGACGGCGAAGTGCAGGCCTCTCAGCGAGAGGTTCAGCGGCTGCTCGGCCGCTGTCTGCTTCGTTTGCAGCAGTACGAGCGCCTGATCAAGGCCTTCGTGGCGCATCACGACATCGCTGGACCGGTCCATGCGCTGGAGTCGATCCGAGCGGAGCGCATTGCTGCCGCCGCCACGAAGACGCTTGGCACCCTCGTCGGCTACTTCGTCGGGTCGTACGTTGTGACCGACGAAGTCGACACTTCCGACGAGGTCACCGGCGACGCACCCGCCGACGTCATGTCGTTCAGGATGCGGACGCAAATGAGCATGTCCGCTGAAGACTACGCACGGACGGAGGCCGATCTGAAGGAACTGGTGCTGCTGCGGAACAACCTGGTGCACCACTTCATCGATCAGCACGACTTGTGGAGTCTAGACGGATGTCGTGGCGCGAACGATGCGCTGATTGCTGCCTACAGCCGTATCGACCAGCACTTCGAGCAACTTCGCGAATGGGCTGAGCACATGGAACAGACGCGACAGCTAGCGGCGGAGTTTGTCCGGTCGGATGCGTTCCGCGACCTGGTCGTCAACGGCATCGCTCCCGATGGCACCGTGGACTGGCTTGCTGCGGGAATCGTCCGCGTGCTGCGTGAAGCTGCTGGAGAGCTGACCGTCGAGGGCTGGACGCCCGTCGCATCGGCTGGGCGCTGGATTACCGAGCGACACCCCGAGCAACTACCCACCAAGTACGGCTGCAGCAGCTGGCGGCAGGTACTGCACGAATCCCGTCAGTTCGAGCTTCGGTACCGGGATGTCGATGGGCGGCGCGCCCCTTGGTATCGGCCCAGAGGCGCATAGTCCAAATTCGACGCGGCGGCGCTAGAAATCCTCCGGGATCGCGACCTCGATGCGGTCGTCCGTCTCACGCACGGCAAAGGTGGTGAGCGGACCATAGGCGGGCGGGGCGAG
>JAJFUQ010000278.1 GCA_021372355.1 Nocardiaceae bacterium | reverse complement strand
GGCAGGCTCGGCCCTTCAGGGGCCGTCGCGGATCGACATGGAACCGTAGGGGAATCTGGTGCGTCAGTGTGGGCGGGAGGTAAGTGATTTGCGAACTGCCGTGTCGGCTTTGATGCTCGTCGCCCTTGTTAGTGGGTGCGCTGTTCAGGGCAAGGCTGTCGAAGCTCACTTCTGGGACCCGTGCACCGAGTTGTCGGATCAGGCTTTGAGAGAGGCGGGGGCGAAGCCTGAGACGAAGGATGATGCGGTGCAATTCCCCGACTGGCATATGTGTGGATGGCTACTCGACACAGATCCGTATTCGTTGGGTGTGCTCTCAACCGAGCGGCGGGTGGCCGATTTTCGTCGCAACCCTACGAAGACCGGCTTTCAAGATGCCAATGTCAGCGGGCGTCATGGACTCATATATCTCGAAGTGGCGAACACTCGGTCCAGCTGCACCGTTGGCTTTGATACCGCGCGAGGGTCGGTGCATGTCGTCGTTGGAACTCGAGATTTAAGTCGTGAGACGTGCGGGCCGGCGCTCGACACCGCTCGCCGTCTGCTGCCATATCTGCCTCAATAAGGACTCGCCGAATGTTTGACGCGTATTTTCAACAAGCCTCTGACGGAGAGCTCTTGCTCGATTCGTCGGGCGTAATCCAGGCGCACGAAGTCGTACGAAAGTGGCTCGAACAACTCAAGGGCATGTACAACCAGTCTCTCCTGATTCCAAAGGCCCAAGGCTTCTCTGACCTGAATTCTGCAATGCAGCTGGCGGCCAAGTTCGACAAGAAGGCGACAGACCCGGAGTTGGGAGCCGGTTTACAGGAACGTCTCAATCAGTTCATCGAGGTCGGCGAGGAGCTGAGCGAGCTTTTCCTCAAGGCCATCCAGCATTTCGAGGCGGAAGATAATGCGGCAGCTTCCAACTACCTCGCCATGCACGGCCTCTCCGACAAACAAAGTTCAGAGCTCAAGACGCGCTATCAACAACTCAACCCCATCCAGCAACCGCGCTAGCCCGAACTCGAAGCCTTCGTCCATGCCCTGGTCGAAGGCTTTTTCTTCCCACAGGAACGTCATGGTGGGGAAGCGTTCCGCCGAGTAGTAGGTCCCCCAGAAGCTCGATCGCGATTCCCAGTAGTCGTCCGCGCTCATGCCCGTGGTGGCAGACATTCGGGTGTCGGTGATCTTGCTTCGGGCAATACCGAACACGTGCGATTCAACGAGTCCGGTGACCCGGGCAACGTCTGCCGGGGGGAGCCCGGTGAGGTTGGCGGCGCGGTAGAGATCCTCCTGAATGTCGAGCACGTTGGGCCCCAACGGCATCCGCCAGAGGTTCGACTGAATCATCCAGGGGTACCGCTCGTACATCGCCCACGCTTCGCGCGCATGAAACTCGATCTGCGCGCGCCAGGGGAGCGATCGATCAGCAGGCCGTCTCGAAGCCCACGCGCGATCGATCATCAACTCGAACAGTTCGTCACGCCCGGGCACGTAGGTGTAGATCGTCATCGCGCCCACGCCGAGTTTGGTCGCGAGCGCGCGCATCGACAGCTTGTCGACCCCGTCTGCCGCCGCGATCTCCATCGCGGCGCCGATGATCTGATCGAGCGAAAGCCGCTGCTTTGGGCCACGAGTGCCGGGCATGGGCGGATTCCACAGCAGTTCGATCATCGCCCGACCTGCGGGTGTGCCCCATTCGCTCGGGTCGCCTTCGTATGGGCTGCTCACGGGATTGGATTCTGTCACTTGAACCACCAATGCGTACAGTGTACGGTGTTAATCGTAACTCGGTATGCTGTACGGAAAAAGGGCTGGGAATGATTCACACCGAGAAACTCACCAGAACATTTACGACAGGCAAGCAGGTCGTGGAAGCCGTCAAAGGCATCGACCTCGACGTTCAAAAGGGCGAACTCGTCGCACTTCTCGGTCCCAACGGCGCCGGCAAGTCGACGACCCTCCGGATGCTCACGAGCCTCCTCCCACCCACCAGTGGGACCGCTCGCGTCGCCGGCATCGACGTCACCAAGAATCCCGCGGGGGTTCGCAAGAAGATCGGCTACATCGGCCAGAACCCAGGTGCGGGCTACAACTACCGCGTCTGGGACGAACTGCGCATGCAAGGCCGGTTCTATGGATTGTCGAAAGACGAGGTGACGGAGCGAGGCAAGGAATTGCTCTCGACGCTGTCCCTCGAGGGCATGGAACTGCGGAAGGTGAGCACGCTTTCCGGTGGACAGAAGCGTCGACTGGACATCGCGCTCGGCATCATTCACGCGCCCGATCTGCTGTTCCTCGACGAGCCGTCGACGGGTATGGACCCACAGAACCGCGCCAACCTGTGGGAACACATCACCCGCCTGCGCGAGGAGCGCGGCACGACGATCGTGCTGACGACGCACTACCTCGAGGAAGCGGACTCGATGGCTGAGCGGATCGTCATCATCGACCACGGCCGCATCATCGCCGACGACACTGCCGAGCGACTCAAGGCTCAGCAAGCCGGTGACCGGATCGCCGTGACGGTCGACGAATCCGACGTTGCACTCGCCAGCGAGGTCGTCGCAAACGCCGGAACGATTCTCGACACCACGTCGAACACGATCAGCGTTCGTGTCGACGCCGGCGACCGAACGCTTCCGAAACTGCTGAATGCTTTGCACAACAAGGGGATCGACGTGCTGTCCGCAACCTTGCACCAGCCGACCCTCGACGACGTGTTCCTGAATCTGACCGGTCGAAGCCTGCGCGAAGGGGGCGATGCGTGATGACTGCGGTACTTTCTGACACCCGCTTCGTGTGGCAGCGGGAAATGCTCACGATCCTGCGTGATCCGTTCTCGCTGATCTTCTCGCTCATCCAGCCGCTGGTCTTCCTCGGACTGTTCGGTCCGCTCCTCAACGGCGTTGCCGGGTCCGGTGCGGCCGGCGCATTCGGAGGTTCGTCGCTGCAGTGGTTCCTGCCCGGCGTCGTCGTCATGATCACAATGTTCGGCACGTCCATGACCGGCTCGAACCTGCAGTACGAGATAATGACCGGCGCTTTCGAGCGCATCCTGGCCACGCCGTTGTCGCGACCTGCGCTCCTGATCGGTCGCGCGCTCAAGGAAATGACGCCGCTTGTCGTGCAGGCGTTGATCATCACGCTCATCGCGGCACCGTTCGGCTTCCATCTCTATCCAGCGCACATCGTGGTGGGCCTGCTCATCCTCGGTGTATTCGGAGTCGGAGTCGGTGCGCTGTCGTATGCGCTTGCCATCGCGGCACGTAAAACGGAGTGGATCTTCTGGGCAGTTCAGCAGACTCTGCTGTTTCCGCTCCTGATCCTGTCGGGCATGATGCTGCCGCTCGAGACTGGACCGGGGTGGATGCAGGTTCTGTCGAAGTTCAACCCGCTGACGTACATCGTCGAAGCCGAGCGGACGCTCTTCGCCGGCGACCTCGGTACGAGCGTCCTATGGGGAGCCGTCGCCGCGGCGATCACTGCAGCGGCCGGGCTCTTCGTGGGGGTCCGTTCGGTCACGAAAACGGTGTTCTGATCGCGAGCGCACACCCCTCGCGGAACGCTCTCGGGCGTCACCGCGAGGGTTGTGCACTCGAGAGCGGTTAGCGGAAGCCGCGCTGGCGGAAGTGCTGTGGGGTACTGGTCGTGACGGAGCGGGCCTTGGTGACGCGTCCCTGCTTCCGCTGCATCAGCTGTGCCAATGACTCGTTGTGGCGCATCTTCTTTGGCGCATCTTCCCGGCGGCTGGCGCGAGATTGATCAGGCATGAGGTTGTCCCTTCGGGATTCGTGATTAATGATCCGAAAGCGGGTCCACCGCATGATCAGTCCATCGGACGCCCTCCCTGAACGGTTGATTTCGACGTTAGGACGAGGAGTCTCGGGCTTCAACTGGTTTTCTTCAATAGCCTGATCTCGTGCGCCTACCGTCGTTGCTCGCCTCGGAACCACCCAAGGACAAGCTCTGGATTTCGGCGCCGGCCCAGCACTGGAATTCGCTGACCGTC
Organism: Nocardiaceae bacterium; assembly: GCA_021372355.1. Lineage (GTDB taxonomy): Bacteria > Actinomycetota > Actinomycetes > Mycobacteriales > Mycobacteriaceae > Smaragdicoccus. The sequence continues at coordinate 4,711 of JAJFUQ010000278.1, read as the reverse complement.
GCGACCGCGAACCTCGATGCGCCGGTTGCCGCGCTGAGCGTTCCGGCACTACTGCACAACATCGCCGACCTTCGTCGTCGGGCACAGGGTGCGCCGATTCGCGTAGCGAGCAAGTCATTACGCGCGCGACCGCTCATCGAAGCGATTCTGGCGCTGCCTGGCTTCGGCGGTGTGCTCGCATACGACCTGGCGGAAGCGATCTGGCTGTCCGAGCACGGCATCGCGGACATCCTGGTCGGATATCCGACGGTCAACCGCACGGCCATCGCCGGACTCATCGCGAATCCGACTGCGTTGCAACAGGTGACGATCCTCGTCGATTCGATCGAACAACTCGACGTCGTCGATGCGGTGGCGTCCGCCGACAAGCGGGGCGACGTCCGCGTCGCGATCGACCTCGATGCCTCGCTACGCCTTCCCGTTACGGGTGACCTCGGCGTTCTGCGTTCCCCGGTCCACACGGTCGACGAGGCGGTGTCGCTCGCCCGCACGATTCACGAGCGTCGTGGGTTCCGCCTCGTCGGCGTCATGTCCTACGAGGCGCAAGTCGCCGGGCTCGGCAATGAAAGTCGGGCGATCCAACTGATGCAGTCCGCTTCCATGCGAGAACTGCGAAATCGGCGGCGTCACGTGATTGCGGCGATCCGCAAGGTTGCCGACCTCGAATTCGTCAACGCCGGCGGGACGGGCTCGCTCGAGGCGACTGCTGCTGATCAGTCGGTCACCGACATAGCCGCAGGCAGTGGCTTCTTCGGCGGTCATCTCTTCGACCACTACCGGCATTTCCGTCCCGCGCCGGCGTTGGGCTTCGGACTGAATGTCGTACGTAAGCCGCGACCGGATGTCGTCACCTGTCACGGCGGTGGCTGGATCGCATCGGGTCCGCCCGGCGAGGACCGGCTGCCGTTGATCGCGTGGCCGAGCGGACTGAACTACGTCGGTCGCGAGGGGGCAGGAGAGGTGCAGACTCCGCTGCGCGGTGACGCGGCCCGAGCCCTCGGCATCGGCGATCGAGTCTGGTTTCGGCATACGAAGTCCGGCGAACTGAGCGAGCACGTCAACACGATCTTCCTGGTCGACGGCGATGAGGTCGTCGATGAGATACCCACTTATCGCGGCGAGGGGAAGGCGTTCCTGTGACCTGGCAGAACTGGGGGCGTACCGAATCTTCAAGTCCGTCAAGTGTTCTCACTCCGGTGTCGGAAGACGGGGTCGCGGCGGCGATCGAGACCGCACGCGAGACGGGAACGACGGTCAAGGCGGTCGGCGCCGGGCATAGCTTCTCGGGTATCGCGGTGCCGGGGGAGACGATGCTCGACCTCACGAATATGCGTGGGCTCCTCCGGATCGACGGTCTCGACGCGACCTTCCGCGCTGGAACGCACCTCTACGAGATTCCCGCCTGGCTCGCGCCGCACGGACTCGCGATGGCGAATCTCGGCGACATCGACCGCCAGACGCTTGCTGGTGCGACATCAACGGGAACCCATGGAACGGGCGTCACGTTCGGTGGAATCAGCACGCAGATCACCCGGTTGCGCCTGGTGACCGGCACGTGCGAGGAGCGCGAGGTCACCGACCCGACTGAGCTTCAAGCGGCCGCGTTGGGACTTGGTGCGCTCGGCATCGTCACGGAGATCACCGTGCGATGCGTCCCGGCTTTCTCGATCGAGGCATCGGAGCAGCCCGCCAAGGTGGGCGACGTGCTCGCGCGCCTGCCCGAGGAAATCGAGACGAACGACCACTTCGAGTTCTACTGGTTCCCGCACACCGAGGCGGCGCTGACGAAGCGGAACAAGCGGCTGAGCGGACTCGTCGAGCCGTCGGGCCCGTCCGCCCTCCGCCGCTATGTGGACGACGAATTGCTGAGCAACAAGCTGTTCGGCGGTCTGTGTCGACTCTCGGCCCGCTTTCCGAAGGCTGTCCCGACGATCAACAAGATCTCCGGGAACGCTTTGTCCGGTCGAACGATCGTGGACGCATCGGCAGCGGTGTTCGCCAGTGAGCGCAAGGTCCGGTTCCGCGAGATGGAATACGCGGTCCCACTCGAGAAGCTCGGCGAGGCCTTCGAAGGTGTGCGAAAAGTTATCGCCGACAAGGGATATCGGGTCAGTTTCCCGATCGAGGTACGGTCCGCGGCAGCCGATGACCTCATGCTCTCGACGGCTTCCGGCAGGACCTCGGGCTACGTCGCGGTGCACCGCTACTTCCGCGACGAACCGGACGACTACTTCCGGGATGTGGAAGAGGTCATGGTCAACCTCGGCGGTCGACCGCATTGGGGCAAGATGCACACGCGTGACGCCGAATACCTCCGCGGGGTCTATCCGCGCTTCGACGAATTCTGTGCAGTACGAGACCGACTCGACCCCGACCGAGTCTTTCGCAATTCGTACCTCGATCGCGTCCTGGGGGACGGCCAGTAGATGACCGACCTCGAAACGCTGCCCAAAATCGGCGCTCCCGCGACCCGCGCCCTCACTTCCGCTGGTTACCCGACACTTCGCAGCCTCGTCGGCGTCCCGCGCGCGGAGTTGGAAGCACTCCACGGCTTCGGGCCGAAGGCGCTGGGAATTCTCGAGGCTGCGCTCGCGGAACATGGGCTGTCGCTCAGCTAGGTATTCAACCAAATGGTTGACAAAGCTCGGCGTTCGAGCTTAGCCTTTCATCAACCAAATGGTTGAGAAAGGTTAGGCATGACCGACAATCTGTCCCGCGTTTTCGCGGCACTTGCCGATCCCACCCGGCGCGACATGGTTGCCCGGCTCGCCGTTGGGGACGCGACGGTTGGGGAGTTGGCGGCACCGTACGGGGTATCCCTGCAGGCGGTGTCGAAGCACCTCAAAGTGCTCGAGGATGCGGGTCTCGTGACCCGCAGCCGCGACGCCCAGAGACGACCAGTTCATCTGGAAGCAAAGGTCTTTGACCTCATGACCAAGTGGATCGAGAAGTACCAGCAGCGAGCGGAGGAGCGGTACTCGCGCCTCGACGCCGTGCTGGCTGACATGAACTCAAGTGACTCCCGAGAAGGGCAGAAGAATGACTGACAAGACGAAGATCGAGGCCGATCCCACGCTCCCGATCATTTACATCACGCGCGACTTCGCCGCGAGCCCGGCGCAGGTCATCAAGGCCCACACGGACCCCGACATCTACGCCAAGTGGGTCGGGCCGGCGGAAAGCGCCATCAAGATCGACTATTGGGACGCGCGAGACGGCGGCAGTTGGCGATTCTTCGACGATTCCTACGCGTTCCGCGGATGCTTCCACGAGGTCAGCGAGAGCCGCGTCGTGCAGACCTTCGTGTGGGAGGAGATGCCGGAAAATGTCACCCTCGAGACCATGACGGTCGAGGACCTCGGCGACGGCCGGACCCGGCTGCATCAGAAGTCGCTGTGCGGCAGCATCGAAGACCGGGATTGGTGGCTGGCCACCGGCATGGAAGACGGCGTCAACCAAGGGTACGAGAAGCTCGACGAACTCTTCGCGAGCGGCGACGCCTAGTCGCCTTCGTTCGCCCGGTGCGTGACGGCCTCGATGTTGTTGCCGTCGAGGTCACGCACGAAGGCACCGTAGTAATGCTCGTGGTACTCGGGCCACAAGCGCGGTGCGTGCAGCGATTCCGCGCCGAGAGATAGTGCCGTCTCATAGAAGGACCGAACCGCGGCCGCGTCCGGAGCCTTGAAGGCGATGTGCACTTCGCGGTTCGGCGGCATGTTCTCGTAGCTGCTGATCCAGAACCAGGGGAAGCCATCTCGGCCGTACCCGATCGCGACGCCGTAGTCCATCTGCCGACTGAAGCCGAGGGTGCCGAGAACGACGTCGTAGAACTTCGCCGACGCCTGGACGTCTGCGCAGTTGATCCCGAAGTGATCGATCATCATGAATCGCACACTATCCGGCTGTGGTGACGCGGTGGCCAATACTTAGTGCCATGGCGGCACCGATTGAGCTGGTGACACTCGGCGGCACGATCAGCATGGCGGTCACCGAAGGTGGGCTCGCCACGCCGCAGCTCGATGCCGCTGGGATCGCAGACCTTGCGGGTGTTCACGACGTCGAATTCCGCACGAGTCCGATCGCCCAATTGGGCGGTTCGGAACTCACCTTCGACCACCTGCGCGCGGTCAGCCGCCGACTTGCCGAATTGGCGGATGTCGGTGGCGTGATCGTCGTGACCGGCACGGATTCGATCGAAGAGGTGGCGGCGTGGCTTACCTACACCGGGCCGTGGCCGTATCCGGTGGCGGTCACCGGTTCGATGTTGCCCGGCGCGGAGCCAGGCAGTGATGCAGCGGCCAATCTCCGTGGCGCGATCGACGCGGTCCGCCTGGGTTGTTGGACGGAACCCGTGGTCGTTTTCGCCGGCAAGGTCCTGCTCGGGCGTCGAGTGCAGAAGGTGTCCGGCACCCTGGTCGACGCGTTCGATACCCCTGGATTTCCACTCCTGGCCAGGCGCGAGTCGCACGGCTGGAGGGTCATGGAACGGCCCGCGGCGGCGACGACGCTCGGACCGCCCGGTGGCCACGCCGTCAAAGTCGCTCTGGTGACCGCCTACATGGGGGCCGACGGCCATGCGATCGACTGTGCCGCACAGGCTTCCGACGCTGTCGTCGTTGCCGCGAACGGCGCCGGCAACCTGCCCGTCGGGATGGCCGACGCCGTGATCCGCCTCGTGCGTGACGGGCGGCTCATCGTCGTGGGAACGCGG